>JAHLLJ010000321.1 GCA_020444205.1 Deltaproteobacteria bacterium | reverse complement strand
AGGTGGCCGGCGACAGCAGCCCCTGGGCCACCAACTGGTCGCGGTCCAGGCCCCGGCGCTCTAAAAAGCTCCACATGTCCATGAGTAGATTGTAGAGGCTCTCCATGCTCTCGGCTTCAAAGGGCTCCACGTTGGTGGGGGTAAGGCCCCACACCAGCACCCCGCCGCGATCCAGGAAGCGCTTGATGGCCCCGGCATAGGAGGCGAACACCTCGCCGTTGGAGTAAACGTCCAGCGACAGCACGTCTATGTCCAGGTTGAGCAGGAAGTCCCAGTCAACGTTGCCGCACAGATGCACCCCCCGAGGCCGCTCGATGGCCGCGAAGAACTGCTCCAGGTCCTTGTGGGCCTGGGTGTCGGAGTAGCCGGACAGGGCGCTGAAGATGAACTGCAGCCCCGGCTCGTCGATGAACATGAAGGCGTTGGGATTGATCTGCTTGAGGCGGGTGAGCTGTTCGTTGACCCGGCGGGCCATGACCTCCAGCAGGAAGGGCCGCACCGTGTCGTCAAAGAGAATAGGGCGGTCGTCCTGGTCCTTGACATTGAGCCCGAAGCTGATGGGCCCTTCCAACTGCCCCCGAATGGCCGGGCGGTCCGCCAGATCCATTTCCAAAAACTTGTGATACACGGCCGAGTACTGGGGCGAGATATCAAAGTAGCCCGGCTCGTCAAAGTGGGACATGGTCTCTTCAAACTCGGCCAGGAACTTGTCCATGGAAAAAGAAAGGGTCTGGTGCTCCAGGTCCACCACTGAACCGGGAAAGTGCTCCGATGCCTGCACGTACATGTCCTCGTAGTAGCTCACGTGCGGCAGCTGGGGCCAAAAGGGGATGTCCAGGCTGAGGGCCATTTCCAAGGCGCGGTCCACTTCGCGGTGGGGCATGACCGCCATGGCCGTGGTCAGCAGGTTGCCGGGGATGGGCATGGGCAGGGCCTTTCTAGGTGCGAAGGTTAATCGGCCTCGGTTCCATATACATGTTGGGCCCAATGGTCCTCGGATACGATAGCCAGCGGTTTTCCCTCTTGGCGCAATTCAACGGCGCGCTCAATCTTGCGCCCGTAAGAGGTATGAGCCCAGTCGCGGCTGCCGATGACACCGATCACCAAATAATCGACATATCTCGACACCGTATTTTTAACCACCCCGCCCATCTGGATTACCACCTCTTGGCAGTCGCGCCGGGTGCCGGAAACAAACTTACCGGTGAAGCAGTAGGTCATACCATCGAAATGAAGGGCAGGGGGCGGAGTATCCAGGGGCAGGGTGCAGGACATGTTCTCCAACTCGCGTTCCACCGGGATTTGGCCAGTAAAGGAACAAAGAAGTTCCAGCAGCTCTTTTTGTTCATCACCATCCAACACCCCATCGCACAACATCTGGTTTATGCGGTTGTTGATGACGTTCACGGGCCAAGTGGCGTTGAGGTCACTATTTTTGATGAGCCACTTTTGCAGAAACTCTGCCTCCGACTGGTTGATTATTCCGTCTGCGGCCATGCCCTTGGCCAGGCCCAGTAGTTCGTCAAGGGTGCGATCACGGCGCTGTTTGCAGTTGTAGGCCCTGATAATTGGCTGCCCGTGAGCATCTAATTCATCGGCCATTCTTCCCCCCTTTTGTTTTCGGCGTTACTTACTTCGCGGCGGCTCCTCCGGCCCCGGCTGCAAGTACTGGCTGCGGATGGCGGTGAGATATTGCCAGTGGGTCTTGCGCTTCAGGGGCATACGCAACTCCATGCAACATTCAGCACATAGGGTCTGAGAGCCGTGGGTGTACTCCTGCCCCGTCCCTATCCAGCTTCCGCAACGATCGCATCTCATGGGCTTTGCTCCTAGACCCAAATTACAATCCCCGCCCTGCATAAGCAAGGCGGGGATTGCCAGGAGGGTTTGAAGTTACTTCTTGGTGCCGAATATCTGAGGCGGCTTGGTGGTGTTGCCCGTGGCTCCCGGGAAGTAGGGCGCCACATAGGCCTTCTTGTGCTCCTTGATGAGATGATCGGCTTCTTGGTGGAAGCTGACAAAACGCTTCTTGCACTCATAAAAGCCGTGCCACCAGGAGTAGTCCGGAGCCATCATGGCCGCGCCCATGCGCGCCCGGCGGCCCTCGTGGTGCCATAGCTCGTAGAACTCAACCCACAAGGGAGACTTGAAGAAGGCGTCCTTGGGCATCAGGCCCTTGGCGTAAAGCTCGCCCAGCTTGGCCTTGGTGGGCTTGAAGTAAACCTCGTTGTAGTCGCGCACCACCCCGTCCATTTGCTCGTAGTGGCTCTTGACCCATAGCTCGCTGTGGCACTGCTTGCACACTGCCTGCATCTTCTTGCGCTCCTCCTGCCAGGAGCTCTTGGCCGGCCAGGGCTTGAAGTCCTGGGGCCTGATGGTCAGGGGGGCTTGCAGCTCCCAGGACAGGCGCTCGGTCACGTCGTGGGTGGTGAGCACCGCGCCCGAGCCGCTCATGTGGCAGGCCGCGCAGGTGGGGGTGCGATAGTCCACCCCCGGCGTCCAGGTGCCCGGCGCAGCGTTGAAGTTCCAGTTGGTTCCGGCCGAGCGGTAGATGGCTCCGTGCTTGGACTCGTCCCATATCTCGATCTGGGGGTGGTCCGGGCCCAGGTGGCACTGGCCGCAGGTGTCGGGC
>JAHLLJ010000327.1 GCA_020444205.1 Deltaproteobacteria bacterium | reverse complement strand
GGGTCAGGAGTGCTCTACCCGTCGCTTTTGAGTGATAAATTAATAAAAGATCTGGATCATTTACAAAAAACACACGGCTTGAACCCTGACCTTATTTTTTTTACTGGAGACGCCATTTATGGAAATATTGGAAAGGGTAAAGGCAAATCAATTGACGACCAATTATTAGAAGCAGATACTTTCTTTGAAGCCGTCAGAGATACATTTAACCCTTCTATTCCCAAAGATCATTTTTTTATCGTTCCTGGCAATCACGATATCAACCGGAAAGAAGCCATTGATCTTCTTAATGCTGGGTTGACAAAATCTTTAGAAAACAAATCTCATGAAGAGGTGCAAAAGGATTTAAGCAAATTAATGCATGAAAATGGAAGTAACTGGCAGGGATTCATTAATCGTCTATCTGAATATATAAGGTTTCTCGAAGTATTAGAATATGATCATCTGCTTCAAAACACAAACAATCTATCATATGCTGTACAACGTGAAATTAACGGGATAAAAGTCGGTATTGCTGGCTTAAATTCCTCATGGTCTTGTTGCCAAAAGGATGAAAAAGGAAAGCTCTGGCTTGCAGGACATTATCAAATTCAGAGCCTTAAATCCAAACTTGGTGCAACAGATTTTAACATTGCCCTCATGCACCATCCATTCAACTGGTTCAATCCCGCAGAAGACCCGCTTGCCAAACAAGAGATGGAAACAAATTTTAGATTTTTTCTGCACGGGCATGAGCATCAGGGGTGGGTAGAAACACATACTGGCGGATTTACTCGCATTGCTTCAGGTGCTGGTTATGGAAATTCTGAAAGACAAACAGGCTATAACTTCGTCCATTTGGATTTTGAGCAGGGGAAAGGGCAAGTATGGTTGAGAACATATGATGTGAACGGTGGATGGGTAAAAAAGATCATTTACGGAAAAGCGGAAGACGGTATATGGCCTATTGATCTTTTTGAAAATAGATTTACCCATAAATCTGCCCCATCATCGCCTGTCATAAAAAGCAGCGAATCCCTTAAAACCCATGATTTTGACGATTATGAATCCAGGGGCGTTTTTGGTAGGGCTAAGGAAATTGAAAAAATTTCAATATCTCTGGAAAAATTAAATCTGATTTCGGTTTATGGATTACAGGGGATAGGGAAATCTTTATTAATCAAAGAGGTGTTAAAGCATGATTTGCATAAATCTCGCGATTCAATCCCCTTTTCAGTGACAGCTGAAACGGATCTGGATGAACTTTATCGTCATTTTGCAAGATGCCTGGGTTGCCCTCAGGAGAATCCAAAACCGCTTATAAGGATGTTTGGAAAAATTGTTTTTACCCCTTTAAAGGAATACGCAGCCAAAAGCATCCCTTCTATTATCCATCTTGAAAATGCTCATCTGCTTTTTAATCAAGAAGGATTTAACGATCCTGAAATAAAAGAATTCATATTAGCGATTTTCGAATTCAATCCTAAGATAAAAATAATTATAGAAAGCCGTATAAACATATCCCCAGTTGTTTTGTCAGAGATGAAACATCAGTCTTTTAGAATTCGTGGTATTGATCAGGAAAGTATGGTGCTTTACTTTAAGCGTCCATTCAAAGATCAACCTGAAAAGGGCTGGCAACTGGATAAAGATGAAGGCGAAATTATTTATAAATGGTTAGGGGGTCGGCATGACGGGCGCTCATCCTCTGGCAATGAATTTGCTCGCAAACGTAGCAGCAGGTATCAATATATCCCCAATACAGGTCTTTGCAAAGTATGAACACGAGAAGGAGTTGGCCGAAGAATTGGAAAAGTGGCTTTTCCGGGAATTGTATGATGAAGTGTTGTTACAATCCGAACAACATATGCTGCGTCTTTGTTCGTTATACCGTGATAAGATTTCTCATTTACATATTAAAGCTCTAAATAATGGTGTTCAGGATCAAGACGCGTTTATTCAATTAGTTCGACGGTGTTTGCTCACTTCGAATGAAACTGAGGAATGGTATTACATTCATTCAATTATCCAGGATTTAACACAACGACGCATAGATAAGGAATCTGATTCATTTTTTTCAGACCACGAAATTATTGCTGATGCTTGGCTGGCTCAATTAAAAATTAGTGGCTCCCTTTCAAGTCTACCTAACATCAAAGCGACAAACGAAGCCTTTTTTCATCTGTCACAGGCCCAATCCTATTCAAAATTTCACATGCTTTCCCATAAGCTTTTGAATCGAGGTATTATACCTCAACTGGAACAATTATCCAGGGTCTTATCAAGAAAAGGAACCATTGATGATAATCGGCATGTTCTTGAGCTTATAGTAAAAATTGACCCAAAGAACCATAAGGCTCATCGATTTCTTGGAGAAACTTTGGAAAAATTGATGGGCAGAGGAAATGAAGAAGCCATGAGTCACTATCAAATGGCATATAATCTTAATCACTCAAAAGCGACGGGTAGGACCCTTCTAACCCGAATATAGCTGCTCCATGTCGGTCCAAAATGACGCGAAATTTCCTCTGGACATCAAAATCTTTAAAAGATACTATAAGAGACCTTTATTTTAGGAGGTCTCTAATCTCATGGAAATTGGTCTTGCTTGGCAATTAACTTACCTGCAGAGCAGTTTCAGATCCATGTTCCGCGGAATGCCCCAAATCTTCCGCTATCGAC
>JAHLLJ010000320.1 GCA_020444205.1 Deltaproteobacteria bacterium | reverse complement strand
AGAGGCGGACATGCGCGGCATCACCATGCCCATCACCAAGCACAACTACCAGATAACCAGCGTGGACGAGCTGCCCGGGGTGTTCGCCGAGGCCTTCTTCGTGGCCCTGTCCGGCCGCCCCGGCCCGGTCTTGATCGACCTGCCCAAGGACGTGTCCACCGCGCCCTGCGACCGCCTGCTGGCCGCGCCCAGCGCGCCCACCGGCTACAAGCCCCCCTACCGGGGCCACCCCCTGCAGATCGAGCGGGCGCTGAAGGTGATGGCCCAGGCCAAGCAGCCGGTGATCCTGGCCGGCGGCGGCGTGGTCACCGCCGGGGCCAGCGAAGAGCTCATCGAGCTGGTGCGCCTCACCGGCATCCCGGTGACCACCAGCCTCATGGGCCTGGGCACCTACCCGGCGGGCGATGAGCTCTACCTGGGCATGCCCGGCATGCACGGCACCGGCTACGCCAACCTGGCCCTGCACCGCGCCGACCTGATCATCTGCGTTGGCAACCGCCTGGACGACCGGGTCACCGGCCAGCTGGACCGTTTCGCCCCGGACGCCCAGTTCATCCACATCGACGTGGACGCCAGCGAGATCGGCAAGAACCTGCCCTGCCTGGTGCCCATCGTGGGCGACGCCAAGCCGGTGCTGGCCGCCATGGTCAACGGCGTGAAGGATTGGAAAGAAAAGCCCGATTTCTCCCTGTGGCGGGACCAGATAGAGACCTGGAAGAGCTGCTACCCCATGACCTTCAAGGACACCTCCCCGGCCATCGCCCCTCAGGCGGTGGTGGAGATGCTGGGCAAAACCCTGCCCGAGGACGCCATTGTGGTCACCGGCGTGGGCCAGCACCAGATGTACACCGCCCAGTTCTATCCCTTCAAGCAGCCCCGCACCCTGATCTCCTCCGGCGGCCTGGGCACCATGGGCTTCGGCCTGCCCGCCGCGGTGGGGGCCAAGGTGGGCTCGCCGGACAAGGAGGTGGTGCTCATCGACGGCGACGGCTCCTTCCTGATGACCATCCAGGAGCTGGCCACCGCGGTGCGCTACCGGGCGGGCCTGGTGGTGCTGATCCTCAACAACAACTTCCTGGGCATGGTGCGCCAGTGGCAAGAGATGTTCCTGGACAAGCGCCAGGCCGAGACCGACCTGCAGCCGCCGCCCTACGCCAAGGTGGCCCAGGCCTTTGGCGGTCTGGGGCGCGAGGTCACCACCGCCGAGGAGCTCCCCGAGGCCATCGCCTGGGCCAGGGCCGAGGCGGCGGAAAAGCGCCTGCCCGTGGTGCTGGACGTGGCCGTGGAGCGCGAAGCCCTGGTGCTGCCCATGGTGCCTCCGGGCGGGGCCAACGCCGACTTCATCCCCTGCCCCGGCCAGCAGCGAGAGGAGTAGAGCCATGGAAAACCTAAGCCCTATTTCGGTTTTGGTGCGCAACGAGCCGGGCGTGCTCAGCCGGGTTTCCGGGCTCTTCGCCCGGCGCGGCTTCAACATCTACTCCCTGGCCGTGGGCGAGACCGACGACCCCACGGTGAGCCGCATCAGCGTGGTGGTGGCCGGCGAGCCGCCAATCATCGACCAAGTGGTCAAACAGTTGCGCCGTCTGGTGAGCGTGATAAAGGTCAGTGACCTAACCGGCTGCGCCCGGGTGGAGCGCGGACTGCTTTTGATCAAGGTGAACGCCCCCCATGACAAGCGGGGCGAGTTGCTGCAGCTGGTGCAGATTTTCCGGGCCAGGGTGGACCACGTGGACAACCAAACCCTGATCCTGGAGGTTACCGGCAACCGCGAGAAGTTAGAGGCCTTCATCGATATACTAAGGCCCCACGGCATCCAGGAAATGGCCCGCACCGGCCAGATCGCCATGGCCCGCAGCCAGGGACCCATGGCCGACTACTGGAGCGAGGTGGCCGCCGGATACGACATGGACCAAGACGGCACTTACAACATCAGCCGGGCGGCCGAGCGCCTGGCCAACGAGATAGAGTCACAAGACTAAGGCGCTTAGCCGATATTCAAGGAGAACCTGACTAATGAGCGTTAACATCTACTACGAGAGCGACACCAACCCCAAGCTGCTGGCCGACAAACGCATCTGCGTGTTGGGTTACGGCAGCCAGGGCAACGCCCATTCCCGCAACCTGGCCGACAGCGGCCTCAACGTGGTGGTGGGCCTGCGCGAGGGTAGCAAGACCTTCGACAAGGTAAAGGCCGACGGCCTGGAGCCCATGGAGATCAACGCGGCGGTCAAGGATGCGGACATCATCTGCTTCCTGCTGCCCGACACCTCCCAGCCCGAGGTGTACGAGAAGTACGTGGCCCCCAACATCAAGCCCGGCGCGGCCATGCTTTTCGCCCACGGCTTCAACCTGCACTACGGCCAGATCGTGCCCCCGGCGGACAACGACGTGATCATGGTGGCCCCCAAAGGCCCCGGCAAGCTGGTGCGCGATCTGTATGAGCAGGGCCAGGGCGTGCCCTGCCTGTGCGCCGTGGCCCAGGACGCCTCGGGCCAGGCCAAGGACTTGGCCCTGGCCTATGCCTGGGGCATCGGCGGCGCCCGCGCCGGGGTCATCGAGACCTCCTTTGAGGAAGAGACCGAGACCGACCTGTTCGGCGAGCAGGCGGTTCTCTGCGGCGGCCTGAGCGCCTTGATGAAGGCGGGCTTCGAGACCTTGGTGGAGGCGGGCTACGCCCCGGAGATGGCCTACTTCGAGTGCATCCACGAGA
>JAHLLJ010000319.1 GCA_020444205.1 Deltaproteobacteria bacterium | reverse complement strand
GGATGCCCGCCGGGTTGGCCCCGGAGTGGCCAAAGGGGCTGGTGCCGCCGGTGCCTATCCAGCGCCCTCCCCCATCGTGGCGCTCGTCCTGCTCTTGCAGGCGCTTTTCCAGCTCCTTGAGCAACTCGTCCAGGTCCATCTTGCGGATCTTGGCCAGCTCCTCCTCAGGCAACTCCAACTTGTTAATGGGGTCGTCCAGCCAATCCAGAATCTCCTGGCGGATGTCCTCGGGAAGCTCCGCATCCTTGAACACATGGGCAAAGGCCTGGTCGTACTGGTCGTAATACGCCTCGGACTTGATCAAGATAGCCCGGGCCAGGTGATAGAAATCCACCAGGCTGCCCTGGGCGTGGCCCTTGTCCAGGGCCTCCATGAGGGTCATCCATTCAGTCACCGACACCGGCACCTTGAGGGTGCGCAGACTGTAGAACAGGTTCAGAAACATCGGCTATCCATTCGCGGCATCCTGGCCGTTTGCCAGTTGCCCATGGCGAAAGCACTCGGTGATGTGGTCGTTGACCATGCCCACCGACTGCATGTGGGCGTAGACCGTGACGGGCCCCACAAAGGCCATGCCCCGCTTTTTGAGGTCCTTGCTGATGGCCCGCGAGATCTCGTCCTGGGCTGGGATTTCGCTCAAATCACCAAAAGCGTGCTGCCTTGGCTGGTGATTCATCCAGCCCCAAAGGTAGCGGTCAAAAGAGCCGAACTCCTTTTGCAGCTCTAGATACACCTTGGCGTTTTTCACCGCCGCCTCGATCTTGCGCCGGTTGCGGATGATGCCCGCGTCGCTCATCAGAGCTTCGATCTTTTCCGTGCCGTAGGCCGCCACCTTTTCCGGGTCAAAGCCATCAAAGGCGGCCCGGAAGTTTTCGCGCTTTTTTAAAATGGTCAGCCAGCTCAACCCGGCCTGGAAGCTCTCCAGCAAAAGCATCTCAAACAAGCGCCGGTCATCGTGCAACGGCACGCCCCACTCGCGGTCATGGTAATCGCGGTAAAGTGGGTCCTCGCCGCACCAAGGGCAACGAATCACGCTGTCATCAACCACCCTAGAACCGGCCGCGCAGGCCCATGCGGTTGGCGGGTCCGTTGGCCCGGCTCAGGGCCGCCTCCAGCACCTCCAGGTCCTGCTCCTTCTTGATCAGGGCCCCGGCAAAGGGCAGCTCCCTGGCCACCTTGCCCGGGTCCATGCCGCCGGCCACCAGGGCCTGGATCCAGTCCAGCAGCTCGCTGGTGGAGGGTTTCTTGCGGAAGCCCTCGATCTGGCGCAGCCAGTAGAAGCGCTTGAGCACTTCCTTTAGGAGCTTCTCGGACAGGTCCGGGTAGTGCACCCCCACGATGCTGCGCATCAGTTCCTCTTCCGGAAACTCGATGTAGTGGAACACGCAGCGCCGCAAAAAGGCGTCAGGCAGTTCCTTCTCCGAGTTGGAGGTGATGACCACGATGGGCCGGGTGGCCGCGCTTATGGTCTCGTCCGTCTCGGGGATGTGGAAGCTCATCTCGTCCAGCTCGTTGAGCAGGTCGTTGGGGAACTCGATGTCCGCCTTGTCCACCTCGTCGATAAGAAGCACCGCATCCTTGGCCTCGGCAAAGGCCCGGCCCAACTGGCCCAGGTGGATATAGCGCTTGATGTCGCTGACGTCGCCGGTGCCGAAGCGCGAGTCGTTTAGCCGTTGCACCGTGTCGTAGACATACAGGCCGTCCTTGGCCTTGGTGGTGGACTTGACGTTCCACACAATGAGCTTCTTGCCCAAGCCCCTGGCAATGTTGTGGGCCAACAAGGTCTTGCCGGTGCCCGGCTCGCCCTTGACCAAAAGGGGACGTCCCAAGGCAATGGAAACGTTCACCACGTCCTTGAGTTCCGGTGAGACGATGTATTTGTCGGTGCCGTTGAAGCGATCGAAGTCGGCGGACATCTGGACTCCTTAATGCCTGACGCAGGTGGTTGGCGATGAGGCCGTCGCGTCCCGCTCTCTGGCGGTTAACAGCCGCAAGTAGCTACAATGTAACACGTTTGGAGCCATAATCAAGGGTAGCCTGCTGCGGGACTTCTACAAGAAAGCCCCTCCTTGTTCCTTGACTTTGCGCTCGCGGCCTTCGTATAGTGTGATTACATTGTAGCTGGTAGCGGGCTGATCTACCACCCGGCGGACCTCCAACACCATACAAAGCCCGTTGGCACCATTTCGGGGGACTCCCCTTCCCCCACCGAGCTGGAGGAATCCTTTGCTAGGCATCGCGAGTCCCGAGCTGGCCCTGGCATACGTGTTGTGTATTGCCGCATCCGTCCTGTGCATAATCTACGGCATTATCAAGTGGAACGACAGTGGACCTCTGACCGAGGAACTCAGGGACCTGGACCAATGGGCCCCCGAGGACGCGGGCAAGTAATTCCGGCCGCGCCGCCGGTCCCGGACGGCGCATTACCATAGCGGGCAAGGAGGCAGAATGACCGTCAAGATCATTTTGGCGTTGGTGTATTTGGCCGTGGTCTTCTACCTGGGCTACAAAGGTTGGCGAGAAACCCGCCAGGCCAGCGACTACATGCTGGCCGGCCGGCAGATGAACCCCTATGTAATGGCCATGAGCTACGGGGCTACCTTCATCTCCACCTCGGCCATTATCGGCTTCGGCGGAGCGGCGGCCTTGTTCGGCTTTCCCTTGCTGTGGCTCACCTTCCTCAACATATTCGTGGGCATCTTCATCGCCATGG
>JAHLLJ010000318.1 GCA_020444205.1 Deltaproteobacteria bacterium | reverse complement strand
CCTTCCCCACCCCCGAGGACTTCGGCCCCCTGACCCCCATCAGCTTTTACGGCGCCTCCAAGCTGGCCTGCGAGGGGCTGCTCAGCGCCTTTTGCCATCAGTACGGCATGACCGGTTATGTGCTGCGCATGGGTAACGTGGTGGGCGACCACCAGACTCACGGGGTTGGCTATGACTTCATCCGAAAACTTAAGAAAGATCCACATAGCCTCGAAATTCTTGGCGATGGCACCCAGGCCAAAAGCTACGTACATGTGAATGACGTCATCGCGGCCATGCTGTTCGTCATGGCCAACACCAGCGAGGTGGTGAACATCTTCAACATTGCCACGGACGACGTTTTGGACGTCACCTCCATCGCCAAGATCGTTATCGCCGAGATGGGACTCAGCGATGTGGAACTGGCCTACACCGGCGGCGACCGGGGCTGGAAAGGCGACGTGCCCCAGGTGCGCCTGGTGCTGGACAAGATTCACGACCTGGGCTGGTACGCCAAGATGAATTCGGCCCAGGCCATCACCGCCTCGGTGCGGGCCATGCTGGACGAGGTCTAGCCCGCGTTTTTCATGAAGGTTGGGCGGCAATGAGATTAGTTTTACTAGATTATGGGTTGTACCAGGGCCCGGCACAGCCAGCCGCCGGCAGACAAGGCGTCTGGCAAGCGAGGCCCGCAGGCGTAGCCGCCAGAGCTACGTTGAGGACCGAGCGCAGCCAGCAACGCAGTATGCGGGTGGCTGGCGCAGCCGGACGCACGACCTTTATGAAATACGCGGGCTAAAAATGCAGGTGGTCATCATAGCCGGAGGCCTGGGCACCCGCCTGGGCGAGCTGACCAAGGACATCCCCAAGCCACTGGTGCCGGTGGCTGGGCAGCCCTTTTTGCACCACCAGCTTAAGCTGCTCAAGGCAGGCGGGGTGGACAAGGTGGTCTTGTGCATCGGCCACCTGGGCGAGCAGATCCAGGACTTCGTGGGCGACGGCTCCCGTTGGGGCCTGGAGGTGGCTTACAGCCTGGACGGCCCGGTCCTCTTGGGCACCGGCGGCAGCCTCAAAAAGGCCGCCCCGCTGCTTGAAGAGCGCTTTCTGCTCACCTGGGGGGACAGCTATTTGGAGATCGACCACCGCAAGGTGTGGGCCTCTTTCTTGGCCACCGGGCTGCCCGCCATGATGGTGGTGTGGCGCAACCAAGGGGCCAAGGAGCCCAGCAACGTGTGCCTGGAGGGCGACCGGGTGGCCTCCTATGACAAGTGGGCCCCCGGACCGAAGTACGACTGCATCGACTACGGCCTCAGCGCCCTGAGCCAAGAGGTGCTCACTGCCATCCCCGAAGGCGAGCCCTTTGCCATAGAAGAGGTGTTCCGCGACCTGGCTCAACAGGGCAAGCTGGGGGCCTACGTGGTGGAGCGGGCTTTCATGGAGATAGGCTCGCCCGCCGGGCTGGCCGAGTTGGAGGCCCATCTCAGGGCCCGGGAAGGAAAACAACCATGAGTGAGCACGCGGAGACCATCATCCTGGGAGGGGGCCTCACCGGCCTGAGCTTGGCCCAATATTTGGAAGGCGAAACCCTGGTGCTGGAGGCGGAGGCGCGGCCCGGCGGCCTGTGCCGCAGCTTTGTGAAAGACGGCTTCACATATGACATAGGCGGCCACATCCTGTTTTCCCGCGACCAGGACCTGCTGGCCCAGCTTACCGCCTGGCTTCAAGGCAATTTGCGGGAGCAGCGGCGCAACAACCAGATATGGTTCAAGGACCGTTTTGTAAAGTACCCCTTTGAAAACGGCCTCTACGCCCTGGAAAAAGAGGACATCTTTGATTGCCTCATGGGCTTTTTGGAGCGTAGCGACGCCGAGCCCTCCAACCTGGAGGAGTGGTGCCGCTTCCGCTTTGGCAAGGGCATCAGCGAAAAATACCTGATCCCCTACAACGACAAGATTTGGAAGCGCCCGGCCAAGGATATTTCGGTGCACTGGGTGGAGCGCATCCCCAGCCCGCCCACCGCCGACGTGGTCAAGGCGGCCATCGGCATCGAAACCGAGGGCTACACCCACCAGCTCAACTTCCTCTACCCCGAGCGGGGGGGTATCGAGTCCCTGACCAACGCCCTGGCCCAGGGGGTTAACTTGGTCACCGGTTTCCGGGCCACGGTGGTAAAAAAGACCGCCACCGGCTGGGAGGTGAGCAACGGCGAGGACACCTACGTCTGCCGCCGCCTCATCTCCACCATCCCGGTCATGGACCTGGCCGCCTGCCTACAGGGTGCGCCGGGCGACGCCAAGAGCGCCTGCGCGGCCCTGCAATACAACAGCGTGATTTTGGTCATGTTGGGGGTGGGCCACACCGGCCTGGCCGACAAGAGCGCCATCTACATCCCTGACCCGGACATCCTGCCCCACCGAGTGTGCTATATGAGCTACTTCAGCCCCTTCAACGCGCCCGAAGGCTCCTCCCACCTGGTGGCCGAGATCACCGTGCCGCCGGACGACGCCCTGCTCTCCGCCTCCGAGGACGAGCTGGTGGGCCGGGTGACCAGCGACGTGAGCGAGCTTTGTGGCATCAGCCAGAGCGAGATCATCGCCAGCCAGGCCCAGCGCATCAAGCACGCCTACGTGGTCTATGACCGCGACTACCTGAGCAACCGCGCCAAGGTCTACCAGTGGCTGGACGGCCTGGGCCTGTACACCTGCGGCCGCTTCGGGTCCTTCGAGTACCTGAACATGGACCAGTGCCTGGAGCGGGCCAGGGGTTTGGCCG
>JAHLLJ010000317.1 GCA_020444205.1 Deltaproteobacteria bacterium | reverse complement strand
ATGGCGAAGAGGATGCGCCGGTGCACCGGCTTGAGGCCGTCGCGCACCTCGGGCAAAGCCCGTCCGATGATCACGCTCATGGCGTAATCAAGGTAGGAACGCCTGATCTCCTCTTCGATGAGCACTTCTTGTTTGCGTGCGTCAGTTGGAAGCATTTACTTTAACCTTTAGCGCTTCCCGCGCATGGCCGGTCCGAAACTGGCCCCCCACGGCGGCTGAAGCAAATTCACTGGCGATTGGCCCGGAAAAGTTTGGCCGCGAAAACCACCGCCTTTCACCCTCTCCGGCAACCTTTCGCCGACCGGGCAATTATAGCAACAACTGCGCGGATTAGCAAACAAAATCGCCCCCGGGGACCCCTCGCAGGGGCCTGTTTTAGCAAGCCTTTTCGCCGGGGCTCCTGCCCGCCGCCCCGGGGGGCCGCGCGGCTTGCCTGGAATGGGCCGCCATGCTAGCCTGGAGCAGTTGTTTTTGGCGATATTTTGGAGGGCCGGCCATGACTGGGCCGCTGCGGATCGGGCGTTGGGTTGCGCTTTTGTGGGTCTTAATGGCCGCCTTTTCCCTGTTACTCTGCGGCTGCTCCTCCGAGGCCGACCAGGGAGCCACCAAGGCCGAAACCACCACCACCCTGGCCCCCGCCCCGGTCCCGAAGCCCACCGCCGAACCCAAGCAAACCCCCAAAACCCAACAAAAGAGCCCCACCCAGCCTGCCGAGCCGCCAAAAGACCCCGCCGCGCTGCTGGAGCAGGCCCGCCAGTCCCTGGTACAAAGCCAGGAGACCCAGGCGCTGCGGCAAATAGACCAGGCGGCCAGGGCCCTGTGGCAGCGCCTGCCCCTGCAGCTTTCCCAGGCCATCCTGGTGCGCGAGCCGGCCAAGGGCTACGGCACCTACCAGCCCCGGCAAGACGGCGTGTATCTCATAGCCAGCCCCGACCGCCCGGTATTTCCCGGCAAGGGGCAGCCCATCTATATCTACCTGGAGCCGGTGAACTACGGGGTGAAAGAGCTGGCCGGCGGACGCTGGGAGATATCCTTTGCCATGGACGTGGACCTTTTGGACGCCCAGGGCAAGCAGTTGTTCGGCAAAAAGGATTTCATGCGCGTACAGAGCGTTTCGCGCCATTTCAACCGTCAGTTTTTCCTGAACGTGACCGTTAACTTGAAGGGGGCTCCCACCGGGGCCTATGAGCTGCGCCTTACCCTGAAGGATCAGGTGAGCCAACAACAGGCCGTGGCCACCCTGCCGGTCAAGCTGGCCATGGCTCCTTTGGAAAAGAGATAGACCAGCGAGGCGCATTAAAGCGATTACTTTAATAAAAGGGACTGCCGGGCATTAGCGACCAGGCCCGGCAGATCGCCGCAAGGGAGCTTAGCTTCTCGCGAACCAGCCTCAAAACCTAAGGAGCGTTGATTACATGCCTTTTCTGGAGCTGAACGGCTATAGCCTTTATTATGAGGTCCACGGCGAGGGCTTTCCCCTGGTCCTGATACGGGGCCTGGGCTCCAACATGGAGCATTGGTACGAGCAGATCCCGGTCCTCAGCCGCCACTACCAGGTGATCGCCTTCAACAACCGGGGCATCGGCACCTCCACCGCGCCTGTTTTGCCCTGGAGCATCAAGGACATGGCCGGCGACGTGGCCGCCCTGATCGACGGCGTGGCCGGGGGCCGGGCCCACGTGCTGGGCATCTCCATGGGCGGCATGATCGCCCAGGAGCTGGCCCTTAGCTGGCCGGACAAGGTGGCCTCTCTGGTGCTCACCGCCACCCACTGCGGGGGCCCCCACAAGGTGCTGCCCACCCAAGAGACCATGGACCTTTTCAACCAGGTGGTCACCGGCACCACCCTGGCCGAGCAGCTTGAAGGGCGCAAGGCCCTGTTCTCCCTGGAAACCCTGGACAATCGCCCTGATGTTTTACAGCGCTACACCCAGGTGGCCGCCGCCTATGAGCCCCCGCCGGAGGTAATGCGGGGCCAGTGGCAGGCCATCCAGGAGTATGACACCTATGAGCGGTTACCCAATATCAGCGCCCCCACCCTGGTGTTGGCCGGGGCGGACGACCGCCTGGTGCCTCAGGGCAACGCCGACATTCTGGCCCAGCGCATCCCCGGCGCCAAGCTGGCGGTAATACCCCAGGCGGGGCATCAGTTGGTGATCGAGCAGCCCCAGGCCACCAACGCCGCGGTGCTGGATTTTTTGGCCGGGGTCCCCACCTAAACGGCCTTTTGGTTCCGGGCCTCCAAGGCCCCAAAGGTGCACTGAGTCTATATAAAGCTTTTGCTTTAACCCGCGCCGCCCACTCCCCTGGAGGCGGCGCGGGTTTGCCTTTTGATTACCAGGGGTTGCGCAGGCCTTTTTTCGGGGCAAAATATCAAAAAAATCTTGCAAATTTCGTGGTTTAGGTCATAATAACCTAGCGAGAACTTTAACCGGAAAGGCCCCTTTATGGCCAAAGATAAAAGCAGCTACAACTCAGAAAAAATTAAGGTGCTGGAAGGGCTGGACGCGGTACGCAAACGTCCGGCCATGTACATTGGCTCCACCGGCCCCGACGGCTTGCACCACCTGGTCTACGAGGTGGTGGACAATGCGGTGGACGAGGCCATGGGCGGCTACTGCACCCACGTGCAGGTGACCATCCACGCCGACAACAGCGTGTCCGTGGAGGACGACGGCCGGGGCATCCCGGTGGATATACACGCCACGGAAAATATCCCGGCGGTGCAGGTGGTCATGACCAAGCTGCACGCGGGCGGCAAGTTCGACGACAAG
>JAHLLJ010000316.1 GCA_020444205.1 Deltaproteobacteria bacterium | reverse complement strand
GGAGGCGTGCTCCTTGGCGATCACCGCCTCCTTGATGGCGTACATGCAGCACACTGCCGAGCAGTAGCCATTGTCGCAGTGGTTAATGTCGCGGCTGCCCACGCACTGCAACCAGGCGATCTTCTTGGGCTCGGCCCCGTCGCTGGGGCGCTGGAGGTGGCCCTGGTAGGGGCCCGAGGCGCTCAGCACCCGCTCGAACTCCATGGCCGAAAGCACGTTGGGGTGCTTGGCGTAGGAGTAGGTATCGAATATGGACGGGTCAAAGGGCTCAAAGCCGGGAGCCAGGACCACACTGCCCACGTTGAGGTTTAGCTCCCGGGGCTTCTGGTCGTGCGCCGGGGCGTGGGCCTTGCAGGCCTCCACGCACTGGAAGCACTCGCAGCAAACCGCGCAGTTGAGGCAACGCTCCCCCTCCTGCTGGCCCTGCTCGGCGCTAAGCCCCAGCTCGAACTGATCAAAGTCCCCCCTGCGGCTCTCGGCCTCGCGGGTTTCCATGTGGGCCCGGGGCGCGATGGTAATGTCCAGGGGGATGGGGTTGAAGCACTGCTCGTCCTCGGGCTTGAGCTCCGGCTTCTCCCGCCCCTCGGCCAGGTCCTGGCCATCGAACTTGCGCACCATGCTGATGGCCGCGTCGCGCCCGGCGGCCACCGCGCCAATGGCGATCCAGGGGCCGGTGACCGCGTCGCCGCCCGCGAAAACCTTGTCTAGGTTGGTGGCCCGGGTCAGCGCGTCGGTGGCGATGGTACCCCGGGGGGTCAGCTCCAGGCCCGAGTCCTCGCCCAGGAAGGAAAGGTCGGTGCGCTGGCCGATAGCGGTGATAAAAAGGTCGGCTTCCAGCTCTATGGTGTCGGACTCGTCGAACTCCGGCGAGAAGCGGTGCTCCTCGTCAAAGACTCTGGTGCACTTTTTGAGCACCAGGCTGGTGGCCTGGTCGCCGTCGGTTTTAATGGCCAACACGCCCCGGCGATGGAACATGGTGATGCCCTCTTCCAGGGCCTCTTCCACCTCCCAGGGGCTGGCCGGACACTCTTCCTCTGACTCCAGCATGACCATGGTCACGTTCTCAGCGCCGTCGCGCAGGGCGGTGCGGGCCGCGTCGATGGCCACGTTGCCGCCGCCCACCACCAGCACGTCCTTGCCCTTGGGCACCGGATTACCCAGGCTCAGCTCCTGCAAATAGCCCAAGGCGGGCACTACGTTGGAGCTGTCCTCGCCGTCCACGTTCAGCTTGAAGCTGGCCGGGGCGCCCACGCCCAGGAAAACCGCGTCATAATCGTTTTGCAGGTCCGCGAAGCTGATGTCGTCGCCGATGGGGGTGTTGAGCTTGATCTCCACGCCCATGCTTTGGATCAGCTCCACCTCCTTGGCCAGGCCCTCTCGGGGCAAACGGTAGGAGGGCACGCCGGTGGCCAGGGCACCGCCCGCCACGGGCAGGGCCTCGTAGATCACCGACTTGATCCCGCTGCGGGCCAGGTGGTAGGCGCAGGACAGACCCGCCGGGCCGGCCCCCACGATGGCCACCTTTTCGCCACGGGGCTCCACCTCGGGCTGGGGCACATTCTCCACCCCCACCTCGTCGGCCACCAGGCGCTTGATGTCGCGGATGGCAATGGCCTCGTCCACGGTCATGCGGCGGCAGGCGTCCTCGCAGGGATGGGGACAGATGCGGCCGATGGTGCCGGGCAGGGGCAGGTCCTTCATGATGATGCCCAGACTCTCTTCGAACTTGCCCACCTTGGCCATCTGCACGTAGCCTTGCACGTTCAGGTTGGCCGGGCAGGTCACCGAACAGGGGGCCTGGTCCAGCTTGGTGATGCCGTAGGCATTGGGGAAGGCCTGGGCATAGCGCTTGAAAGTCGCCTTGCGCTCACTAAGGCCCTGGTCGAACTCGTTGGGCAGGGCCACGGGGCAGGACTCGATGCAGTCGCCGCAGGCGGTGCAGGCCTCCATGTCCACGTAGCGGGGCTCTTGATGCACCTCCACCTGGAAATCACCCGGCTCGCCGGAGATGGCCGCCACCTCGGCCTGGGTGATGATTTCGATGTTCAGGTGACGCCCGCACTCCACCAGCTTGGGGGAGATGATGCACATGGCGCAGTCGTTGGTGGGGAAGGTCTTGTCAAGCTGGGCCATGCGTCCGCCGATGGCCGTGGTTTTCTCCACCAGGTAGACGTAGTATCCCGCGTTGGCCAGATCCAACGAGGCCTGCACGCCGGCTATGCCGGCGCCTACTACCATCACCGCTCCGACTTTCTTGCTTTGTGCCATTCGACTTCGTCCTTGCAAGCGGTTTTCCGCCGGGCCAGACGCCAGACGGGTCAGCGGCAACCCACTCCGGTCAGGGCGCTTGCCGCTTTGTGAAATATGTCATTAATTACCTCGGAATAGTAACATTAATCAACGATCGGCACTATAGACAAAAAGGAACACCTTGGCAAGTTTTGATTACCCAAGGCGGCCAACCCTACTTAATCCATCAGTTTTATTGATTATTACCATGTACCCCATTGTCGTCATGTTAGCTTATTTTGGTAGATAAAACCAAGCCCCCAGGAGGCCCGTTAAGCCGGGTTGTGAATAAAAAAAGCCCGGGCCAAAAGGCCCGGGCTTTGCGTGTAGCTTGTGGAGTCGTGTTCTAGAACACGCCCTTGACCTTGCCGGTCTCGGTGTCCACGTCCACCCTGCGGTAGGCGGGGTTGGAGCCGGTGCCGGGCATCAGGGAGATGTTGCCGGCCACGGGCACCACGAATCCGGCGCCGCCGTAGGTGAGGATGTCG
>JAHLLJ010000315.1 GCA_020444205.1 Deltaproteobacteria bacterium | reverse complement strand
GCGGCGGCTGCGAGATCTGCCTGGCCTCCGACCGGGTGGTGGCCGCGGCCGAGAGCTACGTAGGCCTGGTGGAGGTCGGCGTGGGGGTGATCCCCGCCGGCGGCGGCACCAAGGAGCTGTTGCTAAGAAACACCCACGAGCGGGTATTCAAGATCGCCAAGGGCGGCCTGTATCCCAAGCAGGTCTATTTGCTGCCCTTCGTGGCCCGGGCCTTTGAGACCATCGCCATGGCCAAGGTGGCCACCAGCGCCCCCGAGGCGGTGAAGATGGGCATCTTCAAGCCTACCGACAAGGTGGTGGTCAACGCCGATTATCGCATTAAAAAGGCCAAGGACAACGTCATCGCCATGAACCTGGCTGGCTACACCCCTCCCCGGCCCATTGACAACATCCGGGTCCTGGGGCGCGACTCCATGGGCGTGTTCAACTACGCCCTTTACAACATGCACAAGGCCGGCTTTGTCACCGACCACGACATCAACGTGGCCACCGAGGTGGCCCGGGTGTTGACCGGCGGCAACGTGCTGCCCGACACCGAAGTGAGCGAGCAGTACATCCTGGACCTGGAGCGCGAGGCCTTCCTCAAGCTTTGCGGCATGCCCCAGACCCAGGCGCGCATGGCTCACATGCTCAAGACCGGCAAGCCCCTGCGTAACTGATACAGGGAGCAAAGGACTTAAGGAAATGAACAGGAGAGGGGCAAAAACAATACAAACACGTCGTGCGGGCGCTATTTTATTGGGCCCCTCTCCTGTTTTTATAATTTTCGCCTCAGTCAATTTGGGAGGTATCTCATGAAGGAAGCCGTGATCGTCGCGGCCTGCCGAACCGCGGTGGGGCGCGCCCCCCGGGGCACCCTGCGCCAGACTCGTCCGGAGTACATGGCCAGCACCGTGGTGGGCGAAGTAGTCAAACGCACCCCTGGCCTCGATCCCCTTGAGATCGACGACGTGGTGTTGGGCTGCACCTTTCCCGAGGCCGAGCAGGGCCTGAACATCGGCCGCGTGGCGGCCCAAAAGGCCGGGCTGCCCGACGAGGTCCCCGGCATGACCGTGAACCGTTTTTGCTCCTCGGGCATCAACGCCATATCCATTGCTTGCGAACGGATCATGTGCGGCCAGGCCGAGGTCATGATCGCCGGCGGCGTGGAATCCATGAGCCTGATCCCCATGGGCGGCAACATGATGATGCTCGACCCCGAGATGGGCCTCACCAAACCCTGGGCCTATGAGGGCATGGGCATGACCGCCGAGAACGTGGCCAACGACTTTGGCATCTCACGCGAAGATCAGGACAAGCTGGGAGTGCGCTCCAACGAGTTGGCCCTCAAGGCCATCGAGGAGGGCCGCTTCAAGGATGAGATCGTACCTCTGATGGTCACCAAGCAGCGCAAAAACAAAAAGGGCCGCTACGAGCTGTATGAAGAGGTCTTTGAGGTGGACGAGGGCCCCCGCCCCGGCACCACCATGGAGACCCTGACCAAGCTCAGGCCCGCTTTTGTCAAAAGCGGCACGGTTACCGCTGGCAACTCCTCGCAGATGAGCGACGGCGCTGCGGCAGTGATGTGCATGTCCAAGGAAAAAGCCCAGGCCCTGGGCCTCACACCCATGCTCACCTACCGCTCCTACGCGGTGGCCGGCGTGGACCCGCGCTACATGGGCATAGGCCCGGTGGCGGCCATCCCCAAGGCCCTGGCCCTGGCGGGCATCAAGGTGGCGGACCTGGACCTCATCGAGCTCAACGAGGCCTTTGGCTCTCAGGCGGCTTACTGCCTGCGCGAGCTGGACCTGCCCTTGGACATCACCAACGTCAATGGTGGAGCCATCGCCCTGGGCCACCCTCTGGGCTGCACCGGCGCCAAGCTGACCACCCAGTTGGCCTATGAAATGGGCCGCCGCGACGGTTCGCGCTGGGGCCTGGTGTCCATGTGCATCGGTTTCGGCATGGGCGCGGCCGGCGTGTTCGAAAAAGAGAATTACTAGCCGCCCTACCCCGGCGCGGCCAGACAAGGTTTTTTAGTTAGAGATAGGGAGCCCAATCATGGCTGATAAAGAGATTCCCCAAGGCGGCGGTTTTCTGCTTGGCCCCACCGACCCCGAAGCGGCCTTCGTGCCCGAGGAGTTTTCCGACGAGCATAAAATGATCCTCACCACCACCGCCGACTTCGTGGCCGGCGAGGTGGCCCCGGTGAGCGACCAGATAGAGGAAAAAGACCACGAGCTGATGAAAAAGCTCATGGCCCAGGCCGGTGAATTGGGCCTGCTGGGCTCGGACGTTCCCGAGGACTTCGGGGGCCTGGGCCTGGACAAGATCTCCACCGCCTGCGTGACCGAGGAGATCGGCAAGTCCGGTTCCTTTGCCGTGGCCCAGGGCGCCCACACCGGCATCGGCACCCTGCCCATAGTCTACTATGGCAACCAAGAGCAGAAAGAAAAGTACCTGCCCGACTTGGCTTCCGGCCAGAAAATCGCGGCCTACTGCCTCACCGAGGCGGGCGCGGGCTCCGACGCGGTGGGCGGCTGCCGCACCAAGGCGGTGCTCAGCGAGGACGGCAAGCACTACATCATCAACGGCGAAAAGATGTTCATCACCAACGGTGGTTGGGCCGAGACCTTCATCGTCTTCGCCAAGATCGACAACACCGACTTTAGCGCCTTCATCGTGGAGCGCGACATGCCCGGCGTCAGCTCCGGGGCCGAGGAGCACAAGCTGGGCATCCAGGGCAGCAGCACCACCACGGTGATCCTGGAAGACGCCCAGGTGCCGGTGGAGAACCTGCTCTA
>JAHLLJ010000314.1 GCA_020444205.1 Deltaproteobacteria bacterium | reverse complement strand
CGGCCAGCTGGTGGACATGATCAGCGACATGCACCAGTACTTCTTCCACAAGAAAGTGGCCCTGGCCGGAGACCCGGATCAGCTCATCGCCATGGTGGAGTTCTTGGTGTCCATCGACATGTGTCCCGTGCATGTGGTCACCGGCACCCCGGGCAAGGCCTTTGTGGCGCGCATCCGCGAGCTCACCGCCGATATGCCCTACGAGGTGAACGTAAAGGCGGACCAGAACGCGGACATGTTCCTGCTGCATCAGTGGATAAAGAACGACCCCGTGGATTTGCTCATGGGCAACTCCTACCTGAAGTACATCTCGCGCGACGAGGACATCCCTCTGGTGCGCTGGGGCTTCCCCATCCTGGACCGGGTGGGCCATCAGTACTTCCCCACCGTAGGTTACAAGGGGGCTCTGAGGCTCTTGGAAAAAATCCTTAACGCCATCCTGGACCGCAAGGATCGTGACGATCCGGAGCAGAGCTTCGAACTGGTGATGTAACAGGCCTATAAATCTAGGAAGGGGCAAGCACGATGAAGCCAGTGGACCACCAGTCAGCCGAAAACTATTGCGCCGGCAACCTCAAGTCGTCGGGCAGGGTGCATCTGCCGGTGGCCCCCAAGGCCTTGGCCCGGGGCAGGTTCAGCCCGGAAAAGGCCCTGCCCCGGGCGCTCACCCCTGACCAGGCCCTTAATTGGCTGGAGTATCTGGCCGACCAGGGCCAGAGCGTCAAGGTAGTAAACATCAACGGGCCCGGCGACCCCATGGCCACCCCGGAGCTCACCCTGCTCACTCTCAGCCTGCTGCGGGATCGCTACCCCGGAGTGAGCCTGTGCCTGACCACTCTGGGCATTGGGGCCGCGGCCTATGCCTCGGAGTTGGCCAAGATGGGCCTGGCTCACGTTTCCATTCTGATGGACGCGGTGGACTCGGAGGTGGCCCAGCTCATCTATGCCTGGATACGCCCGGGCACCAAGACCGTTCCCCTGGCCGAGGCGGCCGGGCTGCTTATCCGCGAGCAGGCAGAGGCAATCACCGCCTTGGTCAAGGCTGGAGTCAACGTACAGGCCAAGACCACGGTGTATCCCTGCATCAACTCAGAGCACATCCCGGCCATCGCAGCCAAGGCCGCCGAGCTGGGCGCCTCGGAAATGAAACTGTTCCCCTTTGTGGCCAAGGGCGAGGACTGTCCCCAGCCGCGGGACGAAGCTACTCCCGAGGAACTGTCGGACCTGGCAGCCCAGGCCAATAAGATCCTGCCCACCACCCTCATCGACATGGCCATGTGTCAGGCCATGATCGAAGACGAGTTCAGCCACGAGGTGGCTGAGCAGGTGCTGCTGCCCAAGCCCAGCCCCAAGCGGCCCCATTTGGCGGTATGCAGCTCCGACGGCTTTGAAGTGGACACCCACCTGGGCCAGGCGTTGCAGTTTATCATCTACGGGCCCCAGGACGGGCCGGTGGTGCTGTTGGAATCGCGCCCCGCCCCGCAGCCCGGCGCCGGAGACTCGCGTTGGCAACAAGTGGCCATGCTGCTCAGCGACTGCTTTGCGCTGTTGGCCTCGGCGGCCGGAGAAAACCCCAAGCGCATTCTGGCCGAAAAGGGCCTGCCGGTGCTCACCCAAGAGGGCAACGTGGAAGGCCTGGTAGACGTGCTCTACGGCGGCGGCAAGAAAAAAGGCGGCAAAAAGTAGACCGCTGAAACCGTTCAACCAAGCAAAGCAACTCTAAGGAGACAAAAAATGGGTGTACCCGCTAATCAGATCTTGGTTTGCCAGAGCTTCCGCCTAAGCGGCGAGCCCAAGGGCATCTGTCACAAGAAAACCGACGGATTCCTGCAGTACCTGGAAGAGGAAATTTTGGACCGGGGCCTGGATTGCCAAGTGACCGCCACCGGCTGCCTCAAGCAATGCGAAAACGGCCCGGCCATGGTGGTGCAACCCCAGAACTGGTGGTTCAAGGGCGTGGACAGTGAAGAAGCCATCGACGCCATCCTGGACGGTTTGGAAGACGGCGAGCCCCCGGCAGACTACTTGATCGCTTAGAGGAAGTTTTGGTGATGGGGCCCAATGAGGTGAAGATACGGACCGCCCGTCCTGGGGATATGGCTGGAATGGTCACGCTGCTCAAGATGCTCTTTGCCATTGAGGCGGACTTTCGCATCGACTCGCAGAGTCAGGAGCGTGGCCTTTCTCTCTTGCTCAAGAGCCCCAGTGCCTTGGTCTTGGCCGCCGAGGCGGGCGGCCAGGTAGTGGGCATGGTCACCGGCCAACTGGTCATCTCCACCTCCGAAGGCGCACCTTCCCTTTGGGCCGAGGACTTGGTGGTGGACCCGGCCTGGCGAGGCCGGGGCATAGGCCGCCGGTTAATGCAGGCGGTGGCCGCCTGGGCCAAGGAGCGAGGGGCCACCCGTTTGCAGTTGTTGGTGGACCAAGGCAATCAAACGGGCCAGGCCTTTCACCGGAGCATCGGCTACCAGCTCACCCGGATGATCTGCATGCGCAAGCATCAGGAGTAGAGGAAGCATCATGTCCAAGCTAATTTTTGAAGAGCGCAAAGACCAGTTTTTTGAAACCGGCGGCGACAAGCCTTTTCGCATCAGCTGCGACAAGCAAAGCCTGGCCGGTGCGGTCAGCCAGCGGGCCTGCGTGTTCTGCGGCTCCCGGGTGGTGCTCTATCCCATTGCCGATGCCCTGCACCTGATCCACGGCCCCATCGGCTGCGCCTCCTACACCTGGGATATCCGTGGGGCCCTGTCCTCCGGGCCGGAGCTGCACCGCTACTCCTTCAGCACCGACCTGGGCGAGACCGACGTGATC
>JAHLLJ010000313.1 GCA_020444205.1 Deltaproteobacteria bacterium | reverse complement strand
AACGCGGAGCCTCACCTGGGCCACGCCTACACCACCATCGTGGCCGACGTGGCCTCGCGCTTCCACCGCCTGGCCGGGGACGAGGTGCGTTTCCAGACCGGCACCGACGAGCACGGCGACAAGATTGCCCAGGCCGCCGAGGAGCGGGGGGTCACCCCCCAGGAGTACGCGGACCAGATCAGCGGTAAGTTCCGCCATTTGTGGCCCGAGCTGCACATCACCAACGACAAGTTCATCCGCACCACCGACCCGGACCACAAGCAGGTGGTCACCAGCATTTTGCAAAAGGTCTACGATGCGGGCGACATATACTTTGCCAAGTACGGCGGCCACTACTGCGTGGGCTGCGAGCGCTTCCTCACCGAGCACGAGATGGTGGGTGGCAAGTGCCCGGACCACGGCACCGAGCCGGTATACCAGGAGGAAGAGAACTACTTCTTCCGCATGAGCAATTACACCCATGAGCTCAAGG
The DNA here is from genome assembly GCA_020444205.1 of Deltaproteobacteria bacterium. Lineage (GTDB taxonomy): Bacteria > Desulfobacterota > Desulfarculia > Desulfarculales > Desulfarculaceae > Desulfoferula. The sequence goes on along the minus strand of JAHLLJ010000313.1, from coordinate 2,343 downwards.
CCCACATCGAGGCCCACCCGGATTTCATCCGGCCCGAGCGCTACAAGAACGAGGTGTTGGCCATGCTGGACCAGGGCCTGGAAGACCTGTGCATCAGCCGGCCCAAGTCCCGCCTCACCTGGGGAATCGACCTGCCCTTTGACCCCGAATACGTCACCTACGTCTGGTTCGACGCCCTGATCAACTACCTTACCGGCCTGGGCTGGCCGGACGGCGAAAACATGGGCAAGTTCTGGCCCGGAGCCCAGCACCTCATCGCCAAGGACATCTTGAAGCCCCACGCCATCTTCTGGCCCACCATGCTCATGTCCCTGGCCCGGGCCGAGGGCCGCCCGGCCCAGGACTACCTATACCAGCACCTGAACGTGCACGGTTACTGGAACGTGGAACAGGCCAAGATGTCCAAGAGCCTGGGCAACGTGGTGCGCCCCCTGGAGCTGGCCGAGATCTACGGGGTGGAGGCCTTTCGCTATTTCCTGATGCGCGACATGTCCTTTGGCCTGGACTCCAGCTTCAGCGAGCAGGCCCTGGTGGAGCGCTACAACTCGGATTTGGCCAACGACCTGGGCAACCTGTTCTCGCGCGTTTTGAACATGCTGCACAAGTACCGCGACGGCGTGGTGCCCCAGCCCGGCCCCGAAACCGGCGACGACGCCGAGATCGCCAAATTGGCCGAAGCGGTGATAGCCGAGTATCGCCGGGAGAACGACCAGTTCGCTTTCCACAAGGCCCTGGCCTCGGTGTGGAGCCTCATCGGCGCGGCCAACAAGTACGTGGTGGTCAGCGAGCCCTGGAGCCTGGCCAAGGACCCTGACAAGGCCCCGCGCCTGGACCGGGTGCTGCATGACCTGTGTCAGCTCTTGGCCAAGGTGGCGGTGATGATCCGCCCGGTGATGCCCCTGACCGCCGAGAAGATGGCCGGAGTGCTGGGTCTGGGGCATATCGAGGGCGGCATGCTACAGCGCATGGAGCAGGATGGCCATCTGCTGGCCCCGGGAACCCAGACCCACAAGCCGCCCGCCCTGTTCCCGCGCATTGACACCAAAAAGGTGCAGGCCAAGGCTGCCAAAAAGGCCGAAGCCAAGCCCGCCCCCAAGGCCGACAAAAAGAAAAAGGCCAAGGCAGCGCCTGCCGAGGTGCCTGGGCAGATCAGCATCGAACAGTTCGGCGAGGTGAAGCTAAAGGTGGCCACGGTGCTCAGTGCCGAGAGCATCCCCAAGGCAGACAAGATCCTCAAGCTGACCCTGGACGCGGGCGAAGAGGAGCCCCGCACCGTGGTGGCCGGGGTGGCCCAGCACTACCAGCCCGAGGAACTGGTGGGCCTACAGGTGGTGATCGTGGCCAACCTCAAGCCCGCCAAGCTAAGGGGCATTACCAGCCAGGGCATGGTCCTGGCCGCGGTGGGCAAAGATGGCCTGTGCGTGGTCTCGCCCAGCAAAAAGATGCCTTCGGGCAGCCAAGTGCGTTAAGGGCTGAATCGTAAATCAGCTTGCCCGCCCCTTTAAAGGAAATGCCATGAGAGCGTTTAAAAAACACCTAGCCGCCCGCGCCTGCCTGTTGCTGCTGTTGGCCCTTTTGGGCCTGAGCCTGGGCACGGCGGCAATGGCCGGGCAACCAGAGGTGGATATCCAGGCCCAGGGCCAGGCCAAGCATTGGCTGGGCCTGCTGGATCAGGGTAACTACGACGAGGCCTACCGCCAAGCCGCGCCAGTGCTGCAGGCTGCGGTGACACCCGCCAAGTGGCGGCAAATGATGACCCAGCTGGCCGCCAAGACCGGGCCCTCCAAAGAACGCAAGCTCTTGCACGGCCGCGCCACCCAAGACCTGCCCGGAGCGCCCAAGGGCAATTATTACCTGGCGGTGTTCGAGCCAAACTTCACCAGGCAGCCCAAGCTATTGGAGCAGGTGGCCCTCATTTTGGAGAGCGACGGCCAGTGGCGGGTGGCGGGTTATTACCTGAAGTAGGTCGGCGGTAAAAAATCTTTTTGTGTAAGGGCGGGGTTTATCCCCGCCCTATGCTTTTCAACCAGCAATAGCCGCCATCGCAAGGAGTATCTCCGAAGAGATGCGACGCGGCGTTCTTCGCCTTCCCCCAGGCTGGAGGGGTCGGGCACGGAGGGTGGTTTGGCTGTGTTCGGTAAGCGGGGGAACAACAAGGTCTTGGTAGGTTGGGTAGAGCAAAGCGAAACCCAACATCTTGGCACGCCCAGATGAAGGTATTTGTTGGGTTTCGGGCTTGCGCCCTCTACGCCAACCTACGCTAATTCTGTACTTTTACCAGGAACAACCGCCGGGCTATTTTCACGGCACAGGCAGGCACCGCTAGGCAAGGCGACGGGCAAG
>JAHLLJ010000312.1 GCA_020444205.1 Deltaproteobacteria bacterium | reverse complement strand
TTGGCCGGGCGTTGGCTGCTGCCCCGGGGCGAGGCCATTGCCTTGGTCTACGGCACGGTGATGCGCAACCTGTCCATCGCCCTGGCCCTGGCCATGGGCGCCTTTGGTCCCCAGGGCTCCGAAGCCGCCCTGGTCATCGCGGTGGCCTACATCATCCAGGTGCAGTCCGCCGCCTGGTACGTGCGCTTCACCGAGAGTGTGTTTGGGCCCGCCCCCCAGCCCGCTCCGGCATGATCCTCACTCCCCGGAGCGGCGCGCAAACTATGGCGGGCCGCTCCGGGGAGGGTACACTAGGGGCATGTTAAGCAAGGATGACAAACGCCCTGAACTGCGCGACCTCAGCCCGGCCCAGGTGCAGGATTTGGTGGTGGAGCTGGGGCAGAAACCCTACCGGGCCCGCCAGGTGTTGCAATGGCTCTATCAGCACGGGGCCACCGGTTTCGAGCAGATGACCAGCCTGAGCAAGGTGTTCCGCGAAAAGCTGGCCCAGGCGGCGCGCCTGGACACCCTGGAGCCCGCCCTGGTGGAGGCCTCGTCCGACGGCACCCAGAAGCTACTTTTTCAGCTCGACGATGGCCAGGCGGTGGAGAGTGTGCTCATCCCCGAGGAGGATCACTCCACCCTGTGCGTGTCCAGCCAGGTGGGCTGCCGCATGGGCTGCGCCTTTTGCCGCACTGCCACCCTGGGCTTTAAGCGCAACCTCAGGCCCTCGGAGATAATGGGCCAGGTGTTGGCCGCCCGCCGCCTGGCCGAGAAAAACCAACCCCTGACCAACATCGTGTTCATGGGCATGGGCGAGCCCCTGGATAATCTGGATTCAGTGAGCCTGGCCCTGGGGCACATCCTGGGCAGCCACGGCCTGGCCATGAGCCAGCGCAAGGTCACGGTCTCCACCGCCGGGGTGGTGGAAAAGCTGCCCGCCCTGGCCGCGGCCAGCCCGGCGGCCCTGGCGGTGAGCCTCAACGCCCCCACCGACGAGCTGCGCAACAAGCTGATGCCCGTAAACCGGCGCTGGAACCTGGCCGCCCTCAAGAAGGCGCTCATGGCCTATCCCCTCAAGCCCACCCGGCGCATCACCTTTGAGTACGTGCTTCTGGGCGGGGTCAACGACCGGCCCGAGCACGCGGCGGCCCTGGCTGGCTGGCTAAAGGGCCTCAAAGCCAAGGTGAACCTCATCGCCTTCAACCCCCACGAGGGCGCGGCCTTTGAGCGGCCCAGCGAGGCGGCGGTGGAGGAGTTCCAGGGCCTGCTCATAGAGCGGCACATCACCGCCATAGTGCGCAAGAGCCGGGGGCAGGACATCAGCGCGGCCTGCGGGCAATTGGCCGGCAAAAAGGCGGGCGGGGGGGGTGAGTAAAGTATGGAGGCCCTCAGCTCCCCTAGGCAGGTAGAGAATTAGAGCGAATCCACTGGGCCAGGGAGTTCTCGTCCAGGCTGCCTTCGGCCAGTTCCATCATGGCCTGGAAGGCGTCCTCTTCGCGGGCGTCAAGATAAAGGCCGTTAAGGCCTAAAAAGACGTAAATGCAAATTAGGGACATGCGCTTGTTGCCGTCAACAAAGGGATGGTTTTTGGCGATGCCCCAGGCATAGGCGGCGGCCAGGGCGGGAATGTCGTTTGCCCGCTCGCCGTAAGATTCTATTTGGCGGGGACGAGCCAGAGCCGAGTCCAAACTGCCTTGTTTTTGGATGCCGCTCAGGCCGCCGTGTTCGGCAATTTGCTGCCGGTGCAGATCAATGACTGCCTGGCGGGGTATCCAGCGAGGCTTTGTTTTCACTTGGCCAGCTTGGCCAGGGCATGACGGTAGCGGGAGGCGCACTCCTTGCCCAACTCCATAGCTTGGCTGTAGTCGTCCTCGGCCCGGCTTATCTCGATGTGGTGCTCCCGCAGGTTCAGGGCCACTCGGTCGCCTTGCTCCAGGCCCAAACCTTCCAGAAACTCTTTGGGCAGGCGCACCCCCAGGGAGTTGCCTTGCTTGGAAACTCGGGTCATGTGGGTCATCAGTGGCTCCTTTTTATCTTGTGCTTACAATTGTAAGTACATTGGCCGCCATGTCAAGCACAAAGAGACCAATGGGTTATTTGGTGGTTAGCGAAGCAGGCGGTTAATGATGGCGGTTATCCTCGCAGGAACCGCCGCCGCCTAGGTTACTTTGAAGTGACGGAACAAACTCCCCCCGCTGTCCGGCCTTGACAACCCCCCCACCTGGCTATAAAAAGATTAATTCAACTTTTTACCCGGCTCAAGGAGCCCTAAGCAGTTATGATTGAACTGGATTTTAACAAAACCGGCGGCCTGATCCCGGCCATTGCCCAGGATGCCAAGACCGGCGACGTATTGATGATGGCCTACATCAACCCCGAGTCTTGGGCCAAGAGCCTGGAGACCGGCGAGGTGCACTACTGGTCCCGCTCGCGCCAAGAGCTGTGGCACAAGGGTGGCACCAGCGGTAACGTGCAAAAGATCAAGGCCATTTACGTGGACTGTGACGACGACACCGTGCTGTTCAAGGTGGAGCAGGTGGGCGGAGCCGCCTGCCATACCGGCATGCGTTCCTGCTTCTTCCGCAAGGTTGAAGGCGACAAGCTGGTGAGCGAGGGCGAGCCCCTGTTCGATCCCAAGGAGGTTTACGGCAAATGACACCACCGCTGAAACTGGGGATTCCCAAGGGCAGCCTGCAGGATTCCACCACCCGGCTCTTCGGCCGGGCCGGCTGGCGCATCAACGTCAATGGCCGCTCCTACTTCCCTGAGATCGACGACGAGGACATCGAGTGCTCCATCTGCCGGGCCCAGGAGATGAGCCGCTACGTGGAGTCG
>JAHLLJ010000311.1 GCA_020444205.1 Deltaproteobacteria bacterium | reverse complement strand
AAGTAGGAGTAGTTCAGGACCTTGATGGGGCCGGAGATGCAGGTCTTGCCCACGGAGTTGAAGGCCTTGACGCCGGGGTGCTCCATGTCGTCGGTGCGGTAGACCTTATCGGTCATCATGGCCATCTCTTCGTCGGTGAAGGTCTCCACCGCCTCGACAGTCTGAATGGCCAGGACCGGCTCGCCGGCCACGTTGGGGTCGCGCAGGGCGATGCGGTCGCCGGCCTTGATGGAACCGGCATCCTCGACCATGTTCAGCACCGGGGTGGGCCAGAACAGACCGGAGGAGGTCTTGAGCTCCTTGGCCACGCCCAGGGCGTCGGCTTTGTTCATGTAGCCGGTCAGGGGGGTGAAGTAGCCGCCACCCATCATCACGGCGTTGCCCGCCGCGGCGGAGCTCACCACGATGGAAGGCAGACTCATGGCCTCTTTGGCCAGGTCAGCGCGCTGAGTGTCGTCCATTACGTACAGCGGCTTGAGGTTTCCACCGCCATGAGGTTCGATAAGTGCCATTTGTCTAAGCCTCCTTACGCTAGTTCCCGCGCCCCCCGTTGGGAGCGCCCGCCTTGAGTGGCGGGAATTTAATTTTTTCCTTCGTCTCCGAACCGGAACCGGCCCGGCGTCATAGTCGGCGATTACTTTGTGCCTTTTGGCACTTTGGCAGACAAAAACTTGGGGCCCTCAGGCCCTTTGCGCAAGAACCACGCCGCCCTCTGCCGGCCCGGCTTGCCTTCTCACTCGCATTACTAGAGTCTTGGCTACCTTAAATAGACCCCGTGGCGGTGTCAAGCTTAAAGTATATCCGCAGCCTAGGCCCTTTGGCCCTTTTGGGCCTCCCCGGTCAACTCCGCCAGGCGGCGGTACTTTTCCAGGGTGTAGCCCCCCTCCAGCCATGAGGCCCACCACCCGGCCTTGCCGTCCAAAAACCCCAAGCGTAGCAGATACCTATGCACAAAGGCCCAGGCGGCGTGCGCCGGTCCGGTGAAGCTGTTTGCCCGCTTGCCCGCCTCATACATGTGCTTGGCCCCGGCCTGGGCATATCGTTCCGCCCTTTGGCGGTAGTCTTCCACCGAATCGTAGGAGTAATGGTCGTAGACGCAGCCCTCCAGGCGTTCGGTGGCCCCCTCCACCACCAGGCGTTCGTGCACCTCCTGGCGAGCCCAGGCCCCCTTGCCCCGCCGGTACAGGCGCAGGTTCCATTCGGGGTAAAAGCCTCCCCAGCGCAGCCACTTGCCGAAAAACCACACCCGTGAAGGCATCATGTAGGCGTCCACCCCAGGCTCCGGATTAGCCTTGAACGCCAAAAGGATGCGGCGGCACTCCCGGTTAATCACCTCATCGGCGTCCAGCATCAAAATCCAGTCACCGGCGCAGCGTTCGGCCAGGAAATTGCGCTGGTCGGCATAGCCGGTCCACTCCCGGTGATAGACCCTTGCCCCAGCCTGCTCAAGAATCTCCACCGTGCGGTCGCTGGAGCCCGAATCCACGGCCACGATCTCGTCGGCCACCTCCTCCACCGCCCTCAGCCAGCGAGGCAGATTGGCCTCTTCGTTCTTCACGATCACGGCGGCGGAAAGCTTCATCACGGCCCTACCAGCGGCTCTTGGTCCGGCTAAGTTTCAGCGAAAAGTCAAGGGCTTGGTCCGAGCGCTTGACTATTATGCGGGGGATGGCCAGGGGATCGCCGCCCAAGGTGAGCATACCCGGCCGGGTGGAGCAGGCCGCGCTGAAGCCCGCCTGGGCCACTGCCCGCTTCACCTCATCGTTGCACAGGCCGTAGGGATAGGCAAAGGTGCGGGCGGGCTTGCCTAAAAGCTCGCTCAGAGTATCTTGGCAGGCCTTCAGGTCCTGGGCCAGCTCCTCGGGGCTCAGGGCGGTGAGGTCGCGGTGGGCATGGCCGTGCCCCCCGAACTCCACCCCCTGGGCGGCCAGATCCTTGATCTGCTGCGCATCCATTAAAGGGACCTCGGGGATATCCTTGCCTTGGTCCCAGGCGTTGGTTCCCCCTATCTGGCTGGTTACCAAGAACACCGTGGCCCCCATGCCCCGCTGTTTAATGATGGGCCAGGCATGGGTGAAAAAATCCAAAAAGGCGTCGTCAAAGGTGAGCACCGCCGCCTTGGTCCCAGGTTCCGCCTGCAGGGCCCCACTCAGGTTCATCACTTTAAATCCCTGCCGGGCCATGGTGTCCAACTGCCGGGCAAAGGCGGTGGGCGGCACCCTCAGCTTGGGCAAGGGGGTTCCGTCCAGCTGCTTGACGATCTGGTGATACATGAGCACCGGCGCGCCCGCCAGGCGGCTGCGCCACCAGTGATAGCGGGCGCTAAAGGCTGCGGCCCCCAGGGCCGCCGCTGTGGCCAGCCACCAAATCACGGCTTCCTCCCGGCGAGCACCCGGCCGTATATCTCCTCGGTGGCGTCCAGCATGGCCTCCATGGAGTAGCGCTGCAAAACCAGCTCGCGCCCCCCTTGGCCCAGCCGGGCGGCCAGCTCGGGGTCGTCCAGCACCCGGGCCACCCCGGCGGCCAGGGCCGAGGCCTCTCCCGGCTCCACCAGCAGGCCGGTCTGCTCATTGATGACCACCTGGCCCACGTCGCCCGCCTTGGCGGCCACCACCGGAAGCTGGGCGGCCATCTGCTGCAACACCGCTTGGGGCACGCCTTCGTTCTTGTCGCTGGCCAGCACACACACATCACACAGGGGCAACAGGCGCTCCACGTCCGGGCGCATGCCGGTCATCACCACCCGCTCGCCCAGGCCCAGGCTCTGCACCAGGCCCCGCACCTCCTCCTCTTTGGGCCCTCCGCCCACGATGAGGAACTG
>JAHLLJ010000310.1 GCA_020444205.1 Deltaproteobacteria bacterium | reverse complement strand
CGACGAGACCATCCGGCGCAAGGTGGGCAAGGCCGGCGTTAAGTAACCGGGGCACGGGGGTATATAACCATGGCTAAGACCTCAAAGAGAAAAGTCGCCTGGGCCAAGCGCAAGGTGCGAGTGCGCCGTAAGGTGCGCGGCACCAGCGAGCGCCCCCGCCTGTGCGTGTTCCGTTCCCTGAGCAATATCTATGTTCAGATCATAGACGATGAGAACGGCAGCACCCTGGCGGCGGCCAGCAGCTTGCCCCAGGAACTGAGCGGACACGAGGGACACCGCGGCAACGTGGAAACCGCCAAAAAGGTGGGCGCGGCCATAGCGGCCAAGGCCCAGGCCAAGGGCATCAAGCAGGTGGTTTTCGACCGCAATGGATTTTTGTACCACGGCCGGGTGAAAGCTCTGGCCGAGGCGGCCCGCGAAGCGGGTCTGGATTTCTAAGAAGCGCGCGCGCTTCTTGAGAAGAGGATAAAGGCCTTGCTGGACAGACGCAGACGAAGAGAAGTGAGCGAGGAAGAAAACCAGCTCATTGATAAGGTGGTGCACATCAACCGCGTGGCCAAAGTGGTCAAGGGCGGGCGCCGCTTCTCCTTCGCGGCCGTGGTCGTGGTGGGAGATGGACAGGGGAGCGTGGGCTTCGGCCTGGGCAAGGCCAATGAAGTGCCTGAGGCCATCCGCAAGGGCGTGGAAAAAGCCAAGCGCGACATGACCCCCATACCTCTGGCCGAGGGGACCATTCCCCACGAGATCATCGGCCGCTTCGGAGCCGGAAAGGTGCTGCTTAAGCCCGCCCGTCCCGGAACCGGGGTTATAGCCGGGGGCGCGGTGCGCGCCGTGCTGGAGGCTGCCGGGGTCACCGACATCCTTACCAAGGTGTTGGGCACCCACAACCCCCACAACGTGATCAAAGCCACCATGGAGGGACTGCGCTCCCTTAAGAGCCCCGAGGACATGGCCAAGCGCCGCGCCCTGCCGGTGGACCAGGTGGTGGCCTAAGGGCCGGAGAGGTGAACCATGTCTGATAAAACCTTTCAGGTCAAACTGGTCAAAAGCGGAATTGGCCGCCCCAAGCGCCACCGGGAAACCTTGAAGGGCCTGGGCCTGACCAGGATGAACAAGGTCATGACCCTCAAGGACACCCCGGCCATCAGGGGCATGGTCAAAAAGGTGGAGCACCTGGTCCAGGTGCTGCCCGACGAGAATTAGAGGAAGCACCATGAAGCTCAATGAACTCAAGCCCCCGGCTGGGGCCAAAAAGAGCCGCAAGCGCATCGGGCGCGGCCAGGGCTCGGGCACCGCGCAGACCGCGGGCAAGGGCCACAAGGGCCAAAACTCGCGCAGCGGCGGCGGAGTGCGGCCCGGCTTCGAGGGCGGCCAGATGCCCCTGCAGCGGCGTCTGCCCAAACGGGGCTTCTCCAACTATCACTTCCGCAAGAACATTGCCGAGGTGAACCTGCGCGACTTGGCCCGCTTTGAGGCCGGCAGCGTGGTGGACGCCCAGGCCCTGGCCGAGGCTGGCCTTATCAAGGGCACCTTCGATGCCATCAAGCTGTTGGGCGATGGCGAAATTCAAGTGGCTCTGACCGTCAAGGTTGACAAGATCAGCGCCGGCGCCAAGACCAAGGTCGAGGCGGCGGGCGGATCGGTGGAGTTGGTGTAAGGTGGCAGTCGCTGGCGTCGGCAATATGCTCAGGATTCCGGAGCTCAAGCGCCGGATTTTCTTTACCCTGATTATGCTGGCTGTGTATCGGGTTGGCTGCGCCATCCCCACGCCCGGCATCGACGCCGACGCGCTTAGCGCCTTCTTTGCCCGTTACCAGGGCACCCTGCTGGGCCTGTTCGACATGTTCAGCGGCGGGGCCCTGGAGCGCATGAGTATCTTCGCCCTGGGCATCATGCCCTACATCAGCGCCAGCATTATCCTGGAGCTGCTGACCGTGGTGGTGCCTCACTTGGCCCAGCTTAAGAAAGAGGGCGAGGATGGGCGCAAGAAGATCACCCAGTACTCGCGCTACGGCACGGTCATCCTAGCCCTGATCCAGGGCTTCGGCATTGCGGTGGGCCTGGAGTCCATGACCAGCCCCGGCGGCGCCATGGTGGTGCCTGATCCGGGTTGGGCCTTTAGGGCCATGACCATGATCACCCTGGCCGCGGGCACCTCGTTTATCATGTGGCTGGGTGAGCAGATCACCGAGCGGGGCATCGGCAACGGCATCAGCCTGATCATTTTCGCGGGCATCGTGGCCCGCATGCCCAGCGCCATCCACAGCACCTTCCGCATGATGAGCTTGGGCGAGATCAACATTTTCATGCTGGTGATCTTGGTGGCCATGATGGTGGCGGTGATCGCGGCCATCGTGTTCGTGGAGTCGGGTCAGCGGCGGCTGCCGGTGCAGTATGCCAAACGGGTAGTAGGGCGGCGTATGTACGGCGGCCAGACCACCCACCTGCCCCTGAAGATAAACACCTCCGGGGTGATTCCGCCCATCTTCGCCAGCTCCATAATCATGTTCCCGGCCACCATCGCCCAGTTTATTCAAGTCAGTTGGGTGCAACAGGCGGCCCAGGCCATCACCCCCGGCGGGTGGATCTACAGCCTGCTCTTCGTGGTTTTGATCTTCTTCTTCTGCTACTTCTACACGGCGGTGACCTTCAACCCCGAGGATGTGGCGGACAACATGAAGAAGTACGGGGGCTTTATTCCGGGCATCAGGCCGGGCAAGCGTACCGCGGAATATATCGACCGGGTGCTCACACGCATCACCCTGGGCGGCGCGGTGTACGTAAGCGCGGTCTGCGTGCTGCCCACCATCCTCATCAGCCAGTTCAACGTGCCCTTTTACTTTGGCGGCACGGCCCTGCTGATCGTGGTGGGCGTGGCCATGGACACCATGG
>JAHLLJ010000309.1 GCA_020444205.1 Deltaproteobacteria bacterium | reverse complement strand
AGGTGCCCAGGCTCCAGCCCAGGTCGCTGCCCACCTTGTCTATCTGGCTGAGCACTTCCGGGCCATTGCCGGTGAGGGTGGCCCCGCGCACCGGTTTATCCACTTTGCCGTCCTTGATGAGGTATCCCTCGCTCACCTCGAACACAAAGTCGCCGTTGATGGTATTCACCTGGCCGCCGCCCATCTTGCGCACGAAAAGGCCCTCACCGGTGGAGCGCACGATGCTTTCGGGATCGTCGGTGCCCGGCGCGATCATGGTGTTGGTCATGCGGGGAATAGGTCGGTGGCGGTAGCTTTCCCTGCGGCCGTTGCCCGTGGGTTGGCTGTCCAGCTTCCATGCCGAAAGGCGGTCTTGCAAATAGCCCTTGAGCACGCCCTTGTCTATGACCACGTTTTTGCGGCAGGGGGTGCCCTCGTCGTCAAAACCGCCCGAGCCCCTGCGGCCGGGCACTGTGCCGTCGTCGAGCACCGTGACCAGCTCGCTGGCCACCTTTTCGCCTATGCGGTCCGCATACACGCTCATGTTTTCATAGACCAAGTCGCCTTCCAGGCCGTGGCCCACTGCCTCGTGGACCATGGTGCCGCCCGCCTCGGCCGAGAGCACCACGGGCATGGAGCCGCCCGGCGCCGGGTCGGCCTCCAGCATGAGCACTGCCCTGCGGGCCGCTTCCTTGGCCACCGCCACCGGATCCTTGCGCTCGAATATCTCCATGCCCCCGATGCCGCCCATGGTTTCGTAGCCGGTCTGCACCCGGCCGTCGTGGGAGGCCACGCAATGCACCGCCATGATAAGCTGGCTGCGCTCTTCCTCAGCCTCCACGCCCAGGGAGTTGAGGATACGCACCTGCTGGGTGCGATCCATGTAGATGACCCGCACCTGGCTGATGCGGCTATCCACCTCCCGGGCCGCGGCCTCGGCCGCCTTTACCATGTCCACCTTTAGCGGGGTGGCGGTGTCCTTGAAGGGCTTGAGAGCCTGGGTGGTCAGGCCTGGAGTGGCTGGGGCGAGTGCCTGGGGCGCCACCGGCTTGCCCCGGGATAATAGGGCAAGGTTTTTGGCCAGGGGCAAAAGCGACTCCTGGTCCAGTTGGTTGCCATAGGCATAGGCGGTCTTGAGGTCGTAGATCAGGCGCAAGCCCGCCCCCTGGTCAACCCCGCCCAGCACCTTTTCCACCTTGCCGTCGTCCATTACGATCATAAGGCCGGTGGAGCGCTCCAAAAACAGCTCGGACATCTGGCCGCCACCGGTAAGGGCGGCTTCCAAAATAGGCAGGGCATCGCAGTCGAGACTCATGATAAGCTATCCTATTGATTGATCTAATAAAGATTTAACTATACCCGGCCCGGCAAAAATAGCACACCCTGAACAGGCGGTCAACGCGGCCCGGCGGGCGGGCAGCGCCATTGACATGCCAAGGCCCTGCAAGTAATATCAGCAAGCCAAGGTGGACGGTGAAAAAGGATTGGTATGACTCGGACAATCGCTATCATTGCCATGACCTGCCTGTTGGCGTTGGCCGCGCCCGCCATGGGTAAAAAGACGGCCGAACCCATTACCATCAGCGTTTTGGAGGCGGCCCAGATGCTGGCTTCCCAACCCAAGGAAGTGTTTCTGGTGGACGTGCGCACCCGTCAGGAATACGCCTTGGTGGGTCACCCACCCCAGGCCTACAACGTGCCTTGGCGTCTGGCCACCAATGATTTCCAGATCAAGGGCGGCCCCTACCAGGGAGACAAGGCCACCTACACCGGCTACCAGCTAAGCCCCAAACCCAACCCTGACTTCATCGGGGTAATCAAGTCTCTGTTCAAGCCGGGCGACAAGCTGCTGATCCTCTCCAGCTCAGGTGAACAGGGCGCCCAGGCTGCCGCCGCATTGAGCCAGGCCGGATTCACCCAGGTATTCAACCTGGAGCACGGCTTTTTGGGGCAACCCCTTGTGGTGGAAAAGCAGGCCGAACTGGCTGAGAAGTACTCGCCCCTGTACGGCAGCCTGGGGCGGGTCAACGGCTGGCTGTTCTGGGGCTTGCCCGTAACCCACCAGATGGACCCCCGCTACATCTACCCGCCCGACACCAAGCGAATGCAGAACCAAAAATAAGCCCGCATCCTTATGGCGAAAAGGTTTCCCCTGGTTCCTGGGGATAGCCTTGGCTTGAATCGGACCAGCCGCCGGCCAGGTCCACTGTTTGCTCTATGCGCTCCAGCAGCGGGGGCAGGGTTTTGGGCCGAATGGCGCTGACCACCACCCCGTCATAGCGGTTGGCCAGGCGCTCCAGCACCTCGGCCGGGGCCGCATCGGCCTTGTTGAGCACCAGTAGCCTTGGGGCGTCGGTGAACTCCATCTGGTCCAGGATGGAGTTTACCGCTTGAATCTGCTCCTCCACCTGAGGGTTGGAGGCGTCGGCCACATGCAGCAGCAGGTCAGCCTGTTCCAGCTCCTCCAAGGTTGCCCCAAAGGCCCGCTTCAGCTCGTCAGGCAGATCACGGATAAAGCCCACCGTGTCGGTGATGATCACCTCACGCTCCCGGGGAAAGCGCAAGCGGCGGGTGGTGGGGTCTAGGGTGGCGAAAAGGCGGTTCTCGGCTTTGACCTCGCTGCCGGTCAGGGCGTTGAGCAGAGTGGACTTGCCAGCATTGGTGTAGCCCACGATGGACAGCACCGGCAGGCCGCCCCGGGCCCGGGCCGAGCGGCGCTGGCCCCGCTGGCGGGCAATTTTCTTCAAGTCCTTTTCCAGGCGGTTAAGGCGCTGACGCACCCGGCGGCGGTCGATCTCCAGTTTGGTTTCGCCGGGACCCCGGCCGCCGATGCCTCCGGTAAGCCGGCTCAGGCCGTCGTCGCGGGTGCCCAGGCGGGGCATGAGGTACTTGAGCTGGGCCATCTCCACCTGGAGCTTGC
>JAHLLJ010000308.1 GCA_020444205.1 Deltaproteobacteria bacterium | reverse complement strand
TTCGCCGAACTTGGCCTTGTAGAGCTTGTCGGCCTTGGCTATCTCCTGGGCGTCGGAGATAACCGTGGCCGTGCCTTCCATCTGCACCCCGGTGATCTCCGCGAAGCTGTCGTACTGATCCTGATCCACGGTATAGGCCACCTTGGGGTTGGCGGTTATATCGGCTATTTTGCGGCTGTCCTTGCTGGTGCCGAAATACACCGTGGCTCCGTCCGCGGCAAAGGCTACGGTGCGGGCCAACGGGGCGCCCTCGGCGGTGACCGTGGCCAGGTTTAAAAAGAGGTGGCTTGGGTCCCCCAGATAGGTTTCAATTTCCGCTTTGATCTGATTGTCACTCATAGAAATCCTCCTTATGGAAGTCGGCTTTTGGGGCGATTTTGCGGTTGGCGATTACCGTTATAGTGGAGTATATTTTCAGCGCTTAAAACGTTTGGCAAGTAGACACCATAAAGTCACATAACGGCCTTATAGTAAGAATTGCGTGATATCGTGGTGATAGACGACAATAAAATTTGCGGATCAGCCTGCCCGGTGGAGAAGACTCTGGCCCTTATCGGCAGCAAGTGGAAGGTTCTCATTCTGCGGGAGCTTTCCATGCAAGGCACGCGGCGCTTCGGGGAACTGCACCGGGGGGTGCCGGGCATAAGCCAGAAGATGCTCACCCAGCAGCTTCGCCAGATGGAGGGCGACGGCCTGGTGCGGCGCAAGGTTTTCGCCGAGGTTCCGCCCAGGGTGGAGTATTCTCTCACCCCAACCGGATATAGCCTGGAGCCGGTGCTGACGGCCATGGCTCACTGGGGACAGCGATACATGGAGACCCAGGGCCACCCGGAGCGGGCCGAAAAGCAAACGGCCTAAGGCCGCCGCATCCTGGGCCGCCCGTCTCGCGGCCGGGCCATATGGCCCAGGAGGAGCGCGGGTGATTGACGACGGAAGTTGGACCGGCTACCATGCCCGCGTGTTTGGGGTTGGACCTGACATGACCAAGAGAGGAAGACCATGGATATCAAGCGGGTAAAGCTCATCTATTTTTCACCCACCGGGACCACCCAAAAGGTGTTGGACAGCATAGCCCAGGGCATCGGGGCGCAAGTGGTTGAGCGCTTCAATCTGACCCTGCCGGAAGGGGCAAGCCAGACCATACCGCCCCTTAGCGATGAGCTGGTGATCCTGGGCGCGCCGGTTTACGGCGGCCGCCTGCCTGCCGAGGCCATCAAGCGCTTCCGGCAGATCAAGGCCGAAAACACCCTGGCGGTTCCGGTGGTGCTCTACGGCAACCGGGAGTTCGAAGACTCCCTGCTGGAGCTGAAAAACCTGGCCATCGAGCTGGGCTGCAAGCCGGTGGCCGCCGGTGCCTTCATCGGAGAGCATTCCTTTGCCACCGAGGCGCTGCCCATCGCCATGGGCCGCCCGGACGACGACGACCTGGCCAAGGCCCAGGAGTTCGGCGCCAAGATCAAAAATAAAATTGAGGTCTTGGAATCGCCCGCCGTCCAAGAGGACCTGGACATTCCCGGCCGCTTCCCCTATGAGGGCGGCGTCGCGGCCATGGCCGTCTCGCCGGTGAGCAAGGAAGATCTGTGCATCCTCTGCGGCACCTGCGCCAGCGTGTGCCCCACCGCGGCGGTCACGGTGGATGAGAGCGTGGCCACCGAGGTCGAGCTGTGCATCCGCTGCAGCGCCTGCGTCAAGAACTGCCCCACCGGTGCGCGGGTGTGGGAAGCCCCTGCCATGGCCAAGGTCACCAACTGGCTGCATGAGAACTGCGCGGCGCGCAAGGAACCGCAAGTTTTCGGGGTTGGTTAGATTCCGGGGGTTTTCCTTGAATTCTAATCCTCCCTTTCTCTTGCTTAAGTGCCCTTGACCCCATACCATAGGCAGCTATGAACGATACAAAGAATCAGTTGGCGGTAGTGGTGCTGGCCGCGGGCAAAGGCACCAGAATGAAGTCGGATCTGCCCAAGGTTTTGCACCCCTTGGCGGGCCGCCCCATGATCGATTGGGTGGTGGATCTGGCTCAGGACATGGGCGCGGTCAAGACGGTGGTGGTGGTGGGCCACCAGGCCGAGATGGTCCAGGAGCATCTGGCCGGACGCCCGGGCCTGGCCTTTGCCCTGCAGCAGCCCCAGCGGGGTACCGGCCATGCGGTCATGGCCGCCGCGCCGGAGCTGGTGGGCTTCGCGGGGCAGGTGCTCATCCTCTACGGCGACGTTCCCGGCCTGCGCCGCTCCACTGCCCAGGAACTGGTGGACCAGCAACTAAGCCAGGGCAATGATCAGACCGTTTTGGCCATAGACATGGACCCGCCCCCGCCTTATGGGCGGCTGATATTTAATTCAGCGGGGCACCTCACCCGCATCGTGGAGGAGCGCGACGCCACGGACGAGGAAAAGAAGATAACCCTTGTTAACTCAGGTATTTACGTGTTTAGCGGCTTGCCTCTTTGGGAGTGCCTGCCCCTGCTGAGCACCGACAATGACCAGAACGAATATTATCTTACGGATTTGGCCTCGATTTTTTCCCAGAGGGGTTACCAAGTGGGCTATGCCGTAGCCCCAGACCCCGTGGAGCTGCACGGCATCAACTCCAAGGATGAGTTGGCCATGATGGAGCAGCGCTGGGTGGCCACCGGCGGCAAAGAGGACTAAGGGGGGTAATAGATTATGTGCGGTATTATCGGTTACTTGGGGCCGCAGGATGCGGTGGAGGTAATCATGGACGGCTTGGCCCGTCTGGAGTACCGGGGCTATGACAGCGCTGGTCTGGCCGTGGTGACCGCCCAGGACGATTTCGCGGTGCGCCGAGCCGAGGGCAAGCTCAGCGGCCTGGCGGACAAGCTGAAGGATGAGCCGGTGAGCGGCAACCTGGGCATGGGCCACACCCGCTGGGCCACCCACGGCCGCCCCAGCGAGACCA
>JAHLLJ010000307.1 GCA_020444205.1 Deltaproteobacteria bacterium | reverse complement strand
CACCACCACCATCTGGATGGTGGAGCAGTTGGGGTTGGCGATGATGCCCTTGGTAGGGTAGTCGGCCACCGCCTTGGGGTTCACCTCGGGCACCACCAGGGGCACCAGCGGGTCCATGCGCCAGTAGGAGGAGTTGTCCACCACCACCGCGCCCGCCTCGGCGGCCAGGGGGGCATAATCCCGGCTGGTGGAGG
Organism: Deltaproteobacteria bacterium; assembly: GCA_020444205.1. GTDB lineage: Bacteria > Desulfobacterota > Desulfarculia > Desulfarculales > Desulfarculaceae > Desulfoferula. Next base: position 2,732 of record JAHLLJ010000307.1, on the reverse strand, counting down.
CGCCCGCGCTGAACAGGGCTATCTCGATGCCTTCAAAGGAATCCTGACCCAAGACCTGGACCGGAATCTCCTCGCCTTTGTAAGTGAGTTTTTTGCCCTTGGAGCGCTCCGAGGCCAATAGGCGCAACTCGCCCACTGGAAAGTCTCTTTCTTCGAGGCACTGGATCATCTGGTTGCCTACGGCACCAGTGGCCCCGCACACCGCGACTTTGTAAAGCTTGCTCATGGTCTCTTCTCTTTCTTACGTCTCTGAGCTCCAAGGTTGATTATTGGGCCAATGCCGGCGCCGGAAAGGGCTTGCCGACGGCCACGGTCTTTATTTAGCCGTGACTGGGCCTTATTGCAAACTCTTTGTGAGGGAAAATTACTGCGTACCGGCTCAGCGGCCGGTGAGCTGTTTTCGGATTTTTTTGATCAAACCGCCCTGGCTGACCAAATCGCTGAGGTATGGGTCCACCGGCCGGGCCTGGAAAGAGGTCTGTTGCTCCACGTCCTCGATGAGCCCGCTGTAGGGGTCCAGGCGCAGGCGGTCGCCGTCGTGCACCCGGGAAGCGGCCTCGGGACAGGTGAATACCAACAGGCCCATGTTAAAGGCGTTGCGGTAGAACATGCGCGAGAAGCTGTGGGCTATCACCGCGCCCACCCCGGCGTTCTTGATGGCCAGAGGGGCCTGTTCCCGGGAGGAGCCGCAGCCGAAGTTGCGCCCGGCCACGATGAAATCGCCAAAGCCCACCTGCCCGGCGAACTCCGGCCTGAGGTCGCCCAGAACCACCTTGGACCAGGCGTGAGGGTCGCGCTGGTGCAGATAGCGGGCTGGAATAATGGCGTCGCTGGAGATGTGATCGCCGAACACCCAGGCCATGCCGCTGATCATGATATAACCTCCGCCGGATCGGCCACCCGGCCCAGGATAGCGCTGGACGCGGCCACCGCCGGCCCGGCCAGATAGATACGGCTGCTGGGGTGGCCCATGCGGCCCCGGTAGTTGCGGTTGGAGGTGGCCACCGCCACCTCACCGGCGGCCAGCACTCCCAAGTGCCCTCCCATGCAGGGGCCGCAGGAGGGCGGGCCCATGATGCCCCCGGCGGCCAAAAAGGTCTCCACCAGGCCCTCGCGCACCGCTTGCAGCATGATCCGCGGGGTGGGGGGGATGACCATCAGGCGCACCCTGGGGTGCACCTGTTTGCCCGAGAGCACCTTGGCTGCTACGCGCAAGTCTTCCAACCTGGCCGCGGCACAGGAGCCGATGAACACCTGGTCCACCGGCTCGTAGCCCGCCCGGCGGGCCGGGGCCACGTCGTGGGGCCGGTGGGGGCGCGCCGCCTGGGGCTCCAGGCCGGTTACGTCCAGCTTCACCGCCTTGCTGTAGACGGCCTCGGGGTCCGAGGCCACCGAGGCCCAGGATCGCTTGGCCTTGTCCTTGAGGTGATCGGTGGTCACCTGGTCTACCGGGAACAGCGCCACCTTGGCCCCGCTTTCCACCATCAGGTTGCTGATGGTCAGGCGGGCGTCCATGGACAGCTTGGGAATCAGAGGGCCGGAGAACTCCAAGCTCTGGTAGTGGGCGCCCTCGGGGCCCAAAAGGCGCAAAAGAGCCAGGGCGATGTCCATGCCGCCCACCCAGGGGCCCATCTCGCCGCCCAACTCCACTTTGGTGGTATTGGGCACCTGGAACCAGCCCCGGCCGGTGACCAAGGCTGCGGCCAAATCGCTGGCCCCCACCCCGGTGGCAAAGGCCCCCAGGGCGCCGTGGGTGACCATGCGGCTGTCGGCCCCCACCACCAGCTCTCCGGGCAGGATCAGGCCCCGCTCGGCCAACAGCACGTGGGAGACGCCAGAGCGGCCGCCCTCAAAGCGGTGCTCCAGATGGTTGGACGAGGCAAACTCGCTCATCTCCTTGGTGATCAAGGCGCTGCCCACGTCCTTGTTGGGGGTGAAGTGGTCGGCCACCAGCACCACCCGGGAGGGGTCGAAGACCCGTTCGCCGCCTATCTCCTTGAAGCCGCGTATGGCCATGGGAGTGGAGACGTCGTTGGCCAGGACCATGTCCAGCTCGGCCTCCACGATGGCGCCGGGCTTCGCATAAGCAAGCCCGGCGCGGGAAGCCAAGATTTTTTGGCTCATGGTTTGGGGTTGGTTCAAAGGGTGCTCTCCTGAGCGCTTATGCGCGGGCCGTGGGTTTTCAGGTACTCCAGACGGTTCAGACCGTTGAGGTACGCCTTGGCCGCGGCCACCAGGATGTCGGAGTCAAGACCCTTGCCCAGGACCACCAGACCGTTTTCGCCTAATCTTACCGTCACCTCGCCCTGCGCGTCCAGCCCTCCGGTGACCGCGCTGATGGTGAAGCGAAGCAGCTTGGCCTTGGCCCCGGTGATTTTGGCGATGGTGTTGTAGACCGCGTCCACCGGGCCGTTGCCCGAGCCGAACTCCTGCTTCATCTCCTCGCAGTCGAACAGGCGCACCGTGGCGGTGGGAACCGTCACCGTACCGCTGACGATGTTGAGGTAATCCAGGCGCCAGCGTAGGGGTATGCGCAGGATCTCGTCGGCGATGAGCGCCTCCAGGTCCTCGTTGAATATCTCCTTCTTTTTGTCGGCCAGGCGCTTGAAGGCCTGGAAGAGCTTTTCCACGTTGTCGCGGTCCAGCTCATAACCCAGGTCCTTGAGCCGGGCCTTGAGGGCGGCGCGGCCCGAATGCTTGCCCAGCACCAGGTTGTTCTGGCCGATGCCCAC
>JAHLLJ010000306.1 GCA_020444205.1 Deltaproteobacteria bacterium | reverse complement strand
ACGCCTTGTCACGCTTGAACGCAATGTGGGAGGCCGAGTAGGCCCGTCCCACCATCAGGCCCATCCGTACTAGTCGCTGCTTTGCAATGTAGTGATTAAGGTGGTTGGGCTCAATGAAGGAGTTCGCCCATGCGAGAGGTAGTAATCACCAGCGCGGTGCGCACCGCGGTGGGCTCTTTTCTGGGCGGCCTGTCCAGCCTGAGCGCCAATCAACTGGGCGCGGCGATCATAACAGAGGCCATGGCCCGCTCCGGCCTGCAAGGCGAGCAGGTCGACGAGTGCATCATGGGCTGCGTGTTGCCCGCGGGCCTGGGGCAAAACCCGGCCCGCCAGGCGGCGCTCAAGGCGGGTCTGCCTTTCGAGGTTGGCTGCATCACCGTGAACAAGGTGTGCGGCTCGGGCCTCAAGGCGGTTATGCTCGCTGCCCAGGCGGTGGCCTGCGGCGACGCGGACGTGGTGGTGGCCGGCGGCATGGAGAGCATGTCAAACGCCCCCTACCTGTTGCCCAAGGCCCGCACCGGCATGCGCATGGGCGACGCCGTGGCGGTGGATTCCATGGTGCACGACGGGCTGTGGGACCACATCAACGATTTCCACATGGGCATGAGCGCCGAGCTGTGCGCTGAAAAATACGGGGTCAGCCGGGCCGACCAGGACCAGTTCGCCTTTGACAGCTACACCAAAAGCCTCCAGGCGGCGGACGAGGGCCGCTTTGATTCCCAGATACTGCCCATCAGCATTCCCCAGCGCAAGGGCGAACCCAAGGTTATTTCCCGCGACGAGGGGCTGATGCCCCCGGACCTGGATAAGCTGGGCTCGCTCAAGACAGTGTTCAAAAAAGACGGCAGCGTGACCGCGGGCAACGCCTCCAGCCTCAACGACGGGGCGGCGGCGGTGGTGGTAATGGCCGCGGACAAGGCCAAGGAGCTGGGCGTCACCCCCATGGTCAAGGTGGGGGCCCAGGGCGCGGCGGGCATTGACCCCAAGTACGTGTTGGTGGCGCCCATCTTTTCCATCCCCAAGGTGGCGGCCAAGCAGGGCATGGACCCCAAGGACATCGAGCTCATGGAGGTCAACGAGGCCTTTGCCTCCAGTTCCCTGGCGGTGCAGCGGGAGCTGGGGCTGGATCCGGCCAAGATAAATATCCACGGCGGGGCGCTTTCCATCGGCCACCCCATCGGGGCCTCGGGGGCAAGGGTGCTCACCACCTTGATCTACGCCATGAAGGACACCGGTGCGACCAACGGAATGGCCAGCCTGTGCCTGGGCGGCGGCGAGGCGGTTAGCCTGATTGTTGAGAACACTTAGCGCGAGAGTCGTATGACCATGCAGCAAGCCGTTCAGGGCTTCATCGGCCGTCAGGTTGGGCAAGAGGTCCGGGTGCAAGGGCTGACCAAATTGCCGGGCGGGGCGGTAAAGGAGATTTTCTCCTGCCAGGTGATTTTGCCCGAGCAAACCATTGATGCGGTTTTGCGGGTCGAGCGTTCCGCGCCTTTGCCGGTGGCCTTGTCCCTGGCTCAAGAGTTCAAGGTCATGGATGTGGCCTGGCGAGCCGGAGTGCCGGTGCCCAAGCCTCTTTGGTACAGCGCCGACGCCTTGGCCGGGCCTTGCTGCCTCATGGAAAGGGTGTACGGTCAAGCCCTACCTTCCAAGATTCTGTACAAGGACAGTTTTAAAAAGGCCCGCGAAAGGCTGCCCGATCAGATGGCTAAGGCCTTGGCTGCAATTCACGCCATACCGGTGGAGCCGGAACTCCCGGCATTCATGCCCGACCGGGGAGTGGCCGGAGAGGTTGATTTTTACGAGAAGGCCTATAGCGATTACAGCCTGGACCCTCATCCTACCCTGGAATTGACCTTGCGTTGGCTGAGGCAAAACCCGCCTCCAGAGCGGCCCAAAAGGCTGGTGCACGGCGATTTTCGCATGGGGAACCTAATCTGTGATGAATCGGGTCTGCAAAAAGTCCTTGATTGGGAGCTGGCCCACCTGGGAGACCCCATGGAGGACTTCGGCTGGCCAATGGTGATGGCTTGGCGTTTCGGCAAAAATCATTTGCCTCTGGCCGGCCTTTGCCAAAGGGAAGAATTTTTCAAGGCCTATGAAAACGCGGGCGGCGAGACCGTGGACCCGGCAGCGGTTCATTTTTGGGAGGTGTTTGGTAACCTCAAGTGGGCGGTCATAACCATTTTACAGGCGGCACCTTTCTTGAACGGCACCAGCAACAGCATTGAACTGGCCTCCCTGGGGCGCAAGACGGTGGAAGTGGAGCGGCAACTGATAGCCCTTTTGGAGGACGCCTGATGCAGGATCGCCCCAACTTGGACGAATTGTTGGCGGGAGTGGAGAGCTTTCTGAAAAAGCAAGTTGCTCCGGCTCTGGATCATCCCCTGTATTTCCACGCCTTGGTGGCGGCCAATCTGCTGGCCATAGCACGCCGGGAGTTGGCCGGGGAGCCCGAGGCCTTAGAACGGGAATTGGCAGGTTTGCAGGGGCTTATGCCTGATTATCAAAACCACACCGACGCGGAGCTTGTCCAAAGAGTTGCAGCCCTTAACAAAGAGCTTTCCCAGTTGATACGGCAAGGGGCCGCCGATAAGGGCCCGCTACGTCGAAGGGTGCTTAAACATTTGGCCAACACCCTGGAAGACAAGCTGAAAATCAGCAACCCGGCCATGGCTGAAGTGGCGGGCGAACTGTATTGAAGTTTGATCAAGTCGTTGGCCGGGAAGCTCCGTGAAGGTAGCCCTTAAATATTGTGGCGGCTGCGATCCCTGCTACGACCGGGTGGTCTATTGGGAGGCCATTCAGACCCAGGCGGGGGAGCGGATAACCTGGCAAAGGCCGGGCGAGGGCGGGCACCAGGCGATTCTGCTCATATGCGGCTGCGAGACTGCCTGCCCGCTGGAAGAAATCGCCCAGGACGAAAAGCCGT
>JAHLLJ010000305.1 GCA_020444205.1 Deltaproteobacteria bacterium | reverse complement strand
TTCGTGGTCTACGGCATGCTCACCGAGCAGTCCATCGGCAAGCTGTTGGTGGCGGGTATGCTGCCGGGCCTGTTGCTCACTGTCTCCTATGTGGGCATCATCGTCGCCTGGGTGAAAATGAACCCGTCCATGGCCCCGGCCAGCCCGGAAAAGGTCACCTGGGCCCAGAAATTCGCCTCCCTCAAGGGCGTTTGGGAGCCCTTGGTGCTGTTCCTCATCGTCATGGGCGGCATCTACGCAGGCTTCTTTACCCCCACCGAGGCCGGCGCGGTGGGCGCCACGGTGCTGTTCATCGTGGCTATGGTCAAGGGACGTCTTACCTGGCAGGTGCTAATCGGAGCCTTGTTCGAGTCGGTGCGCATCTCGGTCATGGTGCTGTTTCTGGTGGCCGGCGCCAACGTATTCAGCTACTTCCTGGCCCTGTCCACCATCCCCATGCAGGTGGCTGGTTGGGCGGCGGGCCTGGAGGTTTCCCCCTACCTGATCCACACGGTCATCATCCTTATCTATCTTTTCCTTGGCTGCTTCCTGGACGCCATCTCCATGATGGTGCTCACCTTGCCGGTGATCTACCCCATCATCACCGCCCTGCATTTCGATCCTATTTGGTTCGGGGTTATCGCGGTGCTTATGATGGAAGCAGGGTTGATCACTCCGCCCATGGGCCTGAACATCTTCACCGTGGCCGGAGTGGCCAAGGAGGTCAAGGTAGAGACCATCTTCCGGGGGGTGACGCCATTCCTTTTGGCGGTGTTCGTGGTGGTGTTTTTGATCACGGTAATCCCCGGCATCGCCACTCTGCTGCCCGGAATGATGGGCCGTTAGGAACTGAAAAATGCCTCTGAAGTTCACGCTCAACGGCAACGAGGTGAGCCTGGAAGACGTGCCGGGCGAAGCCACCCTTTTGGAGGTGCTGCGCCAGAGGCTGGACATGCTGGGAGCCAAGGAAGGCTGCGGGGTAGGCGAATGCGGTGCCTGCACCGTGCTTCTGGACGGCAAGGCGGTGGATTCGTGCCTGACCGCCGCCTGGCAGGCGGCCGGGCGCCAGGTCACCACCGTGGAAGGCCTGGCCCAAGGCGAAAAGCTGCATCCCATGCAGCAGGGCTTTGCCGACACCGGCGCGGTGCAATGCGGCTTTTGCACTCCAGGCATGGTGCTCACCGCCCTGGATCTGGTGGAGCAGGCTCCCGAGCCCAGCGACCAGGAAATTCGCCGGGCCATGTCCGGCAACCTGTGCCGCTGCACCGGATACCACGACGTGGTGCGCGCGGTGCGGCGCGGGGCCAAGTACATGCGCGGGGAAGGGGAGGAGCAATGAGCCGCTTCCTGATCCCGGCCACGGTGCAAGAGGCCTTGGAAGCCCTCGCCCAACCTGGAGCCAAGGTATTGGCCGGAGGCACCGACCTGATGATTTCCCTGCGCCAGACCCGCATGGAAGGCGCTGAGCTGCCCGAGCTGCTGGTGGACGTAACCCGCCTGCCCGAGCTCAGGCGTTTGGAGCTTAACGGCTCCGGCAGCTACCTGGGGGCGGGGCTCACCTTCCGCTCTCTGGACGAAAGCCCTGAGGCGCGGCAGCGGATTCCGGTGCTGTCCCAGGCGGCCTCCATGGTGGGCTCCATGCAGGTGCGCCAGACCGGCACCATCGGCGGTAATGTGGCCAACGGCTCCCCGGCGGCCGACGGCACCAGCGCCCTGGTGGCATTGGACGCAGTGGCTGAGATCGCCTCCCTGGAAGGGGTGCGCCACTGCCCGCTCAGCGAGCTTATCACCGCGCCCAACCAAACCACCCTGACTCCAGGCGAGTTGATTTTGGGATACGCCGTCACCCCGCCGCCCGCGCCCAAGGGCCAGGTGTTCCTCAAGGTGGGCCGCCGACATGAAGTGGCCGTATCGCGGCTGAACCTGGCCGCCTGTCTGGACCGCGACCTAGCCGACCCCCGAGTGGTGCTGGGCTCCTGCTTTCCCTCTCCGCGCCGCTTGGTGGATGTGGAGGAGCTGATCACAAGCGGCGAACCCGGACCAGATCTGTGGCAGGCGGCGGGCGAAAAGGCGGCCAGCCACTTCACCGACGTGTGCGGTTGGCGCTCCTCGGCCATTTACAAGGTTCCGGCCATCACCCGCATCACCGCCAGGGCTCTCAAGCAGGCTTGGGCCCAGTTGGAGGAGCTCTCATGAGCCTGGGACAGAGCCTCATTCGGGTGGGCACCGAGGATAAGGTGCGCGGTGAAACCCGCTATGGTTTTGACATGCCACAGGAGGGTGATCTGCATCTGGCTTGCGTGCGCGCCCCCAAGGCTCCGGCCAAGATACTTAGTATGGACCCGGCTCCGGCTATGGCCATTCCCGGCGTGGTTCGGGTCTTCACCGCCGAAGACGTGCCCGGCGAACACCGCCTGGGCATCATCGCCGTTACCCAGGACCAGGAGTTCATAGCTACCGGCCTGGTGCGCCAGCCCTATCAGTGCGTGGCCCTGGTGGCCGCCGAGACCCTGGAGGCTGCCCGGGCCGCCGCTCGAGCGGTCAAGGTGGAATACGACTTCCACCCCGGGGTCTACTCTTTTGACCAGGCCATGGCTGCGGATGCCCCTCTGGTGCAACCGGAGCATGCGGGCGGCAATCTGCTCAGAGAGAACAAGATACGCAAAGGCGACGCTGAAACAGCCATGCAGGACGCCGCCGTAGTGGTGGAGGCCACTTACACCACCGAGCGGGTGGAGCACTGCGCGCTTGAGGTGGAAGGTGGCCGCGCTTGGTGGGAAGACGGCAGGGTGATGGTTAAGGCCTGCACCCAGAATCCCCACTACGACCAGGCCGACTTGGCCAGGTTCCTGGGGGTTGACGCGGAAAAGGTGCGGGTTATCCAGGCGGAAACCGGCGGCGGTTTTGGCGGCAAGCTGGATCTGTCCATACAGCCTTTTTTGGCCCTGGCCGCCTGGCACCTGAAGC
>JAHLLJ010000304.1 GCA_020444205.1 Deltaproteobacteria bacterium | reverse complement strand
AAAACACCGGAGCCGTAGATGGCGCCATTGCGCTCGGCCTGGGCGGTGAGCAGGGAGAATATAAGATCCTGCCGGCGCATGCCTGCCGCGCCCTCGATGTTGTAATCGCGGGCCATGGCGTTGAGCTCGCCGATGGGCATTTCCTTTAGTTGCAGGATGTTGAGGCGGCCACCTTGGCTGTTTTCGCCCGTACCGTTGCCGTTTCCGTTGTTTTCGCCGTTGTTTTTGGGGGGCGCGGGGGCGCGGCGGCGACCGCGAGCCGGGCGGCGCTCGGTGTTACGTGGGGTCTTGTTCTCGCTCATTGATCTTTCGCTGCTTGAGTTTGAATGCCTCGGCGGTTTTTTCGCCTGGGGCGGCCTTTGAGCGGATGGCGCAGAGACAGGACTGTACGCCGGAAATTGATGCCGCTGAAAGGGCGTTATCTGTATTTACTTGCTATCCGGTTGCGTGCTCGGAACTATTGGGCTTTTGATGCTGAGCCCCGGACGCACCGCACACCTTTATGACTCAAGGACTCGCAGGTAGGGTGTAATCTTTCCGGGAGTCTATTATGACCGGGGTTGGGTAGAGCGGGCTTTGTCTAGCAAATCTCGCCAAAGGCACTCTACCTGCCTGAGAGTTTCGTCCAGGCTACCCGAGTTGTCAACTAAAAAATCGGCCTTTTTTTTCTTATTTTCCAAGGGCATCTGTGCGTCCAGGGCCGCCTGGGCCGCCTGGGGACCGCAGTGGTCCCTGGCCATGAGCCGTTGTAGCTGCACCTGATGGGGAACATAAACCAGGATCGTGCAGTCGTAGCGCTTGTCCGCGCCGGTTTCAAACAACAGCGGCACGTCCACGATAACCACCCCCTGGGGGTCGTACTCGGCCAAGCGCTCCAGTTCGATGGTCACCAGTTCGTTGATGCGCGGATGCACAATGCCGTTGAGCTTGGCCCGGGCCTGGTCGTCGCCAAAGGCCTTTTTGCGCATGCGGGACCGGTCCAGGTTGCCGTCGGGGGTGATCATTTCGGGGCCGAAGGCTTGGGCTATTTCGGCCAGGGCCGGAGAGCCTGGCTCCACCACCTTGCGGGCGAGCTTATCGGTATCCACCAGGTGGGCCCCCCGCTCCACCAGCATGCGGTCCACGGTTGATTTGCCGCTGGCAATGCCCCCGGTCAGCCCCACTCTAAGCATAGTCCGCCTCCAAGGCCCGAAGCACCGCGCGAAAATCAGCGGGCAGGGGAGCGGTAACCGCCACCCGCGCACCGCTCACCGGGTGGTCGAAAGCCAAATCCACCGCGTGCAGCATCTGGCGCTTGGCTGCTTTGAGAGCCTGGCCCGCCCGGCCCGGCAACCCGGCGCGGGCTCGGCGGCCACCATAGGTGCGGTCGCCGCACACCGGAAAACCCGCCTCAGACAAGTGAACCCGGATCTGATGGGTGCGTCCGGTAGCTATCTTCACCCTGAGCAGTGCGGCTTCCTGGCCAAAGCGCCTAGCCACCCGCCACCGGGTCAGGGCTTTTTTACCGTGCCGGGCACGGGTGGACATGCGCTTGCGGTCCACCGGATGGCGGCCTATGGCCCCGGAGGCCTCTCCGCTCAAGGGAGGGCGGCCATGCACCAAGGCCAGGTAGGTCTTGTCCACCCGGCCCGTGGCAAAGGCAGCCACCAGGCCCCGGTGGGCGGCCTCGCTCTTGGCCGCCACCAGGGCGCCGGAGGTGTCCTTGTCCAGGCGGTGCACGATGCCGGGCCGCAGCTTGCCCCCTATGCCGCTGAGGTCGCCGCAGTGGTGCAGCAGCCCGGACACCAGGGTGCCGCCGGTGTGACCCGCAGCGGGGTGCACCACCACCCCGGGGGCCTTGTTGACCACGACTAGGTCCGCGTCCTCGTAGAGAACCTCCAAGTTCTGGTCTTCGGGGGCCAGCTCCAGGGGCTCGGGCTCGGGCACCTGCACCTTGATAGCCTGGCCTGATCGCACCTTGGCCGAGGCCCGGGCGGGGCGGCCCTCCAGGGTGATCCAGCCTTCCTTGAGCAGGCGCTGCACCTGGGCCCGCGACAGTTCGGGGCCCAGCAGTTCGGCCACCACCGCGTCCAGGCGCATGCCCGAAGAGCGGGGAGGAACTTGCAGCAGGTGTTGTTTCATGGCTACAAAAAAAACCCCGCCGCCGTTAGGGCGGCCGGGGTAATTAATCTATGCGCAGGAGGGGCCATCAGGCGTGGAAAATCTTCTCCACCTCGGCTTCGATATCCTCTTCCTTGGCTTGGCGGGCGATGGAGAGCTCCTTGACCAAAAGGCCACGCGCGGTATCGAGCATCTTGCGCTCGCCAAAGGAGAGTTCCTTGTCCAGCTTGAGCAGGAAGAGGTCCCGAAGCACCTCGGCCACTTCAAAGACCGAACCGGTCTTGATCTTTTTCATATAATCGCGGTAGCGGCGGTTCCAGGTCTGGTTTTCAATTATCACGTCACGATCCTTGAGGATCGAATAAACCTGGGATACCTGTTGCTGGTCAATTACCGGCCTGAGGCCCACCGAGTCGGCGTTGTCGGTGGGGATCATAATGATCATGTCGTTTTCCAGGATGCGCAGAATGTAAAAACGCTGCGCTGAACCGCCGATTTGTTTCTCTTCCTCGGACTCGATGACCCCTACCCCATGGGCGGGGTAGACCGCTAGTTGTCCCTTTTTGAACAAAATGCGCTCCTGAGGATCGGTAAGCTGCGGTAGGTTGTGTAACCTGTATGAATTGTTATTATATCAGGCTACCCTTTTCTGTCAAGCTTATTCGGACCAGTAACAATCGCCAACTATGCGGGTAAAGGGCAAAAAAAGGGACCGGCCCCTGGGGGCCGGTCCCGATGATTTTGGGTTGATACCCGGTTAGTTCAGCAATCCGCTGAAGCCCAACAGCACCGGAGCCAACACCAGGGAGACCACGCTCATCAGCTTGATGAGGATGTTCATGGCCGGGCCCGAG
>JAHLLJ010000303.1 GCA_020444205.1 Deltaproteobacteria bacterium | reverse complement strand
CCGGTCTTGGGGTTGACCAGGGGCTTTTTGGTGTAGACCACGCAGGGCGCGTCTTGGTCGTCGCCCCAGTAGCGGCCGCGAACCATGTCCTCCTCGAACAGAAGGTGGTTCTTCAGTTCGTGCTCTCTCGGCATCCAGTCAAGAGACATATTTTCCTCCTCCGATTTGATATCAGTCTGTGAAAGATCGTATTAAAGGTCGTCCGGCGGCCTAAAAGTCGGGCTCCAGGACTTGGCGCTTGTCGAACAGGCCGTTGTGCTGCTGCTCGAAGACCTCCTGGATGGTGCTCATGGGCTTGACCTCCAGGAAGGGCTCGATCTGCACCCGGCCGTCCTGGACCATCTCCAGGACCTTGGGGTAGTACTCGGGCAGGCAGCCCCAGGTGCCGATGATCTCGGCGTCAAAGGCCATGAGCTTAGAGAGCATGTACTTGTTGCTCTGCATGCCGAACACCACCACCTTGGCCCCCAGGGCCTTGGCGATCTGGCCCATGTACACGCCCACCCCGCCGGTGATGCCGGTAATCACCACCAAGTCGTCTTGCTTGAGATCGGCGCGCATGGCCGCCTGGTAGGGGGTGGTGCCCGCGTCGGCCACCACCGCGTAGTGGCTCAGCGGGAACTTGGCGTCCTCCACCACGCACAGGTCCCCGGCGGGCACCGGGATGTGGCTGGAGAAGCCGCCGTACATGCCCAGGGAGTTGCCGGGCATCTTCTGGGCCAGGCAGCGGTTGCCCCGGCCCTCGTCGCAGATGGGGCAGTTGCCGCAGGGCATCACCGCCGGGACGATTACCTCTTTGCCCACCAGGGCCTCGGGCCCGGCCAGCACCGTGCCCGCGATCTCGTGACCCAGGGTCAGGGGCGGCTTGCTCACCGTGGGTACGCCGTCATAAAAATAGCCCAGGTCGGTGTGGCACACGCCGCAACCGGCGACCTCCACCAAGGCGTCTCCCTCGGCCAGCTCGGGCATGGGAATGGTGGTTTTCTGCAAGACGCCGGGCTTGCCTTCCTTGCCCGGTTCCACCATCTGCCAGGTTTGAATTTTGTCGGGTATGGCCGCCATTTTCGCCTCCTCGATTCTTTGCTTTATTGGGCTCGCAGTAAGTTATCCGCCCCCAGGGGGCGCGGCCGGTCGCTAGACCATTCCGTAGCCGCCATCCACGCAGATGAGCTGGCCGGTGATGTATTTGGCCTCTTCACTGGCCAAAAACACGAACGCCGGGGTGATATCATCGGCCTCGGCGAAGCGCTTGAGCAAGATCCGGTTCATGTAGATGTCCCGGAGTTTTTCATCCGTGCGGATCTTTTCAGTCATATCCGTGGCCACGATGCCCAGGGATATGACGTTGGCGCATACGTTGAAATGGGCCATCTCGCGGGCGATGGACTTGGTCAGGCTGATCACCCCGCCCTTGGCGGCGGAGTAGTTGACCTGGCCCACGGTCCCCACCACCCCGGCCACGCTGGTCACGTTGATGATTCTGCCGTCTTTTTGGGCTTTGAAAATGGGCTGGGCCGCCTTGCTCATCATCCACACCGCCTTGAGGTGGATGTTAAGCACTTGGTCCCATTGCTCGCCGGACATTTTGTGCAGCATGGCCGGGCGGGTGAAGCCGGCATTATTGACGATAATGTCCAAGCCGCCCAGGTCGTTCATGGATGCGTTTACCAGGGCCTGGCAGTCTTCCTCTCGGGCCACATCGGCCTTCACGGCCACGGCACTGCGCCCCATGTCCTGCATTTGCTTGACTAAATCCTTGGCCGGACCCTCGGAAGAGCTGTAGTTGACCACCACGTCGGCCCCCTCGCGGGCATAGGCCAGGGCCACGGCGGCCCCGATGCCCCGGGAAGACCCGGTGACGATGGCTTTTTTTCCGGCGAGACGCATACACCCTCCAGTTGTTGCGTTCCGGGCTGGGCGCAGGATTCTTGCCGCGCCACGCAATACCCCATTGGCCCGGGCGGAATGTGTTGTAATGTAACTTCAATATAGCTACGTTGTAACTATTGGCTGATGCGGGCCGAAGTGTCAAGAAAAAATGAACTTGCACAGGGGAAAACGGCGCTTTGACACCCCGGCGAGGCTGAGCTAGCCTGTAGGCCGCCCGCGCTTTTTGGAGGAACTTATGAGCCAGCCAGTTTTATTAGTGGAAGACCATGGCCCGGTGCGCCTGTTCACCCTAAACCGCCCTGAGAGCCTCAACGCCTTGAACCAAGAGCTGATGGCCGCCATGCGCCAGGCCCTGGAAGAGGCCGCCGCCGACGACCAGGTGGGCGCGGTGGTGCTCACCGGCGCGGGCAGGGCCTTCAGCGCCGGGGCGGACCTGGGCTTTTTCGCCAAGATGGCGGCCCAAGGCGACCAAGCCGCCCGAGAGCGTTTCACGGGTCTGGAAGGCCCCCGGGCTATCGCCAACTTCCCCAAACCCATGATCGCGGCGGTCAACGGCCCGGCGGTGGGTTGGGGGCTCACCGTGAGCCTGATGTGCGATCTGCGCCTGGCCAGCCAGGAGGCCTATTTTTTGGCTGGCTTTGTCAAGATCGGTGTAACCCCAGAGTTTGGCTCCACCTTCCTCTTGCCCGCCATCGTGGGCCTGGGCCGGGCCATGGATATGGTGCTCACCGCCCGCAAAGTGCCTGCCATGGAAGCCCTGGACATGGGACTGTTGACCCGCGTCACTCCCGAGGACCAGCTTGTGCCCGCGGCCTTGGAGCTGGCCGCTCATCTGGCCAACATGCCCCGCACGGCCATGGGCATGACCAAGGCCCTTATGCGCCATGGAGCCGAGGCCAGCCTGGAGCACGTCTTGGACTACGAGATGCGCTGCTTCCGCACGGCCATGGCTTCGCCCGAGCACAAGGCGGCGGTGGAGGGGATGCTGGAGGCGATCAAGGCTCGCAAAGGTTAGGCGGCTTCGCCAGGCCCCGCGTGGCGGCGTTGTCAGCGCCTGGCTGTGCCGCGAGATGGGCGGCT
>JAHLLJ010000025.1 GCA_020444205.1 Deltaproteobacteria bacterium | reverse complement strand
AAGATTTCCTGGGCACCCAGGGCTACGTGTGGGACACCCAGAGCGACATGGCCCTCTGCCTGCTGGGGTCCATTGTGGCTCTGGCCTGCCTGTCGCGCCTGCACGATCGCCAGATGGCCGCCCTGCCCTGATTTAGGGAAACGCTCTTAAACCAACTGGACGAACTCCACCACGTTGCCGTCCGGGTCGTGCACCATGGCGATGCGCACTCCGGGGCGTATCTCCACCGGCTCTATCTCAAAAGTAACTCCCTGGGCGGCCAACGTGTCACACACCTCGTCCAGGTTGCTGATGACGAAAGTGAAGTAGCGCGGGCCCAAGCTGGCGGTCAGTCCCTTGGGACCGGCGGGGACCGGGTCGGACGGGTCGATAAGCTTGAAGTCGCTGGTGCCATAGCGCAGCCGGTGCAGGGTCCCAAAGCCCACGGCATTGGTGCCTACGTAGGTAAGGCCCAGGGTGTCGCGGTAGAAAGCCAGGCTGGCTTCAATGTCGCTAACCACCACCCCCAAATCAATGCTGTCCTTGGCCGGCTTCAACATCAGCGCATCTCCTTTGATGACGTTCAAATTATGGTCCGCCCTACCCGGCCCTAATTCGCCGGCCGGGCGGCGGGAATCATCATAACCCAAAAAGTGAGGGAACCTGTAATTTAACGGCTAGCTGGCGTAGTAATTGTTGGGGAATCATCCCTGGGTTCAGGGAATGCTTTGCTCTAGGGCCTGGTGAATGTCGTCGGGAATATCGCGGGCGTGAAATTGCTCTGGGTCACTCACATCCAGGCAGATGCGTTTTTCCATCCCCTGGACCATCAGCTTGCCCGAGGCGGCATCAATGATCTGGTGATCCATGGTTATCGTCTTGGGGGTGATCTCGGACACGCTGGTGTCTATGCGTATTTGTTGGTGGTAGCGGCCCGGGGCAAAGTATTGCGAGGAGGTGCCCACCAGGCCGAAGCAAATCTGGCGATTCTTCCAAACCTCGCCCAGGTTGAAGCCCAGGGCCTCGAAAAACAGGTGGCCCGAGGCGTCGATCCATTCGTAGAAGCGGGGGTAAAAGACGATGCCCAGGGAATCCAGGTCCCCCCACATGATCCGGCGTTCCACGCTGTTTACAAACATCCATCCGCTCCCGGGAACCGGGCGGCCGGCCCCCAATTCGGCTCATCCTCCGGCCTTCCGGCCGAAGCTATGAAGCCTAGCCGGACTGGAGGAATTTGTCGCGCACCACTCTTTTCAACAGCTTACCGGTGGGGCTTTTGGGAAGCGAGTCCCAAAATTCCACGGTTTTGGGCTTTTTATAGGAGGCCAGGTTTTGCTTGCAGTGCTCTATGATCTCCTGGGCCTCCACCTTGACCCCGTTTTTGAGCACCACGATGGCCTTGACCGACTCACCCCAGTGAGGATCAGGCACCCCGATGACCATGGCTTCGCGCACCTCGGGATGTTGGTAAAGCACTTCCTCGATCTCGCGGGGATAGATGTTCTTGCCCCCGCTGATGATCATGTCCCCCTTGCGGTCCACGATGAAGATGAAGCCCTCGTTGTCTTTGCGGGCGTAGTCCCCGGTGTGCAGCCAGCCGTCCTTCATGGTCTGCGCGCTCTCTTCGGGCAGATCCCAATAGCCGCCTACCGCGGCCTCGCTACGCACCACCAGCTCGCCGACCTCGCCGGGTGCCACCTCTTTGCCGTTTTCGTCTACCACCTTGGCGTCGAACATGAGCACCGGCCGTCCACAGGAGGCCAGGCGCTCCACCTGCTCTGGGGTGCCTTCGATGATATGGTCCTCGGGCCTGAGTATGGTGGTCATGGGCCCGGTTTCGGTCTGGCCGTAGAACTGCATAAAGCCGCACTGGAAACGCCCCATGGCCCTTTTAAGCAGCTCCACCGGCATGGGCGCGGCGGCGTAGAGGATAAGGCGCAGGGAGCTGAGATCGTAGGTCTCGATGTCCTTGTTCTCCAGCATGCTGCTGATCATGGTGGGCACGAACTGGCATATTGTGATGCGGTGCCGGGACAACAGGTCCAGCACCTGAGCAGGATCAAAGCTTCCCTCCCGGCGCAAAACAAAGGTGTTGCCCATCAGCAGGTGACAGAATCGGTCCTCAAAGGTGACGTGGTAAAAGGGGAACAACAGCAGCACCCGGTCGTCGGGTTTGAGGCCCACCTCAATGGCCGCGCTCAAGGCGTTGAGGCAGTTTTGGTGGTGGGTCCTGAGCGCCCCCTTGGGCCTGCCGGTGGTGCCGGAGGTGAGGAAGATGCTCATCAGGTCCTCACCCTTTACCTCCACCCCAGGCTCGTCCTCGCTGCCCTCGGCCATTAGGGCCTCATAAGCCGAATGGCCCGGCGCCGGATCCCCGCCCAGGCAGATGGCACTCTCCAGGGAAGGATTATCCGCCATCACCTCAAGCACCAACTCCTGGAAGTCATGGTGGTAGATGATTTTGCTCGGCTTCATATAGGCGGTGATCTTGTTCAACTCGCCCAGGCGCAGCAGGTTGTTGATGGGCACCAGCACCCCGCCGGACTTGCACAAGGCCAGGTATATCTCAAAGAACTCGATGCAGTTGTTGGTGAGCACCGCCACCCTGTCGCCCTTGGCCAGCCCCTGGCCGAGCAAGGCATTGGCCAGCTTGTTTACCCGGCGGTTCAGTTGGCCGTAGGTGAGGGAGTCCTCCCCCATTATAAGCGCGGGTTTGTCGGGCACCCGGCCCGCGGTCCTGCGCAGCATGTCTCCCATATGCATGTGCTCTACTCCACTGAGGCGAGTTGATTGATCAAGGCCGGGTCAGTGCATGATGTGCTCCGGCAGCAGCAAAACAATGACCGGGAAGGCCATCATCAAGGCGATGGCCACCATGTCGATAATCACAAAGGGGATGGTGGAGCGAATGATGTCCCCCATGGTGACCTTTTCCGGGGCCACCCCCCGCATGACGAACAAGAGAAACCCAAAGGGCGGCGTTTTCATGGCCACCTCCAGGTTGACCAGCATGATGATCACGAACAGCACCTCATTGATGCCCAGGGCCTTTACCAGGGGCATGAAGATGGGCA
This sequence comes from Deltaproteobacteria bacterium, assembly GCA_020444205.1. Taxonomy (GTDB): domain Bacteria; phylum Desulfobacterota; class Desulfarculia; order Desulfarculales; family Desulfarculaceae; genus Desulfoferula. Next base: position 34,245 of record JAHLLJ010000025.1, on the reverse strand, counting down.
GGGTGATCATCATGATGGATATCTGTTCCATAAAGGTGCCCAGGACCAACAGCACCAGTTGCATGGCTATCATCAGAAAAATGGAATGCAGGGGCAGCCCGGAGACAAACTCCACCAGCCCCGAGGTGGCCCCGGTGTAGGCCAAAAGCTGGCTAAAGGCCAAGGATCCGGTGAGGATGGCGAACATCATCACCGCGATTTTGAGGGTGCCCACCACCGATTTCTTGAGGACCTCGTAGGTGAGGCGGCGGTAGGCCGCGCAGAGGATCACCACGGACATGGCCCCCATGGCCGCGGACTCGGTAGGCGTGGCCACGCCCAAGAAGATTAGCCCCACCACCACGAACACCACTCCGGACATGGGCAGCAGGTACTTGACCGACACGACCAGCTTTTTACTGAGCGGTATGGGCTCGGGCTGGTAGCTTGGGGCGATGGTGGGGTTCAGGTAGCAGCGTCCCACGATGTAGAGCACATAGAGCCCGGCCAGCAGCAGCCCGGGCAGCAGGCCGCCCACCAGGACCTTGCCCACCGATACCTGTGCTATGGAGGCCAAGATCACCGCCAGGGCGCTGGGCGGGATGATCATGGCCAGGCCGCCGCTCATGCACGAGCCGACGCTGATGGCCGGCTTGTAGCCGCGCTTTTCCATCTCCGGAATCATGATGGAGCCCAGCATGGCCGTGGTGCCCATGCTGGAGCCGCTGAGACAGGAGAACATGGTGCCCGCCCCCAGGGTGACCAGGCTCAGCCTGCCAGGCAGGCGTCCCAGCCAGGAGTCCACGATGTCGATAGCTTTGAGCGCCAGCCTGGAGTGTAAGAGCAGCTCGCCCATGAGCACGAAAAGGGCCACGGGCAAGAGGGAAAACATGGTCACCGAGCTGTAGATGCTGTCCACCAGCTGGGCCAGCCCGGACCAGCCGCCCCACAGGCAGTAGGCGCCTATCAGATTGACCACCAGGAAACTGAACGCCACCGGCAGACCGGTGGCCAAGATGGCCAGCAGTCCGCCCAAAATCAGGGCTAGGGTCCACCACCATTCCATAGTTACCTCAGGCCGCCTTGCTGGGTGTTTGTCCGGAAGCGAGCTCCCGGTACTGTTGCCTGTGCTCCAAAACCTGCCTTGCGAATTGAATGGTCAGCATGAGGCTTCCATAGGGGATTACCCACAGCAGGGTCCACTTGGGAATGCTCAGGGTCTTTATCTCTGGATTGCCGCGGATATATGCGTCCACGGTGGACTCGCAGCCGATGATGAAAAGAATGGCGCAGGCCAAGGTGCCCGCTATGGCGGTGATGAGCTTGAGGCGGGCGATGGATTTATCGCTCAAATAAAAATAGATCAGGTCCACCCGCACGTGGCCGTTGCGACGCAACAGCCAGGCCGCGCCCAGGAAGGTGACGTAGAGCAAAAGGTATTCGCACACCTCCACCACCCACCCCATGGGGCTCTGGAACCAGTAGCGCATGATTACGTCCACGCACACCACTACCATCATGAACAAAAATATGAGGCCCGCGGCCGCGGCTCCCGCCGTTACCAGGCCGTCGAACACCTTTAACGCCTTGTTGGCCATATGCCTCCCAAGGGGTTGGCAACGCACCGGGTCCACCCGGCGCGCCGGAGCAGGCGCTGCGCCCCGGCTCCCGGGCTGGGAGCCGGGGCAATGGGTTTACTTCTTCTTGGCGGTCAGCTTGCGCATCTCGGGCGCGTACTTGGGAGCCTGCTTGATCACGTACTCCCAAGTCACGTTGTTAGCCGTGTCCACGAACTTCTTGGCGTCGGCCGGCGGCAGGACCAGCTTCTTCATGCCCGCGGCGCTCATGATCTTCCAGTCGGTCTCCATGCGCACCAAGGAGCGGGCGGTGTCGATGCCTTCCATGATCTCGGTGACGTCCTTGAGCACCTTTTGCAGGTCCTTGGGCAATTCGTTGAACTTGTCCAGATTGACGATGGTGGCAGGCTCAATCTGGAAAGCGCCGGGGATGACCATGTACTTGGTGACCTCGTGCCAGCCCAGGCCGGGTATGGCGTAGGCAGGCCACACAAAGCCGTCCACCACGCCGCGCTGCATGGCGGTGTAGATCTCCATGGGCGGGATGGTGATGGGCTTGGCCCCCAGGGCCTTCATCCAGGGCATGTACAAGGGAGCCACCCTGATCTTGAGACCCTTGAGCCCGTCCACACCGTCGATCTTCTTGTTGAGGAACAAGCGGAAAGGCACCAGGGAGTTGAGCGAGCCCAAGTACTCGGCGTTTACCTTCTCGCGGAATATCTTCACCCACAGATCAAAGGCCCCGGACTGGCGTTCCTGCCAGGCCGGAATCTGAGACAGGCCGCGACACATGAACACCGCGCCCAGGGGTTTGAAAAAGGAGAAGGGATTGTACAGCAGCATGTCCACCGAGCCCCGGCGCAGGGCCTCGGCCTGGTCAAAGGTCTTGACCACCTCGGGACCGCCCAGCCAGTTGATCTTCAGACGGCCTCCGGATTTTTCCTGAACCAGTTTAATGAACAGGGGCAGGCCCAGGTTGTGGGGGTGGTTCTTGGGAAAGGCTGAAATGGCTTTGATTACATAGGTATCCTTGGCCATGGCCGCGCCGGCCGGGGCCAGAAGAAAGGCCGCCGCCAACAAAAGCGCAACCCCGAGCCGGAAAAATCCCCTCCACGGCCCAATAACATTAGCCACCATCCGAACCCTCCTTTGCTTCGGTTTTTAAAGGATGCGGCAGGGCCGCCCCTCATAAACAACGGAAAGAAGAGGCCTTTGGGTTGTTTCAGCTCCGGGGCCCAAATGTGGCGTTCCGGGGGGTAATTGTTGTAATCAGTGCTGTGGTTTTCTACCCATTGTTTGTGACGTTCAAAGTTGTTGCGACCGGTGTTCGTTCCACGGGCATGAAGCTGGCAAAGATGCGATGCCTCATTAATTTATAGTTAATTATTTTATAGTTTAATCTTTTTGCTTCTGTCAAGTAGTTTTCTATAATCAACAGGTTCCATTCCTCGCCCAAGGGGATAACCATTTCTATAAACGCAAAAAACTGGACTTGTGTTTAGAATGCTCCGTTCCGGTCGTGGATGGAGGCCGTAAAACGGGAGCCGGGCGATCTTGGTCAAAATCTCAACCCATATTAGCCACTTATGATAGATGGTAAGTATTTTTTACATTTATTGCTTTAATTTCAATTTGTTAAGCCGTTGCGCGTAAGCTTGGTGTAGCCGGGCTCCTGAATTATCAAAAACAATTGTATAGGTTTACTATTAATAAATTCGCTAGTTGGTAAGGCCGGGCGAAAGTCTATATTTAATTTCTACAATAAAATCGGTATTTTAAACAGAAGATGCACCCGCCGCCCCCGAGCCCTAATCCACCCTCACTATCTTCACCCGTTTGCCCAGCCAGCTAAGGGGCAGGTAGACGCGCCCCTGGTGGGGGCTGCTGCGGCTCACTCTTTTCTGGCGCATTTCCACGCCATAAAGCTCCATCTTGATGCCCCTGGCTGTTTCACGTTCTGCTTGTTCGCTGGTTCCACCTTGTTGCGGACTCATGTTGCGCTACCTCTTTAAAACAGCTTTTTGGCGATGACCATCTTTTCCGCTTCCTTGGTGCCCTCATAGATCTCCAGGATCTTGGCGTCCCGGTAGAAGCGCGAGATGTCGTACTCATCCACAAAGCCGTACCCGCCGTGGATCTGCAAGGCCTGGTTGCACACCCACACCGCCATCTCCCCAGAGTAGTACTTGGCCATGGAGTTGAACACCGGGTCCGGGCGGCCCTGGTCCACCAGCCAGGCGGCCCGGTAGGTGGCCTGGCGGGCCAGCTCGATGCGGGTGGCCATTTCGGCCAAGGTGAATTGAATGGCTTGGTTGCTTATCAGGGGGCGGCCAAAGGTCACCCGCTCCTTGGCATAGGCCACGGCCAGGTCCAGGGCGCCCTGGGCCAGGCCCACTCCCTGCCCGGCCACGGTGGTGCGAGTAGCGTCGAAAAAGTGCATGAGTTGCTTGAAACCCTGGCCCCTGGTACCCACCAGATTGTCCAGGGGCACCCGGACTTCTTCAAAAGAAACCTCCGCAGTGTCACTGGCCCTAAGGCCCATCTTGCCCTTGATGGGGGTGGCGGTCACTCCAGACCGGTCCGATTCCACCATGATGAGGCTGTGGCGCTGGTGGGGCGAGGCCGCCTCCGGGTCGGTGAGGCAGAACACGGCCATGAAGTCGCACACCGTGCCGTTGGTGATGAACATCTTGTTGCCGGTGATCACCCATTCATCGCCGTCAGCCACCGCCTTGGTGCGAGCGGCCACCACGTCGGTGCCCGCGTCGGGCTCGGTGTAGGCCCCGGCGGCCACCGCCTCGCCGCTGGCCAGCTTGGGCAGATATTTCTGCTTTTGCTCCTCAGTGCCGAAGAAGGCGATGTTTTGCGCGCCAAAGGCGGCCGACTCAATGGCCTGGGTGATACCCAGATCCACCCGGGCCATCTGCTCCACGATTAGCGCCTGTTCGAAAAAGCCGAATCCCGGCCCGCCGTACTCCTCGGGGATGGTGGGCCCCACCATGCCGATCTCCGCCGCCTTGAGCACCAGCTCACGGGGGTATTTCTCCTCGCGATCATATTGCTTGGCCACCGGCGCAATCTCTTGTTGGGCGAAACGCCGCGCCGTCTCCTGGATGAGTTTGTGCTCTTCGCTCAGATCAAAGTCCATGAGGACCCCCTTATTTAATGGGATGTCGCTTGCGCTGGTTTCACTCGCCCTGGCTGATTAGCAGCATGTTGCCCTTGCGGCTGAGGCGGTCATAGGCCGCGTCCAGATGTTGGCGCAGCCAGCCCAGCACCGCATTTTCGTCCACAGGCACGAAGGTGGGTTGGTACAGGTCTTTTTCCTCGCGCCACAGCTCGCCTCTGGTGCGCCGGGCCAGGGGAGTGTCCGGGTAGACCCTTACCCCCAGCTGCACTGCCACTTGGTGGGGCTGGGTGCGGTTTATCAAGTCGCAGGTCTCGGCCACGCTGGCCTCATCCTCGCCGGGATAGCCCATGAGCAGATGAAAGCCAAAGGCCACATGATCCAGCTCGCCCCTGGTCAGCCAGTCGGACGCGGCCCCTTGGAACTCCTCCACCGAGGCCAGCAGCTCTTCGCTGTTGTAAGGCTTGCCCAGGCGCGAGAGCATGCGGTCGCTACCGCTCTCCAGGTCGAACGGGAAGAACATGGCCCGGCCGCCGCTGCCGTCCGGGTGCTCATGACGGCACCAGCCGTTGGTGTCCTTGACCAGCTCCAAAAACTCCCGGTCAATCTGGGCCGGGTCCAGATAAGCGTGCCAAGAGTAAGGGATGATCCCCTCTTCCTGCATGGCCGCCAGCACCGCCTTGGCGTGAGCCACCGGGCGGTTGAAGATGTCGTCGGCAAACATGAAGCGCAGGGGCACGGGCTCGGGCCGCTCCCAGTGCACCGAGGCCAACAGCTTGAGCTCCTGCGCCACCTCGGCCGGGTCTTTGAAGCGCTGCCCTGGGCCGTTGATCAAGGGATAGGGGCAGTAGCCGCAGGCCTGTCCGCAGCCCACTTTGGTGCGTAGGCCAAAGGTGCCCTCGCCTATGGGCAGCTCCAGGTAACGGGACAGCAGCTCGCGGTTTCGCAGGCAGCCCAGGATGCCTTCGCCCCCCTGCCGGGCCAGGCGGGGGGGCTCTTTGCCTTCGATGATGCTGCCCACCGTGTCCACAAAGGCGCTCTCGGCCGGACCCACCAGGCCGTGCCAGGTGTCCGGGCGGCCCTCTAGGAAGGCCCCGGGCATCATGGAAAATCCGGTGCCTCCCAGCAGTACATGGGTATCCGATGCCGCATTTTCCTGCACACAGTTCAGGTAAGCGGTTAGCTGAGGCAGATAGTGATGCAGCTCCGCCTGGCCCTCGAGGGTGGGATAGGTGGAGTCGATGTTGCGCAGGCTCAGGCCGATCGCGTCCCAGGGTTGGGAGTCGATCGCCTGCTTTATCAAGGCCAGGCTACGCGCCCCCCGCTCGCTCAGATCGCGTGAGCTCAGGGGGCCGCCCGCCCTGGTCAGGTCCAGTATTTTGGCGTTGCCCAAGCCGCTCTTGGCCAAGGCCCCTTGCAAGTAATCCAGGCCGATGGGGTAGACCGGGAAGGCCTCGTTAAAGGGCGTGGTGTTGGTATCTATGAGCAGTACATCCGCCATGGCCTGGGGCTCAGCCTTCCCTTGCCGCCGTAGCGGCTCTATGCCTTCAGGTAGTTGTTCTCCAGGGCCCGCACCAGATCGGTCATCACCTGATAGTGGGGAACCTCCAGGCCCTCTTCTGCCGCATACTCACACACCTTGCCGCCCAGGAACTCGATCTCCGTGGGCTGGCGGTTGGCCAGGTCCACGCACATGGAATCCTTGTGCGCCCCCACCTTGTCCAGATAGCCCATCACCTGGTCCAGGTAGTCAGGCCCCAGATCGTAGCCCTTGGCCTTGGCCACGCCCAGAATCTCCTGGAAGCAGGCGTCGGCGATGCGCCGGGTGGGCGGGTCGTCCAGACAGGCCCGGATGGTGCGGTCGGTCACCGCGCAGATGTTGGCCATGGTGCACTTCATGATCATCTTTTTCCAGATGAACAGCTTGATGTCCGGCACCAGCTCGGTGTCCAGGCCGCCCTGGGTCAGGGCTTCGGCCAGCTCCCGCCCCGCTGCCTCGCCGGCCGGGTCAACCACCCCCAAATGATTGGGACGGTTGAAAAAGGCCACCTGCACCTGGCCGGGGGCCTCAAAGCCCACCCCGTAGTTGAGCGACATGCGCAGGGCCGCTTGTGGGCCGAAGCGCTCGGCGATGAGGTCCTCGGTGCCCAGGCCGTTGTGCGCGCTGACGATCTTCATGCCCGGCTGGAAAACACCGGCCAACTCGTCGAGCACTTTGGGCAAGTGAAAGGTCTTGGTGGCTAAAATAATCGTGCCCGGCGGGTCGTCGGCCAGTTTGGCCACGCCGCCCTTCGCGCGCGTAACCGGCACCTGGTAGTTCAGGAAACCGCCCACGCGTAGGCCATTTTCTTTCAGAGTTTGCGCCTTGGCCTCGGACGAGGCCACCAGCACCGTGTCCAGGCGCTGTTTCAGTAGTGCCGCGGCCAGCACCGCGCCGGTGGCGCCGATGCCCACAACCGCCATATGAGTGTTGGACATTGATTGACTCCCGCGAAAAGGATGGGATGGGCCGGAGCCTAATTTTTGGCTCCGGCCCTCCCCAGGGTCAACCTATTTCCTTGTCGTCGCGGTCCCAGTACCACTCCGGCAGGCAGTCCTTCCACTCAATATCCCGGCTGGTCAGGACCTTCCACCACTCCTTGCCGTCGTGCATCAGATCGGTCCAGGTCTGGAAGTCGTAATCTTCCTTCCACTTGGGCGCGAACTCGTTGATCACCCGGTCGTGCAAGTCCAGAGGCGGATTGGAGATGTCCAGGGGGTCCACCGCCTGGCGCACCTTGTCGTAGATCTCGCCGTAGTTGGGGCCAAAGGCCGGGCCGGTGAGGCCCATGACGCTCAGGCTGCCGATGTTGGCGGTGAACTGGCCGTGGTCGATGGCCGTGCGCTGGCTGGCCACCCAGTGCTCCCAGGCCTTGTACTCGCCGGACTCGTACTTGCCCATGGGGTGCTCCGGGTCCCACTGGATGAGGAACTCGAAGTAGCTGGTGTGGCCCATGTCGGTCATCTGGATCCAGCCCTCTTCGCCGTACTCGTCCACCAGCGGCGGAGTGAACTTGGCCTCCTTCTCCTTGAGAAGGGTCTTGCCCCGGGCAAAGGAGTGCTCCAGGGTCTCCACCACGAACTCCACCGACACGTAGCCGCCGGCCGGCCACCACATGCCCGCCGAGTCGGCGTTCTTGATCCAGGACTGGTCGGACTGCTTGGTGCGGCCCAGCTCGCCGCCCACCTCGTCCATGATGTCCATGAGCACCGACTCTTCGTACTGGAGCTGCTCCTCGCTGGTGTAGCCGATCAGAAGCACCCGGCAGATGGAGCTGGTGGCGCGGGAGTCGCGGATCTTCTTCTCGTCCGGACCCCACTTGCTCCAGAAGTCCTCACGAGAGCGGGACTTGCCCCGGTAGCGCCAGATGGTGGGCACACGCATCACCGCCGCGCCGATCTCGCAGCGGGCGATCTCGCGCATGGCGTCGTGCATGGCCTCCTCGGAAGGCATGCGGAAGTTGTACCACTTGATGCGGTTGTCCGGGAACTCCAGGGTGGAGAGCATGCCCCGCTCCACCGGCTGCATGCGCTCGGGCAGGAACAAGGGATGCATCTTAATGGCCATCTTGGTGATGATGCCCACCTTGCCCCACCAGCCCAGATAGCCGCGCAGCAGACCGCGCAGGTCCGGGCCGGGGCCCTCTCCCCAGTAGGGGTCGTCGCTGGTGGCCAGGGAACCCAGGCGGATCACCTCGCCGTTGGGCAGCACCCACTCCACCCCCAGGATGCGCCGGGTGGCCAGACCCAGGCGGTAGTTGAGGGGTGAGTAGTTGCAGGTGAGCATGTTGCCGATCACCGCCGCCTGGGAGCCGCCGCCCGGGGTCATGGTGTACATGCCCCGCTCCTGGGCCTCGGCCTGCAGCGGCGAGTGGACCTGGCCCGGCCCCACGATGGCCACCATGTGCTTTTCGTCCCACTCCAGCGAGCGCATGCGCGACAGGTCGATGGACACGTGGAAGGGCACCTTGCCGCCGCAGTGCACCCCCCAGAAGGCCCCGATGGGAGTGTAGGGCAGATGGTAGCGCATGCAGACCTTGACGATCTTCTGCACCTCCTCGGTGTCCTTGGGCATGACCACCACGCCGGGAGGCTGCTGGCCGCGCTGGTAGATGCAGTCGTGGATCTCACCGCCCTTGACGTAGCTCTCGGTAATGGCCACGTCGTCGGTGACCCACTCGGGTCCAACTATATTTTGCAGGGCGTTGTAAGCCGCCTTGGATACCTTTTCGGTAACTTTGGGCATGGCCTCTTCCTTTCTCTATAGCGCCTGGGCGATCAGCTCGGTGATGTCGAAGACCTGGACCTGATGGTCCCGCTTCTTCTGGCCCGCCTCGAACTGCTGCTTGCAGTAGGGGCAGGCACTCACCACGGCCTCGGCTCCCACGGCCTTGGCCTCCTCCAGCCTCTCGTCCACCGCGTAGGCCGCCAGATCGGGGTAGGCCTCGGGCACTCCGCCATGGCCGCCACAGCACCAGGAGAACTCGTGGTGCCGCTTGAACTCCAGCACTTGTACGCCGTCCATGGCCGCCAGGATGTTGCGGGGAGGCTCGTAGGTTCCGGCGGTGCCCCGGTTGAACTGCTTGGCCTTGAAGCCCTTGGCGGGCTCCAGGCAGCCCCATTGGCCGCGGCCGCCCTCCCAATGGGTGTAGGGCTCGGACATGCGGCCCAGGTTACAGGGGTCGTGCCAGGCCAGCTTCATATCCAGCTTGCCCTTGAACTCCAGCTCGCCTTTATTCAGGGCCTCGTCCACCAGTTCGGTGATGTGCACCACTTCAAAAGGAAGATCAGCGGTGTTGCTCTTCATCAGGCGGGGGTAGTCGACCTTCCAGGTCTTGTAGCACTCGGCGCAGGCGGTGACCAAACGCTTGGCCCCGGTTTTGGCCATGGCCTTGAGATTTGCTTCCATCTGCTTTTTGAAAGCATCGTAGTGCCCCATGGCGAACAGGGGATGGCCGCAGCACTGCTCACCAGGCATGAGCATGTAGCCGCCCATGGCGCCCAGGATCTTGTCCGTGGCCTGGGCCACCTTGGTCTCCTTGTAGGAGGCGCCGCAGCCCGCGAAGTACACTGTGTCGGCCTTCTTCTTGGCCTTGGTGGGCTTCCAGGCGGTGCGCTCCTTGGCGGGCAGGCCATAGCGGTTCTTGGTCTTGACCACATTGTCGATGAGCTTCTGGTGCTGCTTGGGGAAGCTCCCCTTGTCCACCATGTGGCCGCGCAGGGCCTCCAGAGAGTTGGTGATCTCCAGGTCCAGGTTGCGCTTGCAGCCGCTATCGCAGGCCCCGCACATCAGGCACTGGAACACCATGTCCTTCATGCCCGGGGAGTCGCTCAGGCGGTCTTCGGTCAGGGCCAGACCCAGCTTAAGGCGGCCGTAGGCCACCTTGGAGAAGTAGTACTTGCCGTAGCTGGGGCAGCGGTACACGAAACGGTTATCAGGCATGTAGATGTGGTCGAGCCACTTGCAGCTGGCGCAGCGCATGCACCGGCGCATTTCGTACATGTAGTCTTTGAGCTCCAACGATCCTTCCACGATCATTTGGCCGCCTCCTTTAGAAACAGACATTGCCGGGGCACATGATGTAGTTGGGGTCCAACACCTCTTTCACCCGGGTAATGGTGTTGGTGTAGCCGCGGGCCTTTTCAAACACCATGGGTGAAAGCAGGCTGTAGGGCCGGGAGAAGAAGGCCCCCTGCTCGAACAGCTTGGCCGCCGCGTCCATGTAGAGCGCCTTGACCATGGCCTTGTCCGTCTCGTCGTCCGGGTCGTAATAGAATTGGTACTCCAGGTGGCAGGCCCTCCCCTGCTCGATGGGCTGTAGATACACGCCCATCCGGCGCACGTCGTAGCCGTGGGCCCCGGCGGTTTCGGTGACCAGCTCGGTGAAGGCGGCCGCCTGTTCCATCTTGGCGATGAACAGCAGGTCCTCGCATGCGCCCTTGAGCTGGTGCTTCCAATAGCTGCGCTCGGCCGGCCAGGGGTTGCGCAGCATGTCGGGCAGCTTACGCTCCAGGCCCACCGCGCCGGGCAGGGATTCGTCCACCCTGAGCACGCTGGGCTGGTTGGCGCACACCTCGTCCAGGGCCTTCTTTTCGTAGGCCAGCTTGGCCTCCGGAGAGCGCGGCGGACCGGAAAGCACCAGCACGATGAACCAGGGCGGAAGCTGGCGCTTGAGCGACTGGTAGGTCTTTGTGCTGCCGTCGCCGAAGATCAGGGCACCCACCTGGTTGTTGATGAGGAAACATTCGTTGCCGATCATGCGCCGCTGCATCTGATACAGGGGCTCGATGGCCTCGCCGATGTTGTCAAAGGTGATGAAGTAGGTCTTGTCGATCTCGGGCAGATACTCGAACTTGACGATGGACCAGGTGACCACCCCCATGGTGCCCTCGGCCCCTTGGAAGAAGCGGTACCAGTTGGTGCCCGGCCCTTCGGGGTTGCCGCCCTTGGAATCGGCCTTTTCCGGGAAGCCCGGCACGCTGGCCGAGCCGGTGCGGAAGCGCATGCCCGAGCCCCAGATCACCTCGTTGGAGGTCATGGGCTCGCCGTACTCGTAGCGGGGGTTGGTGGGCACCTCGCGCTCCAGCAGGCTGGCCACCACCGAGCTGTTGGCCAGGGGCATAAGCGGCATGACGATGCGGTGGCCTATCTTCATAAGCTCGGGCTGGAGCTGGCCCCAGGTCACCCCCGGCTCGATACGCACCAAGCGATCGGGCACATCATAGTCCAAAATTTGGTTCATGCGCCTGAGGTCCATGATTATCCCGCCCATCTTGGGCAGGGTGCTGCCATGGAAGTGCTGCTCAGAACTTACCGGAATCACCGGCATTTTTATCTCGTTTGCCAGTTGGACTATCTTTTGTACCTGCTCGGCGTTTTCCGGCCAGACCACCACATCGGCCAAGCCGTTGCACTCCAACAGGCTATGGTCCTTGGAATAGGGAAGAAGGACTTTGCGGGTGGCGCCCACATGCTCCTTTCCCACTATCTCCGCTAGCTTTGCCTTGATTTGCATCGGGCCCTCCTCGCAGTGCTCGCCATATAGTTAATATATTATTTATTTAAATGTTTACCTTGAAGCTGTCAAGGGTTTTTCCTAACGAAGCAATACTTATTATTAGTCTTTAATTTTATTAATAAAATAAAGGGCAACCTTTATCAAATCCAGCAAAGGCGAACAGGATATGCTTTAAAAATAGGAGCTCCTCGCCCAAAACGACCGCCGGGCCCGCGATGCCCAGCCCTACCAAGCCAAGGGAAAGTATTTAGTTTAAGTTGATGATTGAAAGGGTATTATTTTTTAAAATCAGCATCATATGACCGCGAGTCACGGCATGATTAATTATGGTTCTCTGTTAGTAACTTTTGCGTATTGACATAATTTTTGATAAATACTATGTTTAATTAACATCTTAAGCTTATAACCCATACCCGGATCGATCTCATGAACGGCAGCAAATACAGAAGCAGTCTCAGCGTTGATGAAAAAGTATTGATGAGCATGGTCCGTGTTTCCGAACTTTTCAAAAAGACCTCATCGGAAATATTCAAGAACTATGGCCTCACCTTTACCCAGTACAACGTTCTCAGGGTGCTCAACGCCTCTGAAGACGGCACCAACACCATCACCAAGGTGAGCAACATCCTGTTGGTCACCGGAGCCAACATGACCGGCGTGGCCAAGCGCATGGAGCGCGACGGTTTCCTTTTGCGCAAGCGCTACACCCAGGACGAACGGGTCACCCTGTTGGAGATCACCCCCAAGGGCAGGAAGGCTCTGGAGAATATTCAGCCGGAAAAAGAAAAGCACATCGACCAGTTCGTGGGTGACCTTTCCGCACAGGACAAGGCCGGCCTTTTGGCCACCCTAAAGCAAATCTACAGTAGAAACGAAAACAACTAAGACCGGCGCCGTGGCCGCCTCAAGCTTCCCGATCGCCCTGGCGGTCCAGCACGCAGATGTGCCCGCCGGGGTCGAAGCATTTGTTGCAGGAGAGGCAGCGGGGCTGGTGGTCCGGGTCCTCGCGCCAGCGGTTCACCAGGTCCGGCTCGCTGATCAAGGTGCGGCTTAAGGAAAAGTAGGAGATGGCCGTATTGTCCAGAATCTCTTGCAGCATCCTCGCGTTGCGATTTCCCCCCACCAAAATCACCGGGGCCTCTACCGCCTTGGCCACCTCGGCGGCGTAGCGGCGGTAATAGCACTGCAGCTCGGGCTTGAGGATGTGAGGCTTTACAAAATAGGTGTCCGGGTCCTTGCTGCGCAGCCCTCCGCTGACCTCTATGCCGCTTATGCCCAGTCTGTCCAGAATGCGGCAGGCCTCCAGGCTGTCGGCCGCGCTTAGCCCGCCGGGCATGTGATCAGCGCTGTTTATTTTTATAAGCACCGGGAAGCCGTCTCCAGTCACCCGGCGAATGGCGGCAAGTATCTCCCGGTGGATGCGACAGCGGTTTTGAACAGATCCACCATAGGCGTCGTCGCGGCGGTTGAAATAGGGCGAAAGGAACTGGCTGAGCAAGTAGCCGTGGGAGCTGTGCATTTGCACGCAGTCAAAGCCCGCCCGCTTTGCCCGTCCAGCGGCCAGGGCAAAGGCCTCCACCAGGCGCTCTATGTCCCCCTGGGTCATGGCCTTGGGCACCACCTCGCTGGCCGGATGAGGCACCGCCGAAGGCCCCCAGATCTCGCGCCCCTCGGGCCGGAAAAAGGTGAAGGAGCCCCCGTAAGCCAGCTGCAGTCCAATGGCCGCGCCCCGCTGGTGCACGCCATCGGTAAGCCGCTGCAACTGCGGCACGCAGGCGTCTTGGTAAATGCCCAGCATTCCCGGGTTGGGCTGCTCCTGGGCCATTACAAAGGCGTAACCGGGAAAGATCAGGGATGCACCGCCCTCGGCGATAGTGAGTAGGGTCTGCTCCAGGCGGGAGGTCAGGCGGCCCTTTTCGTCGGCCATGCGCTCCCAGGTGGCCGAACGCATCAAACGGTTGCGCAGGGGTATTCCCGCCAGGCTGGTGGAGTCGAACAGCGATGCCATGCTTAGCCTTTCCCGGTTTTTGCCTTAACCGCCTCGCGCACACCGACCGGTGCGCGCCACGCCCAATGTACAACAAAAGCGCTTCACCCGGCCACCGCGTGACACAATGTGTTCTAAGCACTTAAATTTATTGACAACCAGCCACTCGGTTCTGTAAGAAACATGGCGAGGCCTTTTTCCGGCCAGCGGGCTGGAATCTGGACCCTCACGAGGGTTAAAACCATTTCGCGTTTTCCAGGCCAACGTGCCGCCGTGCTTGGTTTCCAACGACCGCAAGCAACCAACACCCGGCATCGCCCCGCGGTGCCCCGGAGGAGATACGACCATGAAGACCTACTCCATTGCCAACATCCCCGGAGACGGGGTTGGAAACGAGATAGCCCAGGAGGCCGTCAAGATACTCACTGCCGCGGGCGACAAGTTCGGCTTCAGTTGCAAGGTGGAAAGCTATGATTGGAGCTGCGACTACTACCTGAAGCACGGCGAGATGGGCCCCAAGGACAAGCTGGACACGCTCAAAGACTTTGACGCCATATTCCTTGGTTGCATCGGCGACGCGGCCAAGGTGCCGGATCACGTGTCGCTGACCATCCTGCTGGAGATCCGCAAGGGCTTTGACCAGTACGTGAACCTCAGGCCCATCAAGCTCTACCCTGGGGTGTACACCCCCATTCGCACCGCCACCCCCGAAAGCGTGGACTTCATGGTGGTGCGCGAGAACACCGAGGGCGAGTACGCGGGCACCGGCGGCTACTTCAAGCCCGACGCGCCCGAGGGCTTTGCCTATCAGACCGCCATCTTCTCGCGCAAGGGCTGCGACCGGGTCATCCGCTACGCCTTTGAGCTGGCTCGCAGCCGCAAGGGCCGGGTGGAGGGTGAGCAGGTGGGCATGGTCACCAACTGCACCAAGTCCAACGCCCTGAACTACTCCATGGTCTACTGGGACAAGATATACCGCGAGGTGGCCGCCGACTTCCCGGACATAAAGCAGGACCTGGCCCTGGTGGACGCCATGACCATGTGGATGGTTAAAAACCCCGAGTACTTCGACGTGGTGGTGGCCAGCAACCTGTTCGGCGACATCATCACCGACCTGGGGGCCATGCTTCAAGGAGGCATGGGCTTTGCCGCGGGCGGCAACATCAATCCGGAGAAGGACTTTCCCTCCATGTTCGAGCCCATCCACGGCTCGGCCCCCAAGTACGCGGGCAAGGGGGTGGTCAACCCCATCGCCACCATCGAGTCGGTGCGCATGATGCTGGATCACCTGGGCGAGGCCGAGGCGGCCCAGGCGGTGCAGGACGCGGAGATCAAGGTGTTGGAAAAGGGTGAGGTGCGCACCAAGGACATGGGCGGCAGCGCCGGCACCACTGAGATGGGCGACGCGGTCAAGGCGGCCCTGTTGGCCTAGACCAGGCTTTCAAACGCATTCAGGGGTCCGGTGCATCACCGGGCCCCTGTCTTTTTGCCTGGCATCTGAGAGCTAAGCGCCCGCTGCCTCTTGCACCGCCCGCCAGGCCCGGTCGGCCCGGTAGGAGCTGCGCACATAGGGCGAGGAGGCCACGTACTTGAAGCCCATGGCCAGGGCCTGCCGCTTGAGCTCCTCGAACTCCTCGGGCGGCACAAAGCGCTCCACCGGAGCATGCGCCGTGGACGGGGCCAAATACTGCCCCAAGGTGAGGATGTCGCAGTCGGCCCCGCGCAGATCAGCCAGCACTCCCAGCACCTCGTCGCGGGTTTCGCCCAGGCCCAGCATTATGCCCGACTTGCTGGCCGCCTTAGGGGCCACCTGCTTCACCTTGGCCACCACTTCCAAGGAGCGCTGGTAAATGGCCCCCCGGCGTACCGGGCCGTAAAAGCGGGGTACGGTCTCCAGGTTATGGGCGATCACCTCGGGTCCGGCCTGGGCCACCATATCCAACAGGTCCACCCGGCCCTGGAAGTCGGGGATGAGCACCTCCACGCTGGTGTTGGGGCTAAGCTTCTTCACCTGGCGCACCGCCTCGGCGAACTGTCCCGCCCCCTGGTCGGGCAGGTCGTCGCGGGTCACCGAGGTGATGACCACGTGCTTGAGCCCCAGCTCGGCGGCGGTTTGGGCCAGGCGGAGTGGTTCCTGCGGGTCGGCCGGCGCGGGCCGTCCGCCTTTCACCGCGCAGAAGCGGCAGCCCCGGGTGCAGATGTCGCCCAGAATGAGGAAGGTGGCCGTGCCGCAGGAAAAGCACTCGCCCTGGTTGGGGCACTGGGCTTCCACGCACACCGTATTTAGGGCTCGGCCCTCCATGAGCGAGCGCATGCGGCGCAGGCTGTCCTGGTCCGGCACCTTTTGCACCAGCCAGGCGGGGCGATTGTGAGGGGTTCCTCCCTGGGCCATGGCTTACCTACTCTCCCGGCCGCAGCAGATACTTGATTCCCGCCTGATCGCGGGAAAGCTCAAAGGCGCTTTGCCAATCGCCTAGCGGCATTTCCGCGCTGATAAGCGGGGTCAGGTCCAGAGCCCCCTCCCCCAAGAGCTGGACAGCGCGCTCCCAAGTCTCCCGGTTGTGCACAAAGGCCCCACGCAGGGTGATCTCCTTGAGGGTGAGCTGGTCCACGTCCACCGTGGGCGCTCCCCCGGCCAGCCCCACCTGCACCACCTCTCCCTGACGGCGCACGTTGGTCAGGGCCGCGCTAAGGGCCGGACCCGCGCCGGAGCACTCCCAGGCCGCGGCAAAGCCCAGGCCGCTCGTGAAATCCTGGGCCGCCTGGCCCAGGTCCTCTTGGTCCACCATGACCGTAGCCCCCGCCCCCAGGCGGGCAGCCAATTCCAGACGGGCCTGGTCCTTGGAGGTGCCGCAGACCAGCGCCGGGACCCCGGCCTGGGCCAGCACCATGAGCACCAGCAAGCCGATGGGACCCGGACCGCTGACCAAAGCAGGCCCCTGGCCCAGGGTTACACCCCGCTCCATGACCGCGTGCACGGCCACGGCCAAAGGCTCCACCATGGCCCCTTGCTGAAAGCTGACGTTTTCGGGCAGGGCGTGCAGGCCGTCGGCGCGCACCAAGGCATACTCGGCCATGCCCCCGTCCACCCCATAGCCATAGGCCAGGCGCTCGGGGCATACATTGCTCTGACCCTGCTCACAGTAAACGCAGGTACCGCAGGAGGAGGCTTGGCTCTCGCTGACCACCCGCTGGCCCTTTTGCCAGCCCACCACCTCCGGGCCCAGCTCGGCCACCTCGCCCGCGAACTCGTGGCCCAGGGTCACCGGCGGGCGCACCTTGTCAAAGCGGCCCTCCCAGATGTGCAGGTCCGTGCCGCAGATGCCCACGCTTTTTACCCTGAGCAACACCTGGCCGGAGCCGGGCGAGGGAGTGGGGATGTCCACCAACTCCACATGGCCTTCGCCGCCGGCCAGTTTACGCAGCGCCTTCATCATTCGCCTCCCCCGGATCAAGCCCAAACCCTAGTCCATGTACTGGCCGCCGTTGATGTCGATGATCTCGCCGGTCAGGTAGTCGCTGTCCGGCCCGGCCAAAAACAGGGCCAGGGCGGCCACATCCTTGGCCTCGCCCACCCGGCCCAGGGGTATGCCGGACTCATAGTTGCTGAAGTCACCCTTGGACAGGTCCTTGGTCATGTCGGTTACGATCACCCCGGGGGCGATGGCGTTGACGTTGACCCCATAGGGAGCCATCTCCCTGGCCAGGGACTTGGTGAAACAAATTACGCCCGCTTTGGAGGCACTGTAGGCGCTGCCCGAAACGATGCCCCCCAGCTTGGCGGCCACCGAGCCCAGGTTGATCACCTTACCCGACTTCTGCTCCTGCATGGCCTTTGCAAAGGCCTTGGAGCATAAAAAGGTGCCCTTGAGGTTTACGGCCATCACCCGGTCCCAGTCTTGCTCGGTCAGCTCCAGCACCGATCCGGTTATGCAGATGCCCGCGTTGTTGACCAGGATGTCCAGCCCACCCCAGCGATCCAAAACCTCCTTGGCCGCGGCTTCCACCCTGAGGCTGGAGGACACGTCCACCTTGGCGGTGATGGGAAAGCGCTCCGGCGGTAGGTTGGCCGACTCTATTTGCCAGTCCCAGACGGCCACCTTGGCGCCCGCCTCGGCCAGGGCGGTGGCGATGGCCAGGCCCAGCCCGGCGGCTCCGCCGGTAACCAACGCCCTTTTGCCTTGTAAACTCATGAATCAAGCCTCCTCGCCGTATTCCACCAACTCAATGGTAACCCCTTCTGGGTCCTTCATGTAGGTGGCCAAGACCCCAGGCCTGAGCACCTGGGGAGGGCAGTTGAACTCCACACCCTCTTTGACCAGGCGGTCGTAAAGCCCCTGCAGGCCGGTCACGGTAAGGGCGAAGTGTATGAGCCCGTAGTCGCATTGGCGGCCCGAGCCCACCGCCTGGCCCTTGGGGCTCTGGTAGTCGAAAAGCTCTATATGGGTGCCGTATCCCCTGAGCATAACCATGTGAGCATTTACGTCGTCAAGGCCCACCACCTTGGACATTTCAGGCCCACCCCTCTGAGGGTGATCCCACTCCACCTCAAAACCCAAAAGGTCCCGGTAAAAATGCAACGCCCGATCCAGATCAGCCACCGAAATACCTACGTGATGCCACTGTGCCTGCATTATGCTCACCGCCTCGCAAAATTTTATAGGGGAGCCGGGCGGACCGCCTAAAGGCGGCCCACCCGGCTGGAGGGGTCTTATTACTTACCCTTGTAGGGCTTCCAGCCGCTTTCCTCCAACGTCAGGCTGACGTCCTTGGCCGGGAGCACCATAACCGGGGTGGGATAGGCGAAGGGGTAGTACTTGGTCTTGCCCTTCACCACGCCGACCACCGCCGGACTCTGGTTCTGGTGGTCCTCCTTACGCATGGTCATGTTGCCCACGGGGCCGGTGTAGGTCATGTTTTCAAAGGCCTTGATAATCTTGTCGGTATCAAAGCTGCCGGCCTTTTTAACCGCCTCGATGTACATCTTGGTGCCCAGGTAGGCCTCCATGATCACGAAGCTGGGCCACTTGCCGCCGCTGGTCTTGTGGAAAGTGTCCTCGAACTGCTTGGCCCGGGGGTTGTTCACGCCCAGCAGGTACATGTTGGCCTGCACGCAGCCGATGGCCGCATCGCCGGCCACCGCGCCCACCGCGTCGTCATCCAAGAAGGTGCAGCCGATGGGCAGGTTCATGCCCAGGCTGCGGGACTGCACGATAAGCTGGGTCAGGTCGGTGCCCCAGTTGCCGCTGATCACGTAGTCCGCGCCCGAGGCCTGAATCTTGCTGATGTAGGGGCCGAAGTCCTTGTTGAACACCTTGTGGAACTCGCTGCCCACCACCTCGGTGCCGGGAGCCAGCTTCTCGATGAACAACTTGTAGTACTTGGCCACGTCATGACCCCAGGAGTAGTCCTGGTTGATCAAGAAGACCTTCTTGAGACCCTTCTTGGCGAAGTAGTGAGCCAGGGCCTTGACGTGCATTCCCGCGTTCAAGCAGGTGCGGAAGGTGTAGGGGGTGAAGTTCTCGCCGGTGATGCCCATGGCCTCGGCGTTGGTGTCCAGGTAGATCTTCTTGTAGCGGGGCATGGTCTGGGCGATGGCGCCGCCCACGCCCGAGGAGGAGCCCTGGATGATGACTTCGCACTTGTCCTGCAGGACCATGCGCTTTACGTTGCGCACCGCGATCTCGCCCTTCATCTGGTTGTCCATGATCACCAGTTCGATCTTCTTGCCCAACAGGCCGCCTGCGTCGTTGGCTTCCTTGACCGCGGCCTGGATGCCCCAGATGGTGCGGTCGCCGTTGGACTTGAAGGCGCCGGAGCGAATCTCGTTGACGCCGAATTTCACCACGCCACCAGCCACGGCCGCGGTGGCCACCATGGCCAAGGCAGCGGCGATAGCCAAAATCAATCCAAATTTCCTCATAGTCCTACCTCTCTCCCTGGTAAGGTTGCCGGCCGCCGGGGCGGCCTTTTGTATCCCTTATTTCATCAAACCTCCAGGTACTCCTTGCGGATGTCCTGGCGTGCCTCCAGTTCGTCCGGAGTGCCGGTCCACTTAATGTCGCCCTTGCTGAGCACGTACAAACGCTGGGCCAGGCCCAGGCACACGTTGAGCTTTTGCTCCACCAGCAGCACCGTGGTGCCGGTGTGGTTGATCTGATGGATCACCTCGTTGACTCGCTCCACGATGATGGGTGCCAGGCCCTCGGTGGGCTCGTCGATGAGGATCAAGTCCGGGTTGCCCATGAGGGTGCGCACGATGGTGAGCATCTGCATCTCACCCCCGGAGAGCACCCCGCCCTTTTGGTTGCGCCGCTCGGCCAGGCGCGGAAAGTTGTCGTAAGCCCGCTCCATGGTCCAGCCGTCGTCCACCTGCTTATTCATGTGGCCGGGTTTAATGCCCATCAAGAGATTCTGATGCACCGTAAGGTTGGGAAATATCCAGCGCTCCTCGGGCACGAAGCCCAACCCGGCCATGGCTATCTCATGGGGCGTCTTGCCCGCTATCTCCTTGCCTTTGAAGGAGATGGAGCCGGAGGAAGGTTTCACCAGGCCCATGATGGTCATCATGGTGGTGGTCTTGCCCACTCCGTTGCGCCCCACCAAGGCCACTATCTCGCCCTGGTTCACCTCCAGGCTTATGTCGAAGAGCACATGGCTCTCGCCGTAATAAGTATTGACCTTGTCCAGCTTCAGCATGCGACTTCCGTCCCCAGATAGGCCTCTTGCACCTTGGGATGGCTGCGTATCTCCTCCGGGGTGCCGCTGGCCAGCACCTCGCCGTAGCTGATCACGGTGATCACGTCCGCCAAGGAGAACACCACCTCCATGTCGTGTTCGATAATCATCAGGGTCTTGCCCTCGGTCACCCGGTCCACCAGCTTGACGGCCTCGCGGGTTTCATCGATGCTCATGCCCGCGGTGGGCTCGTCCAATAGTATCATCTCCGGCTGGGAGGCCAGCACCAGGCCGATCTCCAGGGCGCGCTGTTCACCGTAGGCCATTTCCCCGGCCAGGTGATCGGCCTTGGCATCCAGCCCTATCTGCTCCAGGATGCCCATGCTTTCGCGGTTGATCTCGTTCATGCCCGCCACGGTGCTCCAGAAGTTGAAACGAACCCCATGGCGCGAGAGCACCACCGAGCGCACGTTTTCCAACACCGTAAGCCCGGGAAACACGTTGGTTATCTGAAAGGAGCGGCCCAGGCCCAGCCGGTTGATGCGATACGGCTGCAGGCCGCTGATTTTTTGACCCTTGAAATAGATGTCGCCCGCCGTGGGCCTGTAGTGGCCGCTGAGCAGGTTGAAAAAGGTGGTCTTGCCCGCGCCGTTTGGTCCGATGATGGCGTGGCGCTGACCCTTTTCCACGGCCAGGTTGATCCCGCAGATGATCTCAAGATCACCAAAGCTTTTACACAGTCCCTTGACCTCCAACATATTCACGGTACTAACCCTCCCCCTTGGCGGCCGGGCCCAGCTTGGCGGCCCGGGCACTCCAAAAGCGGTCTTTTAGCGAAATCAAGAGCCCGCTGAGACCCTGAGGTGCATACATGACCAACAATACAAAGAGAATGCCCTGGATCAGGGTCCAGTGTTCGGTTAGATCACTCAGGATTTGATTGAGATAGGTGAGGAAGCAGGCCCCTAGGATGGGCCCCCAGAAGGTTCCCGAGCCGCCCACAAAGGTCATGATCAAAACGTCGGTGGCCTTGTCCAGGTTGATGAAGGTCACGGTGACGAACTCTTGAAAGGCTCCGGCCATGCCGCCTGCCAGGCCGGCGAAAAAGGCGCTGATCACGTTGACCGCCACCTTGGACAGATACACGTTGTAGCCGATGAAGCGCGCCCGGTCCTCGTTTTCCCTCAGGCATTCATTGAGCCGACCCAGGGGGGTGCGGGTGAAGTGCCAGCAGAACCAGGTGCAAAGCAGCACCACGATGAGCACAAAGTAGTACCAGTGGATCGTGGTGAACATCTCCACATCGCCAAAGAAGGGGATGTGCAGATCCGGGCGCATGGCCGCCACCCCGTCCTCGCCGCCGGTGAGATCCCGCCATTTTTCAGCCCCGTTGTAGATCAGGGCGTTGAAGGCCAGGGTCAACAGGGCGAAGTAGGTGCCGCCCAAACGCACTACGAACAGTCCCAGAAGTATGCCCAGGATACCCCCGGCTAAACCGGCGCCCAGGATGCCCGGCAGCAGGCTGAATCCAAGTTTCTTGAAAAGCAACACCGAGGTATAGGCGCCCACCCCGAAGTAGGCGGCGTGGCCAAAGGAGAGCAACCCAGCCTGACCAAAGAGAATGTTGTAGCTCAGGGCGAACAGCGAGTAGATGATCATGGTGATGACCATGTTGAGCGGATACTCGCCGATCAAAAAGGGCATTGCCACCAACAGGAGCAGCCCAGCCGCCAACAACAACCGCTTGAGCAATGCGCTAGAGGTCATTTGCTCTCTCCCATCAGGCCGTGGGGCCGGAAGATCAGCACCAGCGCCATAAGCAGGAACTCAAAGAAGATGGCGAACTGAGGCAGGATGAGGATGCCGATGGATTGCAACTGACCGATGAGCAGGCTGGCGATGAGCGCCCCCTGGATGGAGCCCAGGCCGCCCACCACCACCACCACGAACAGGTCGATGATGATGGTTGAGGCCATGGCCGGGTTGGTGATGAGGTAGGGCCCTCCGATCACCCCGGCCAGCCCGGCCAGCCAGGCGCCCATGCCGAACAGAGCCAAAAACACCAAAGGCACATTAAAGCCCAGGGCGTCGACCATGTTCTTGTTGGCCACCGAGGCCCGCACGATGATGCCCGCCCTGGTCTTGTAGAGCACGAAGAACATGATGATGAACACCACAATAGACACGAGCAGAATGAACAGGCGGTAAACCGGGTACTCGATGCCCAGCAGGGGAATGGACCCGGCCAGCATGGCGGGAAGCACCACCCTGAGCGGCTCGTTGCCCCAGAATATTTTGACCAACTCTTCGATGATGTAGGCCATGCCGAAGGTGAGCAGAAGCTCGTGGGCGTGGCCGTAGGTGTGAACCTTGCGCAGGCAAAAGCGCTCGATCAACGCCCCGCACAGAGCCACCAAAAGCGGAGCCACCAACAGGCTCAACCAGAAATGACCGGTCCATTGCAGAATGGAAAAGGAGAAGTAGGCCCCCAGCATGTACAGGGCACCGTGGGCGAAGTTGAGTACGCCCATCATGCCGAAGATCAAGGTAAGGCCGGAGGCCACCAAGAACAGCAGCATCCCGTATACCAGTCCATGCAGGGCCTGCACGGGTAACGCGGCCAAGATATCCATGGGTCTCCTTAGGGGGCCTCTTGAAACAAGAGGCTCGCTACGCGTCACTCGGGCGCGCCGCGATGGGCAGGCACAGTCGCGGAGTGCCTAGTGATATTTATGGGCGGCCGGGTGCCGGTATCCCGGCCGCCCAGGTTCGCAACGGTCTCAGGGCTTGTGGATGGCTCGCCCCAGGCAGTCCAGGGCCGCTTCTTTCACCGTCTCCGCCAGGGTGGGGTGACCCATGACCACCTCACCCAAGTCGTCCACCGCGGCCTCCAGGTCCATGGCCAAGGCCACCGCGCCGATAAGGTCGGTGGCGTGCTGGCCCACGATGCAGGCGCCCAGGATCTCGCCCAACTCAGGGTCGCTGACGATCTTCACCAGGCCCTGGTCTTCGCCCATGGCCGCGGCCTTGCCGCTGAAACGGAAGGGGAACTTGCCCACCCCAACCTTGAGCCCCCGGCTGACGGCCTGGGCCTCGTTCAGGCCCACCGAAGCCACCTCCGGGAAGGTATAGATGCAGTTGGGAATGCGGTCGTAGTCCATCTGGCGGTTTTCGCCCATGAGGTTTTCCACCGCCACCACGCCTTCTTCCGAAGCGGTGTGGGCCAGCATGGACTTGCCCACCACGTCACCGATGGCATAGACCCCGGGCACCGAGGTTTCCATGCGGGCGTTCACCTTGACAAAGGGGCCTTCCATCTCCAGGCCCAGGGCGTCGCGGCCCCATCCTTCGGTGTTGGGCGCGCGGCCCACGGCAACCAGCACCAGCGAGGCCTTGAGGGTGCGCTCTTTGCCGTCCGCGCCGTTGATCACCAGCGAGGGGCCGTTTTTGCCCTTTTTGACCTTTTGGGCTCTGGCCTCGGTGATGATCTCGATGCCCATCTCTTCCAGGGCCGTCTTGAGGGCGGCCACCGCCTCGGGGTCTTCCCCGGCGATGATACTGGGGAGCAGCTCCACTATGGTCACCTTGGAGCCCATAAGGCTGAAGATGGTGGCCAGTTCCACACCGATGACCCCGCCGCCCACGATCACCAGGGACTTGGGCACCTGCTTCAGGCTGAGGGCGTGATCGCTGTTGATCACCGCCTTGCCGTCCACCGGCAGGGCAGGCACTTCCGAGGGGCGCGAGCCGGTGGCGATGATCACCTTGGCCGCGGTCACCTTCTTGGCGCCGTCGGCACCGCTGAGCTCCAGGGTGTGGGCGTCGATGAACTTGGCTTGGGCCTTGGACACGGTGACCTTATTGGCCTTGAGCAGACCCTCCACCCCGGCGGACATGCGCCCTACTACCTCGTCCTTGCGCTGCATCATCTTGGACAGGTTGGCGGCCAGCTTGCCCGCGCCGGTGTACACCGCGGACTTGCTGATCTGGTGCAGGGGGTGCACGTCAGACAACAGGGATTTGGTGGGGATGCATCCCCGGTTCAGGCAGGTACCACCCAAGGCGTCCATTTCGGCAAGAATCACCTTGGCCCCCATCTGACCGGCGCGGATGGCGGCCACGTAACCGCCGGGACCACCGCCGATCACGGCCACGCCGTAGTCGTAGTCTTGATCGTCGGCCTGGGGAGTGGCCGTGCTGTAGGCATCGGGCGCGGGCTCCGGTGCCGGCGCGGCCTCGGCGGCCGGCGCGGCGGGGGCGGCGGGGGCGGGAGCCTCGGAAGCCCCGGCCACGGCCTCGTAGTTGTCTGGAACCGCCTCGCCTTGGGCCACGATAACGCCCACCACGGTGAGTACGGGAACCTCCACCCCGGCCGGAACCAGAATGCGGCCCAAGATGCCGTCGCCGGGCGACTCCACCTCGGTGGTGACCTTGTCGGCCTCCACCACGTAGAGGGATTCACCCTTGGCTACAGTATCACCCTCGACCTTGAGCCACTCGATGATGGTGCCTTTTTCAACCGTCACCCCAAGCATGGGGAGAACTATTTCAACGGCCACTTTTCAGCCTCCTTGCTCTGCTATCAACCCAGCTCCATGAACATGAGCGCTGGCCGTTCGAGTTTCTTTTTCAAGCTAGTTAAAAATTGCGCGGCCACCGCGCCGTCGATAATGCGGTGATCCACCGACAGGCCCATGGTGGCAACTTTGCGCACCACCACCTGGCCGTTTTCAGCCACCACCTTTTCTTCGGTCTTGCCCACCGAGAGGATAGCGCTCTGAGGCGGGTTTATAATGGCCGTAAAGTGGGTTATCTCATATTGAGCCAGGCTGGATATGGTGAAGGTGCCCCGCTGAATCTCGTCGGCCTGGAGCTTGCGCTCCCGGGCCCGCTCCACCAGGTCGGCCCGCTCGGAAGCGATATCCCACAGGGAAGCCAGGTTGGCGGAGGAGATGGCGGGAACGATAAGCCCTTCGTCCAAGGCCACGGCCAGGCCCACGTTGATGTCCTCCCACACCTCGATGTTCTCGCCGTCAAAAGAGGCGTTGATGTGGGGGAACTCCTCCAGGGTCAGGGCAACGGCTTTTATAAGAAGGTCGTTGACCGATATTTTTACGCCGTGCCGCTCCAGGATCTCCTGCTTGATGTCCTTGTACAGGGCCAGCAGGGAGTCCATCTTCACGTCGCTGAAGAAGTAGATGTGCGGCGCGGTAAAGGCCGAGGCCGACAGGCGCCGGGCTATAGTCTTGCGCATGGAGGTGGCGGCCACCTTCTGCCCGGCAATGGCGCCACCCGCCGGAGCGGGAGCGGCCGCGGCTTTGAGCACATCCGCCTTGGTTATGCGCCCGCGGGGGCCGCTGCCCTGCACGGTGGACAGATCCACGCCCTTTTGCTGGGCCAGCTTGCGGGCCAGGCTGGTAACCTTGCCCTGGACGGCGGCGGTGGCCGGAGCCTGGGCCGGAGCGGCATGAAAGGCCTCAACGTCTTTTTTCAGGATGCAGCCGCCCGGGCCGCTTCCTTTTATAGCCGCCAGGTCCAGACCCTTTTCGCGCGCCAAAAAGCGCGCGGCGGGCATGGCCCTGACTTGGCTGTTGCTGCTGTGTTGCATGGCGGCCTCCCCCTAGAGATATTCCAGAACCCGGTTGACCGCGTCCTTGACGTCCTGCTCACTGGGGATGAAGGCCTGCTCCAAGGGAGGGCTGAAGGCCACCGGGGTGTCCGGCCCGGCCACCCGCACGATGGGCGCCTGCAGCGAATCCAAGGCCTCTTCAGCCACCATGGCCGCCAACTCGGCGCCCATGTTGCCGGTGTGGCAGCCCTCGTCGGCGGTGATCAGGGTGCCGGTTTTGCGCACCGAGGCGAGCACCGCCTCGCGGTCCAGGGGGCACAGGGAGCGCAGGTCGATGACTTCCATGTCCACGCCCTTGCCGGCCATTTCCTCGGCCACGGTGAGCGCCTTGGCCACCATGTTCAGGGTGGCCACCACGGTCACGTCCTTGCCCGGACGCACCACGTTGGCCTTGCCCAGGGGCACGGTGTAGGCATCTTCGGGCACCTCGCCCTTGTCGATGTACATCTTCTTGTGTTCCACGAACAGCACCGGGTTGTCATCCTGGATGGCCTCGATGAGCATGCCCTTGGCGTCGTGAGGAGTGGCGGGCATGGCGATTTTGATGCCCGGTATGTGCTGGAAGATGGCGTGGAAGCTTTGGGAGTGCTGGGCGGCGGTGCCGCGGCCGGCCCCGATGTTCACCCTGAGCACCATGGGTACCTTGGCCCGGCCGCCGAACATGAAGTGCATCTTGGCCATCTGGTTTACCACCATGTCCATGGCCACGGTGATGAAGTCGATGAACATGATCTCCACCACCGGGCGCATGCCGGTCACCGCCGCGCCCACCGCGCCGCCCACAAAGGCGGCCTCGGAGATGGGGGTGTCCATAACCCGGTCCACGCCGAAGCGTTCCTGCAATCCGGCGGTCACCTGGAAGATGCCGCCGTAGCGGCCCACGTCCTCGCCCATGACGAACACGCTGTCGTCTTTATCCATGCAATAGGCCAGGGCCTCATTAAGCGCTTGAGCATAAGTAATTACGCGACTCATTTTTCTAACCCTCCCCTAGGCCAACACGTCCTGGAACATTTCTTCGAGGGGCGGGAACGGGCTTTGTTCCGCAAACTCGATGGAGTCGTCGATCTCCTTCTCCACCTCATCCCAAACCGCCTGCATCTGTTTCTTGGTCATCACCCTGTTTTTGGTCAAGTACTGCTCCGTACGCTTGATGGGGCAGTTCTCAACCCAGGCTTGGATGTCCTCCTTGGTGCGGTAGCGGCCGCCCTGGTTGGGGTCGCCTTCGTGGTGGCCCCGCCACCGGTAGGTCTTGTACTCCAGCAGGGTGGGGCCTCCGCCCTTGCGGGCCCGCTCGATGGCCTCGGCCGAGGACAGATACACACTGAGCACGTCGTTGCCGTCCGCGGTGATCCCGGGCATGCCGTAACCGGCTGCCCTTATGGAGATGTCGGTTATGGCCTGGTGCTGCGCCTGGGAGACCGAGATACCAAAGCCGTTGTTTTCGCAGACAAAGATAACCGGCAGTTTGTGCACGGCGGCAAAGTTCAGCGATTCGTGGAAGGTGCCGTTGTTGGAGGAAGCATCGCCAAAGAAGCACACCGTGACCTTGCCGGGGTATTTCATCTTGCAGCTAAGGCCGGCGCCCACCGCGATGGGCAGGCCGCCGCCGGCGATGCCGTTGGCCCCCAGGATGCCCAGGTCAACGTCGGCGATGTGCATGGAGCCGCCCTTGCCCTTGCAATAACCGGTCTCCTTGCCGTAGAGCTCGGCCATCATGGGCTTGAGCTGGGCGCCCTTGGCGATGACGTGGCCATGACCGCGGTGGGTGCTGGTGATGTAGTCCTCGTCACCCAGATTGGCGCACACTCCAGCGGCTACCGCCTCTTCGCCGATATACAGGTGGGCCAGGCCGGGAATGTGACCCCTGGCATACAGATCTTGAACTTTTTCTTCAAATGCCCGGATGACCACCATGGTCCGGTACAACTCGCGCACAGTTTTCGGTGGAATATCCATTTCACCCTCCAGAAGGTGGCTAGACGTGGCAGATTTTAAGTAACTTAAAAATGTCATGCAGAAGGCGTGCCAGACCAGGATCAAATACTTGATGCGCTAACAGTCTGTAAACGCGGCGAGTTTGTTGCCAGGCAGATTAGAGGCCCGTGTCAGACCCTGGGACAGGTGTTGCACGAAAACGCGAGTGTCTCAAATTGGCACACTTTTAACGAACAAACAAATGGGCAGGTCTTGTATCCGGCCAGGTGCAGTCGGAGGGTATTAAGCTAGGCGGCGGCGAGCGCAGACAGCGGGCGGATTCCTACTTAGAGTGAAAGGGGAATAGGCCGATCCGTCGTACCCCCACCCGGCACAGCCAGGCGCCGCCAGACAAGGCGCCGGGCAGGCGAAACCCGCAGGTGTATATGCCAACACACCGAGGAGGCGAGCGCCGCCCGCAACGCCCTATGGCGGTGGCTGGCTGTGCCGGCGGCGGTTCAATCAAAACTTACCGATTTGCCTATGCCTAACTCCTTCATACGGCGGTAGATAGTGCTGCGCGAAAGGCCCAGGCTGCGGGCCACCTTGGCCACGTTGCCTTTGCACTCGGCCAAGGCGTTTTTCAGCACCTCCGCTTCCATGAGCTTGATGGGCTGCACGCTTTCAGTTACTTGAGTGGCCAGGCCGGGACGGAAGATCCGCTGGGGAAGGTGCTCAACCTGGATTTCCCGGCCGTCGCATACGATTGCGGCCATCTCCAGGATGTTGCCCAGTTCGCGCACGTTGCCGGGCCAGGGATAGCTGCGCAGCACCTCCATGGCCTCCGGGGAGATGCCCAGTTGGCGGGCCCCCAGTTTGTAGGAAACCCGCCCCAGGATATGCTCCACCAGCAGGTGCAGGTCCTCCAGGCGCTGGCGCAAAGGCGGGATGTTCAGCTCCACCACGCTCAGGCGGAAGTAGAGGTCCTGACGGAAACCCTTGCTGGAGACCCGCTCCACCAAATCCTCGTTGGTGGCCGCGATAACCCGCACATCCACCTTGAGGGGGCGGTTGTCTCCCAGGCGGGTGATCATGCCGTCTTGCAGCACCCTGAGGAACTTGGTTTGGGCGTCCAGGGGCATCTCGCCCACCTCGTCCAAGAAGATGGTGCCCCCGTCGGCCAGCTCCAGCTTGCCTACCTGGCCGCCCTTGCGTGCTCCGGTGAAGGCCCCGTCCTTGTAGCCCAGGATCTCCGACTCGATGAGCTCTCGGGGAATGGCCGCGCAGTTGATGGCCACAAAGGGCCCTTGGTTGCGTTCGGAGGCGTTGTGTATGGCCTGGGCAAACAACTCCTTGCCGGTGCCGGTCTCGCCCATGATCAATACCCGGCTGTCGGCTCCGGCCGCGATCTTGGCCAGCTTGATCTGGCGCAAAAATTCCGGGGAGCTTCCCTTGATGTCCTCAAAGGTGAAACGGGCGTTGTGCCCGGATATCTTACGCACCTCGTTGAAAAAGCGGCTGCGCTCGTTCATCACCAGGAAAAAACCGAAGTGCTGTTCATCCTCGCGGATCATAAAAGGCCGCAAAATAAAATAGTTACGTCCCCGGGGGCCGTCCACCCCCACCTCCACATTGCCGTAGTCCTTTCCGTTGCGGGCCATGTCCATGAGCAGGGGATGACCGGGAAACACCTTGTCTATGGTCTGGCCCATCACCTTTTGGGAGGAGAAACCAGCCATGCGGCAGGCGGCCTGGTTGGCGTGAGTGACCACTCCCCTGTGGTTCACCGCGATCACCGCCTCGGATATGGAGCCCAGGATCGACTCCAGCAGAGTCTCGTAGTTGCCCTTTTCCTTGACCGCCTTGCGCTGTTTGAGTTTGTTCTCAATGGCCTCGGCGGCGGAGATGACCATGCCCAGGGTGTGCAGATGGGCGCTGGAAGACTTGCCCGACAGGGTGATGGCCCCCAGAAGGCTGCCCTCGGGCGAAAACACCGGGGCCGAGGAGCAGGTCCAGTCGTGGTGGCGCTCGTTGTAGTGCTCGGGCCCGGTCACTTGGATGGGCTTTTTCTCCACCAGGCACAAAGCGATGGAGTTGGTGCCCACCTCCTCCTCGGCCCGGCTGCTGCCGGCCACGTAGTTGTTGTCACGGGCCATGTTCAGGATGTCTTCGTCACCGAACACGTCCAAAAGCACCCCGTCGGCGTTGGTGAGCACCAGAATGAAGCCAGTGCCGCGCACCGCGCTTTGTAAAAAACGCATGAACGGCAAGGCTGCCTCAATAAAATTGGCGTTGGCCCCGCGGATACGGGCTAGTTGGGCGGAGGAAAGCTTTACCGGGCCTTTGGGGGCGTTGGGCCTGAGGCCCCGTCGATAGCAACGCTGCCAGGAGTCGGCCACTTCCCGGCGCAGGGCGCTGCGGTCCACCTTTCCGGTGTGGGCGAACTGCTGCCAAGCTTCGCTCAATTTCCCCCGGGGAGTTTTTTGTTCCACGCCGTCTTCCCTCGTTGATGCGGATAAGCCGCCTACTTTGGCCGGCCCCGCCCGGCGGCAGGGGCGGCTAGACCAATCTACCCTCCATTAGGCAATCCTCAGCCCGCTCCAAGGTCCAGGGTGAAGAGCTGAGCCCCAGCTCGCGGCACAGGTGAGACCCTAGGAGGTCCCTGGCCTTGGCTGCGTCCACCTGGTGGCCGGTCACCAGGCGCACCGAAGTCATGGGCGAGGCGCCGGTGAGGCCGCAAGGATTGATAAGGTTAAAATGCTCCAAGTTGGGGTCCAAATTCAAGGCCAAGCCGTGCATACTGATTCCTCGCTTGACCGCCACCCCGATGGAAGCCAGCTTTTTGTCGCCGTACCAGGCCCCGGGATGCCCCTCGTGCAGGTTGCCTTCCACCCCCAGATCGGCCAGGGTGGCCAGCAGGGTCCGCTCCAGGGCCCTCACCAGATCGCCCACCCCCAGCCTCATTACATTCAGGTCCAGCAGAGGATAGGCCACCAGTTGGCCGGGGCCGTGATAGGTCATCAGACCGCCCCGCTCCACCCGATGCACCGCAATGCCCTCGCGCTTTAGCAATTCGGGCGGGGCCAGGATGTCATTGTCCGCGGCCCGGCGGCCCATGGTCAACACCGGCTCGTGCTCCAGGAGCAAAAGCACCTGGGGCGAGGGCCGCTGTTGCTTAAGGGCGACCAAGCGGCGCATCAACTCCAAGCCTTCCGGATATGGAGTGAGGCCCATTTTGAGAAGTTTAATCTCGGACATGACGCAATGCTACCGCTGCGAGGCCGAAGCGACAACCTTGGCTCATTCTGGTCGGATTTTTAGTCAACAGGGCAAAGTCCCGCAGGCAAGGCAGGCGGCCGGACCCTGCGCGGTTGCGCCGGGACCGGCCGGGGCGATCAGCCGTCGACCCGGTCCACGGCGTTCCAAAAAGCGAGTTGGGCAGGCCCCTCCACCAAGTCCTTGACGCGCTCGCGCATGGCGTTCATGTGCGCGGACTGTCCGTGGGCCTTCAGGGCCTCGGGGCTGGCCCATATCTCATAGAAGAGAAAATCATTGCCCTCCCGGCTGTCCCGGTGCAAATCGTAGCGCAGGCAGCCTTGTTCCTGGCGTACCGTGGGCACCACGGCCAGAAACTCCTTTTCCACTTGGTCGGCCTGGCCGGCCTTGGCCGTGAAATTGGCGGTTAGATGCACTTTACTCATGGATTTCGCTCCTATTGTACGGGCAGCCGCCCATGCCGGAGCTTGACTTCATCGCCCCTTCACATGGCCAGTTTGCCCTCGAAACTGGTAATCGGCGGATAGGCCTTGGGGTCGGTCAGGATGTCCACCAGCACCGGCCCCGGCTCGGTCATGGCCGAATCCAAGGCATTGGCAAGCTCGGACGGCTTACGCACCTTGATGCCCCGGCAACCACAGGCCTCGGCCACCGCCGCATGGTTCACGTCGGACATGTACACCGCATCGGTATGATCGCCGAATTTAACATTTTCAGCGTGCTTTTGATACCCCAGAATACGGTTGTTGAGCACCAGTACGGCCAGGTCCAGGCCCATGCGGGCCGCGGCCTCCAGTTCGGCCCAGGAGTGGGCAAAGCCGCCGTCACCGGCCAGGCAGACCACCGGGGCCTTGGGCTGGGCCAGTTTGGCTCCGATGGCCATGGGCAGGCCCCAGCCCAACCCGGCCAGGCCGCGCGGGGTAATGAAACGCATACCCGGAGCCAGGCTGGTCAGGTAATTGGCTATCCAGATAGAAGAGTAGCTGGCATCGGAGACCACCACCGTCTCCGGGGTGAGCCGGCGGTTGAGCTCGTACATGACCCGCTCGGGCCGGATGGGCTTCCGTCTAGAACGCAGCAAGCTTTTAGCTTCTTGCTGGTGGCGCTTCTTGCCCCGGGCAATGCTTTGTTCCAGGGCCGGGCGGGCCGCCAAACGCCTTGACAGGTCACGGCCCCCCAGGATGGTTATCAACTCGCTGAGGATCAACTTGGCATCGCCCAACAGGGGCAGGGCTTCGTAATTGCGCCCTATCTCCATGGGGTCGGCGTCTATGTGGATATAGCGGGCATTGGGGGGATACAGGGTCCAGGAGTCGGTGCCGTTTTGGTTGGTGCGGTTGCCTATCAACAACACCAGGTCTGCCTGCTCCACCAAATCCCGTTGGAACTTGGCCATGCCGCCGGTGCCCATGAAATAGCCGACTACTCCCAGGCTGAGGGGGTGGTTCTCATCCACCGAGCCCTTGCCCATCACCGTGGTGGCCACGGGCAGGGAGGCATCCTCCTGAAGCATGGCCAGCTCCTCGCTGGCCGCGGACAGATGCACCCCACCACCAGCGATGACCAAGGGACGCTCGGCCTGGGCCAGCATGTCCGCCGCCTGCTCCAGGTGCAGGTAGCCGGGCATGGTGCGCTCCAGGGGATAGCACCCCAGGCTCTGGCTGCGTGGCACTTCCCCGGGCTCACAAGGAGCCAGCAACAGATCCGCGGGCAACAGCAAGGCCGCGGGCCCGGGGCGGCCGCTCACCGCGGCGCGGAAGGCCATGTCCAGGTAGTCGTCCACCCGGCTGGCCTGATCCAGGCGGCGCACCCACTTGGTGCAGGCCCCGAACAGGGCCATGTGGTCGTACTCCTGGAAGGCGTTCTTGTCGGTCTGGGTAAGGGCCACCTCCTGCACCAGGGCCACCACCGGCACCGAGGCCTTTAGCGCCTCGGCCAGCGGCGGCACCAGCAGGGTGGCCGCGGGCCCGTTCTGGGCGGTGACCACCCCCACCCGGTGCGACACCCGGGCAAAGGCGTCGGCCATGGCTCCGCCCGCATTTTCGGTGCGGTACCAGGCCTGGCGGATGCCGTGGCTCTTGGCCGCCAGATGCAGGGCGCTGGGCAGGCTTTGGCCGAACACCATATTCACCCCATGGCGCAACAAGCCCTTGGCCAGGGCGTCGGCCACGGTTCCGTTGAAGTTGAGGGGTCTGCCGCTTTTTTTCTTGGGCGCGCTCATGGTATCACCTGTCGATCTTCGGCCGGTTCCTGTTTGGGTCAAGGCCGGTTGAACACGTAATTAATCTGACCATTCGGGAGCTCATGCGCCTGGGCCTCCAGCTCCATGCCCACCTTCACCTCGTCCAAGGGCACGTCGCCTATACGGCCGAAGAGTTTGTAGTCGCCCATGTCCAACACCGCGATGGCATAGGGTAGGTCCTCGGTAAAGCCGGTGGGGGCGTACTTGAGCTCGCTGTAGGTGGCCAGCTTGCCGCTGCCTTGCACTTGGAACCACTCGATTTCAGCCGCGTCCCGGCACTTGTAGCACTGGGCCCGGGGTGGGAAAAACACCTCCCCGCAGGTGTTGCACTTGGTGCCCGCCACCTGGCCTTTTTCCAGATAGTCGATGAAGTCGTTGACCTTGGTGGTGGCGGTGAAGCTCTTGGTGCCGAACTTGGCGAAGCGCAGATCCGCCTCGGGTTTCTTCTTGCCTGACATCTTCTACCTCCCTAGGATGACCACGTTGCCGTATATGCCCACGCCGCCCATGTTGTGCACCAGGCCGAACTCCGGGTCCTTGACCTGGATGTCCCCGGCCTTGCCCCGAAGCTGCAAGACGATGGTGCGCAGCTGGCTGCCTCCCGTGGCCCCGATGGGATGGCCCTTGCTGAGCAGGCCTCCGTCCACGTTCACCGGAATGGAGCCTTCCTTGTAGGTCTCCTTGGCCCGGATGAGCTCCGGCCCGCCGCCCCGGGGGGCAAAGCCCAGGTCCTCGTAGGCCAGCATCTCGGCGATGGTGAAGCAGTCGTGCACCT
>JAHLLJ010000302.1 GCA_020444205.1 Deltaproteobacteria bacterium | reverse complement strand
TTCCACATCATCCAGCCGCAGGTGGTGAAGTAGAAGATCTTGTCCTCGCGCTTCACATCGCTTTGCAGGCCCAGCTCTTTGAGGTGCTGCAACAAGACGTTGCCCGCCCCGTGCACCATGCACTTAGGCACGCCGGTGGTGCCCGAGGAATAGAGGATGTATAGGGGATGATCGAAAGGCAGCTCCACGCAGTTGAGGCCGGGGTCGCCGCTGCCGCTGACCAGCTCGTCGAAGCGGTGTGAATCAGGCACCATGCCCATGTCCGGCTGCTCGCTGGTAAAGGGCACCACCACCACCTGCTCTATGCTGCTGATCTCTTTTTTAACCTCGGCCACCCGCTCCAGGGAGCTGAAGGTCTTGCCGCCGTAGAAGTAGCCGTCCGCGCAGAACAGCACCTTGGGCTGAATCTGGCCAAAGCGGTCCATGACTCCCTGGAAGCCGAAGTCCGGGCTGCAGGAGGACCACACCGCGCCCAGGCTGGCCGCGGCCAGCATGGCCACGATAGTCTCGGGAATGTTGGGCATGAATCCAGCCACCCGGTCGCCAGGGGCCACCCCGAACTCGGCCAACGCGGCGGCCAGGCGGGCCACTTGGCCGTATAGCTCGGCATAGGTCATGCTGCGCTGGGAGCCGTTTTCCGAGCGGAAGATGATGGCCGTGTGGTCGTCGCGGTGGCGCAGGAGGTTTTCCGCGAAGTTAAGCTTGGCCCCGGGGAACCACTTGGCGCCCGGCATCTTGTCCAGGCCCGTGACCGGCTCGCTGTAGGGCTGGGTGTGCATTACGTTGAAGAAATGCCACACCGCCTCCTGAAAGGCCCCGATGTCGTCCACCGACCAGTCGTACAATGATGGGTAGTCCGTAAAGCCGGTTCCGTGCTTTTTGTTAACGAATTCAATGAATTTAGTGAGGTTGGTCTGGGTCACGCGCTGGGCGGACGGCTCCCACAATTTTTCGGCCATGAAACATCCTCCCTGACATAACAATGCCGTACTCTAACGCCGGTTCCGCCCTAATGACGCAACCCGACATTTCCCAAATGTAACCCCAGAGCCGATAGCACCTTAGCAAGCCTTGGGCGATAAGGCAAAAAAAACCTGACACTTTACACCCCCGAGCAAACGGCTTTTGGGGGCGAAAAATTCCATCATTGGAAACAACAAAATTAAGGCCCGGTTATCATTGATAATACCAGTTTGACTTGCCGCCCGGACAAGGATATAGCCCTAAGTTCTATAAAGGTTTTTCAGGGCTGATTAAATGGGCCGCCATTTCGGCTTATTCCCGCGCGGGGCGCGGGCAAAGGCCCGGCAAGGCGGCGCGGCGCGAATAGCCGCTAGGATGCGGTTGGCCGCTTCATAAATCCCCTGTTAAATGCAGACCTTTATCCGGGGAGGCAAACGCGGCGGAACCCAACAAGCAGGGTCCCCGCGAAACATCTCCGGGCATCAGAGGGCCGAGCCCTCCTGGCGGATGGCGCGTTTGGGCCCGCGGCCCAAAGCCCGCCTACCGCCCTTTTGAGTATTTCACCCGGCAAGGAGATTCGGGCATGTCGCAAAAAATTACCTCCCGGCCCGTGGGCGCGGTGATGGTGGTGGGTGGTGGTATCGCCGCCATCCAGGCCTCGCTGGACCTGGCCGATTCGGGCTACTACGTCTACATGGTGGAAAAGAGCTCGGCCATCGGCGGGGTCATGAGCCAGTTGGACAAGACCTTCCCCACCAACGACTGTTCCATGTGCATCCTCTCCCCCAAACTGGTGGAGGCGGGCCGTCATCCCAACATTAATTTGATCACCCTGGCCGAGGTGCAGGACGTGCAGGGCGTGGAAGGCGACCTGACGGTCAAGGTGATGCAAAAGGCCCGCTACGTGGACCTGAACAAGTGCATCGCCTGCGGCGCCTGCGCGGAAAAGTGCCCCAAACGAATCCCCGACGAGTTCAACCAGGGGCTTAATAAGCGCAAGGCCGCCCACGTGAAGTATCCCCAGGCGGTGCCGCTGAAATACGGTATCGACGCCGAGAACTGCATCTACTTCCAAAAGGGCAAGTGCAAGGCCTGCCAGAAGTTCTGTCCCGCCGGTGCCATTGACTACGAGCAGCAGGACCAGGAGCTGGAGATCAACGTAGGCGCGGTGATTCTGGCCGCCGGGTTCAAGCCCTACGACCCCACCACCTATCCTCAGTATGCTTATGCCAACTTTGCCAACGTGGTCACCGCCCTGGAGTTCGAGCGCATCCTCAGTGCCTCGGGCCCCTGGATGGGCCATCTGGTCAGGCCCGGCGACGAGGCCGAGCCCAAGAAGATCGCCTGGCTGCAGTGCGTGGGCAGCCGCGACCTGAACCACTGCGACCATCCCTACTGCTCCAGCGTGTGCTGCATGTACGCCATCAAGGAGGCGGTGATCGCCAGGGAGCACTCCCACGAGGACCTGGACGCGGCCATCTTCTTCATGGACATGCGCACCTATGGCAAGGATTTCGAGCGCACCTACATGAAGGCCCAGGAGGATGGGGTGCGTTTCATCCGCAGCCGCATCCATTCTATTAGCGAGTTGCCTGACGGCGGCTTGCGCCTGGAATACGTCACTGAAAAGGGCCAGGCCAAGAGCGAAGACTTTGACATGGTGGTGCTCTCCCAGGGCCTGGAGATGAACCCCGAAACGGCCGACCTGTGCCGCAGCCTGGGAGTGGAGCAGAACCAGAGCCGCTTCGTGGCCACCGATTCCTTTGCCCCGGTGGCCACCAGCCGTTCGGGCATCTACGTGTGCGGCGCCCTGGCCGGTCCCAAAGACATTCCCTTGTCGGTAATGGAGGCCTCGGCCGCCGCCTGTGCCGCCTCCTCGGGCCTGGCCGCCGGGCGCGGCACCCTGATCACCGAGCCGCCGGAGATCCCCCAGCGCGACGTGAGCGGCGAGCCGCCCCGAGTGGGGGTGTTCGTGTGCTCCTGCGGCATCAACATCGCCGGGGTGGTGGACGTCAAGGCGG
>JAHLLJ010000342.1 GCA_020444205.1 Deltaproteobacteria bacterium | reverse complement strand
GTTTGTCACCAACGGAGGCATTGCCGATATTTGCCTGATTTTTGCCAACACCGCCACGGAGGGCGGCCGTAAAGAAACCAGTGTGGTGGTGGCCGAAAGAGGCACCACCGGATTCGTGGTGGGAGATCTGGAAGATCTGTGCGGCATGCGGGCAAACCCAGTGACCTCCATTCGCCTTTACGACTGCCGCATTCCCAAACAAAATCTGCTCGGAAAGGCCGGCATGGGATTGAAGATCGGTCTTGCGGCTTTGGATACCGGACGTATAGGTATCGCAGCTCAAGCGCTGGGTATCGCCCAGGCGGCCCTCGAGGAGGGGGTGCGCTACGCCAATCAGAGGCAGCAGTTCGGGGTCCCCCTGGGTCGCCACCAGATGATTCAGATGATGATAGCGGACATGGCCACTCAAGTGGACGCGGCCCGCATGATGGTTTACCGCGCGGCTTGGATTAAAGATGCCCATCAGCCGGTCACCAAGGCTGCGGCCCAGGCCAAGCTTTTTGCCTCGGAAACGGCCGGCAAGGTTACCGATCTGGCCTTGCAGATCCATGGAGGTTACGGCTATTCCAAAGCCTATGCCGTAGAGCGCTATTATCGCGATGCCAGAGTAACCCGTATCTATGAAGGTACCTCAGAGGTCCATCGCATGGTGATTGCGCGAGAGGCGCTGCGGGAAACCAGATAGCTGAGGTCCACTTGGAGATATCATGTCCTTTCACATCATTGTCTGTATCAAATCGATCCTTAAAACCTCCAACGTTGGGGGACCTCTGCGCACCGCGGACAACAGTGAGCTCAATCCGTTTGACCGTCCGGCCTTGGAGGCGGCCATCCGCATCAAGAACACCATGAACGGATCAGTGACCGCGCTGTCCATGGGGCCTGAGGTCAGTGCCGAAGCCCTGGCCGAAGCCCGGGCCATGGGCGTCGATGAGGCGGTGCTGGTCAACGACCGGGCCCTGGCAGGGTCGGACACCCTGGTCACTGCCAAGGTGCTGGCCAAAGCGGTACAAAAAATCGGTGCTTTCGATTTTATTTTTTTCGGTACCCGCACTGCTGATAGCGATACCGGGCAGGTAGGCCCTCAGACCGCCAGTCTGCTGGACCTGCCTTTTTTGGGCGGCGTTAAAAAGATGGAATTGCAGGATGGCGGATGGGAGGTTCACAGAATCGTCGATACCTGGGAGGAGGTCTGGCAGGTGCGGACACCGGCGGCGGTTGCCATAGATCCCCGGGCTTTTATTCCCAAGCCCTTGAGCCTCGTGGATTTGTCCCAGGTTTATGATCAGCCCGAGCTGCGGCAATGGACCGTGGCCGATTTGGGACTCACGGCTGAACAAGTGGGGCTAACCGGCTCACCCACCCGTGTGGCCGACCTGAAAAAAATAAAACATGACCGCAGCTGCAGAATTCTAGAAGGCAACCCTCAGGAGCAGGCGGACGCGTTGATTGAGATGCTCACCCTTGCAGGCAAAATCGGATCATGAAGTCTAATTACATTTTGATATGCGGTGATTTGCGCAGCAAGCGCCTCTGGCAGGATAGTCTCAAGGTGTTGGCCAAAGCGCTACCCTTGGCCCGGGAGGTAGAGGCACCGGTGGCCATGGTTTTGATGGGCGCCCAAGACCCTGCTGCATTAAACAAGCGGGAGATGGATCTTGCCGAATGCGTCACCATGGACCAGGCCGCCCACCAGGCGGCGGCACACGGCGCCCATGAAGTTTTTTGCCTGGCACATCCGCGGCTCGCTGTCCCGCGCACAGATCTTTTTGCCCGTGTTTTGGCTGATTTTGTTCAGACAAGCAAGCCATGGCTGGTGCTGTTCAGCCTCAACGACTTTGGCCGCGAGATTGCCGCTTTCGGTGCCCAGCGCTGCCAGGCCGGACTAATCGCGGATTGCGAGGAGCTTTTCCTGAAAGATGGCCAGGTGGCCGGCCGCTGTCCCGCATGGGGAGGGGAAATTTTAGCCGATATCACCCTGGCCCCAGGGTGGCCCTTGGCCTTTGCCACTGTCCGGCCGCAAGGAGCCCCTGAACCGGCTCAAACCGGGCTCATGGCAGAGGCGCCCATCCGATGGATCGAACCGGAGAATGTGGAGCCTTCCGATGGGTTGCAACTGAAGCGGCGCACCATGGAGTCCCAACAAACAAGGCGTCTGGAAGATGCCGAAACCGTGGTGGTGGGCGGCGCCGGCCTCGGCGACATAAGGGGATTCGGGCAGGTTCGTGAGTTGGCCGCTGCCTTGGGAGCCGAGGTGGGGGCCACGCGTCCGCCGGTGCTGCAACACTGGGTGGAAGAAGGGCGGCTTGTAGGCCAGACCGGTAAAACGGTGCGGCCCAAGCTTTTGATTACGGTGGGCACTTCCGGAGCCGTGCAATACACGGCCGGAATAATGGAGGCTGATACCATCGTGGCGATCAATCGCGATGCTTCCGCTCCTATTTTTCATTTGGCGGATATTGGCATCGTGGCGGATGCCGGCACCTTCTTGCCCGTGCTGACCCAGAAAGCCAAACAGGTGGTTCTGCGCCGCCTGGCCGATTCGGCCGGCACCATCGGCGGGGAGGACGGCATGTCCCCCAGCGGGTTCGGCGCGATTGTGGGGCAATTGCGCAACGCCCG
This sequence comes from Deltaproteobacteria bacterium, assembly GCA_020444205.1. Classification (GTDB taxonomy): domain Bacteria; phylum Desulfobacterota; class Desulfarculia; order Desulfarculales; family Desulfarculaceae; genus Desulfoferula. Next base: position 377 of record JAHLLJ010000342.1, on the reverse strand, counting down.
CAATTGGACCCAAAGCGAGTTGGCTGAAAAAACCGGCCAAACCCCCGACTTTATCGCTCAGGTTGAGGACGAGCGGCTATCGCCTCCCGTGGGGTTTATCCTGCGCATGGCCAAGGTTATGGAGGTGGATCCGGGCACTTTCCTCAACAGTGAGGAACAGGCCGCCATCACCGATCGCCGAGCCAAAGCCTACCGCCAGCGCACCCAAAGCTATAATTACACCACCCTGACCCCGGAAGCCGAAAACAGTCACTTGCGCGCCTTCATGATCACCATCGAAGCTCATCTGGCTCACAAACCAGTGGCCTACAAGCATGAGGGTGAAGAATTCATCTTTGTGATGGAGGGGGAGTTGGAGTTCACGCTGGGTTCGAAAG
>JAHLLJ010000335.1 GCA_020444205.1 Deltaproteobacteria bacterium | reverse complement strand
CCTTTGGAGTGACGGGTGCGGGGAATGCCTTTGCACTCCAAGAGGTAATCGTAAGCATATCCGGCTGGGTGGCCATGTCTTTCGGTAGTTTATACAGGATCGGAGATCGGATACAGCTTGGCGGCATCAAGGGAGATGTTATAGACATCGGCGTCTTAAGGACGACACTCATGGAATGTGGTGGTTGGATTAGCGGGGACTTGTATAATGGGCGTATTGTCAGGGTGTCCAACAGCTTTATTTTCAAGGAACCGGTTTTTAATTATTCCGCCGATTTCCCTTTTCTCTGGGACGAAATCATCATGCCGGTAAGGTATGGGAGTGATTACACCCTGGCCCGCGGGATATTTCAGGAGGTGCTGGAAGAGGTGACCGGTGATTACGCGTCCCGATCCAAGGCCATATGGAGCCAAATGACGGAGAAATACAGGATCGAAGACCTTAAAGTGGACCCCGTGGTAACTCTGATCACCAACGATAACTGGGTTGAATACACCCTTCGATATGTGGTGGACTACAAGAACAGAAGAACCACAAAAGATATGATTTGTGAGCGAGTATTGAACCGGATTGAGGGGAACGAAGGCCGCGTCAAACTCGGATCGGCCACTTTTGAGCTGACTTCTCTTCCCAAGCTGGATGTCAAACTCTCGGCATCCGGAGATAATTTTTTTAAAGAACACGGTAACATTTGAGTGTTAAAACAATATTTCATGGGGTCTCACCCAGGATATAAAAAGGGGTAGGTGCGGGATTCTGGTGGTCCGCGGTGACCATGACTACGGTGGGCTACGGAGACAAGGCCCCGGTCACAACCGGTGGGCGGGCAGGTGTCGAAATACCCACTTCCAGACCCATTGCCCTGGCACGTTTCGCCCATTGTTGCCGCGCAAGGGCCTGCATGTCTTTGTCCTTGTCCATCTCATCCACAATTTCCATGCCCAGCAGAGTCTCCACCACATCTTCAAGGGTCACCAGGCCTTCCGTCCCTCCGTACTCCCCCACCACGATGGCGATATGTTGACGATGATCAAGAAAAAATTCCAGCAGATCCGACAAAGGCATCACTTCGCTAACGGTCATGATCTCCCGTTTCAATGTCTCAAGTTTGACCAAGCCGTGATCTTTCGCTTTAGACAGCAACATGTCATCCTTCATGATGAACCCGGTGATATCGTCAAGATCCGTCCCGTACAGGGGTATACGCGAAAAAGGGGATTTTGCGTGGGCGTCAAGGACTTCCGTAACGGTCATATCCTGGCGAAGCCCGACAATCACCGTTCGCGGCGTCATGATATCCCTGGTCTTCAGGGATTGAAATCGGAAAAGGTTGCGGATGATCCGCGATTCGCGCTCATTGATATGCCCGGCCTGTTCCCCGATGCCTGCCATGGCGACGAACTCGTCTCGGCTGAATATATGATGGCCTTCTCCCGGAGCAAAGAGTTTCGTCAACTTTTCCGAAACCAAGATCAACGGATACAGGGCAACAATCAAACCACGCACAAAAATTGCCGTGGTTCCGGCGAGCGTGCGCCAGTAGACGGCGCCCAGCGTTTTGGGAATGATCTCCGAGAGGAACAAAATCATCAAAGTCATAACCGCCGAAAACAGCCCGAACCAGGCGCTGCCGAAGACGGCGGTGGCCTTCGCGCCGGAGCCTATCGCCCCCACCGTATGGGCGATCGTGTTCAGGGTCAAGATGGCGGCGAGGGACTGGTCCACATTCTCCTGTTTCAATCTTTTTAAAAGGGCCGCCTTTTTAGGCTGTTTCTTGCCCAGGTCCGCAATGTAGGAAGGCGTAACACTTAACAGTACCGCCTCCGCCACGGAACAGAGAAAAGAGAAGACCAAAGCCAACAGTACGTAGCTTATCAGCAGGACCACATCCATGGGCGTATATACACTGGCAGCGGCGTTGGTATTGGCGACCCCGATCGCAAATGCGACGCCGGCGGTAGTCAGCAGCACGACCGGGACGATTACCCAGCAAAACCGGTTATGAATCCATCTCAGGATCATCCAAATAACTCCTGCTCAGGTAGGGAATTCCAGGAAATTTCTGAACTGCCCGTAACCCTGTTAACCCAACGGTTGGAATATTTCCAGAACGATACGGTCGGGTCCTTCGAAGAATGCCATTCTGACCCCACCCCCATCCGTAGGCGGAAGGCTGAAGGAAAACCCCTTTCCCTTTAATTCCTCATACACCGCATCCAGATCATCCACCTCAAGGCCGATGTGATGGTATCCGAACCGGGTCTTTGAATCACCATGAGCCATTGTCTCGTCTTCCCTGGCCACCCGAAGGTTGATGAGTACGCCACTCAGATCGAGTGAAGCCCCATCGCTGGTGCCGAATTTTCGCCGTGCAACCAACTCGGCACCCAGAGTCTCCGAGAAAAAATAGATCATTTCCTCCAGGTCACTGCAAATCAAATGAAGATGGTGGTATCGATATTTCATCCGTTTTTTTCTCCTTTTAACGTGTTTCGACTTGTGCGGTCAGGTGGTAGCGATCAGGTTTTCGCTTTTGCATGATGCTGTATAATGCTGTAAATATCATGGCAAAGCCTTTGATCGGGGAGCGAGAGGAAGAGATTCCGTTTTAGCTGTTTTCCAGAAACATCTCCTGGGTGACGGCTTGACAGGGACGAAGGGAAAAGAAATCCCGGTCCGTATAGGGCCCCTCCACAAGCTTTCTGAAATAGTCCAGATTTCCCTGAATCTCTTCATACTGTTTTTTAAAAAAGCGGGCGTTTTCCATGGCCCTTTCCCTGGGCTTTTTCACATCTCCCACGCCCGTATTGATCAGAACGATATGCGTATAATGCCTCAGTTCCTCCTCCATGACCCACACGGACGTTTCCCGGTCAAACCGTTGCATGTAGTCCTCTTCAACGATGCTCAAAGGATCCTTTTTTTCTATGATCCAACCGGGCGTCAAATAATAGGTCCCGGGTCTTTCCTCAAAAGCCTTTCTATATGACTCCAAAGACCC
>JAHLLJ010000301.1 GCA_020444205.1 Deltaproteobacteria bacterium | reverse complement strand
TCCTGGACCTGTGCGGGGCCATGAAGAGCGAGGAGATCACCCTGGGCTTTGTGGATGAGCAACACCCTTGCCTGATCAAGGGCGAGGCTGACGAAGGTTTCCTTAGCGTAATAATGCCTATGCGTTTGTAAGACTCTGGAAACATAGCATCTGTGCAAGTGGAGCCCCTTGCTGGGGGCTCCATCGGCTTCTGGGGGGAAGGCCGTGATGAGAACTATGTTTGTGTGTATGCTGGCCGCCGGGGCCGGGGCGTTATGCCTTATGGGCCTGGCGGCCATATCCTTTGCCGCCTATCTTGACGATCCCGCTGTAATAATCTATGTGTTCGCCCTTTGGTGCCTCTGCGGCATGCTTTTCAACCGCTGGATGCTCTCGCCGATCCAACAAAAATACAATGGCATAAGACGCCTGTGGCTGTGGTCCATTGTTGGTTGTTGGGCCTGGCCCATGGCGGTGGTCTGCGGGTTGGCCCTGCGCTTGGCGCCACCGGAAGATTAAAGCCACCGCAAGCCATGCCCGGTTGGCTGATTCCCCTTTGAGCCTAATATGTGCCGCTTAATACCTCAGAACCGGTGGGCGCGGCCTTTCTTTACAAAATAATGACAATCTTATTGTCATATTGACAATGCAGTTGTCATTTGTAATAATTTCCTTGATGACGATTAAGAACAGACCCAAATACCCGAGGAACAGGTTTTGGCCATGAAACCCATCAAACCAGCCAGCGGCCGGGAGCTGCATGAATTTTTCCATGAGGTGTTCCATCTCCAGGCCATGTTGTCTCAAATCGTGGATGCAGTGCACGAACGGGCCGGGATGCGTACCCCACAGATACGCCTGGCCGAGACCCTGGAGGCAGGCGGCAAGATTACGGTTCCCGAGGCTGCGGCCCGGCTGGAGGTGTCCCGTCAGTTCGTGCAGACCCTTTGCAACGAAATGGTTGATCTGGGATGGCTCGCCTTTTCCGAAAACCCCAGACACAAGCGCTCCAAACTGGTGTCCCTGAGCAAGCGGGGGCGCGAGAAGCTGAACCAGGCCAAACGCATCGAGGCCGAGATAATCGAGCAGGGAGAACCTCCGGTGCACAGCAAGGCGGTGCGCGATGCCACTTCCCTGGCCGTCACCCTGAGACAATGGCTGCAAGAGGCGGTGGAGAAGTTTGCCTGTAACCGCGCCGGCGACTGATTTTATTGAGGTTAACTTGATCACTCGGCGGGGTACTTGCCGCCGCCAGCATAAGGATATGACCGTGGCTCATGAGCATGTTTGCCCTTGGTGGATAACCTGGACCTTTGACAACCCGGTGCGCCGCCTTTTTCACAACCCGGAAAAGATGTTCGGCCCTTACCTGGATCAGGGCGGCCGCGCCGCGGACATAGGCTGCGGCATGGGCTTTTTTACCCTGGGCCTGGCTCGTCTGGTGGGTGACTCGGGTCGAGTCTACTCCATGGACCTACAGGAGAAAATGCTTGCCGGAACTCAGCGGCGGACCCGCCGGGCGGGATTGTCCGGGCGCGTCGAAACCCGCCAAGTGGCGTCGGACGATCTGAGGGCCCAGGACCTTGCCGGGAGCTTGGATATGGCGCTGTCCTTTTGGATGCTCCACGAGGTGCCTGATCAGGACCGCTTTTTGCTCCAGGTGAAGGAGCTGTTGAAACCAAAAGGTGTTTTTTATCTGGCCGAACCGCGTGGGCATGTAAGCGCCAGGGGCTTTGAAAGCTCGCTGGCCATGGCTGGTGAAATAGGATTTGAAATCAAGGATCGTCCCAGGGTTAGCATGTCCCGGGGGGCGGTGCTGGGCCTTAAATAAACTTACCCTTTTTGTCGGGGGCAACATGAGCAAGCAGTGTGGCTCTCGCATCGATCCCGACTCCACCTGGGGCGCCGGGGTGGTCAACCAAGTGGAGTATGAGGCCAACTTCGCATCAAAGCCTTTGCCCTCATGAGGCGAAAAGCAGAGCAAGTGGATTAGCGATTTGGATCCCCGCGCTGCTTGGACATCCTGTACCGAGTACTAAGGCTGGTAAAAATACCTCTAAGCCGACCAGCGGGTTTTAGTTTTACATACTATATGGAACGGGTGATTATCCCGTGGCGGCCACCTAACCAAGGCTTGGCCCGCCGGGTTGATGGTCTCCGTATGCTGCCGGCCAGGGCCCAAAAATTAAGCCGGACCGCCCCTCTCCAGAGTTCAGCGGTCCGGCCGACCAGACGCCTCAGGCGTCCAGGTTGCCCCTACTCGTGCAGGGTGCGCTTGGCCCGGCGAATGGGCGGGCGCAGCTCCTTGAGCGCCTCGATGGAGGTCTTGTAAGCCCCGGAAACCCTGATGTTGTCCAGCACCAGGGCCAACAAAAGGGCCACTGCCTGCATAAAAGTGATGTCCTCCATGGTGAACTCCCACGGTTCCGAAGTGTAGATCCTCAACACACCCAAGGGCTTTTTCCTGAGCACCAGGGGAACGCTGAGGATGGATTCGATTCCCTCGCTGACGGCCTCATCGGGGTATTGCAGGCGCGGGTCGTCGCGCACGTTGGAGATGGCCACCGGCCCATCCTCCAGGGATGCGGCGATGGAGCGGGACGAGCTGATAGGCCCCTTGTTGAGATAGGTTTCGCTCAAACCCTGGGACGAAGCTATCTCCAGCTTTTTGCTGCGCCGGTTGAGCAGCATGAGAGAGGCGCCCTTGAGGTTTAGATGGTTGGTGAGATAGGTAACCACCGCCCTGGCCGCCTGGTTTAGTTTGCCCGCCGTGGAGAGTATGTCGCAGATCTCGGCCAGGGTCTCATAGTTGAAACTGGCCGGATGTGAGTGACGCACCTTTTTTTGCATAGCATTCCTCCTTGCAGGGCGAGGACGCGGCTGGAGCGGAGGATGTCTTGCCGAGGTGAGTTCCGGGTGACTGGTGCCGTCGGAGCGGAAGAGATAATAAGGAGCGTGTGAGCGGGAGGTTGAATTCAACCTGGGTTCTTCTCCAGGTGCTTCCTCACCAGGTTATGGCTCCATA
>JAHLLJ010000024.1 GCA_020444205.1 Deltaproteobacteria bacterium | reverse complement strand
CCAAAGCACCAGGCCGCTGAACACCGACCAGACCAGGTCGGCCAGGGCCACGGGATGATAGGGCCTGAACCGCCCTTGTTCGATGCCTTGTTGGAAAATGCCGGCCATGAGCCTAAGCGCCCGGGCGGCCATGGAGTTGATCTGCTCCTTAAGCTCCGGCGAAAGATCCATGAGCTCCTGGCTGGCCTGCATGTGCAGCACGTTGGTCAAGATGAGGGGGTCGAAGGTATAGACGTCGTGCATGGCTTGGGCCAGGCGGCGCACCTTTTGCGGCGGCTCTAGCCCGCTTTCGCCGGCCACCTGCTCCACCCTTTGGCAGAGAAAAGCCAGCATCTTTACGTTCAGCGAGCCGTAGAGCTCGCTTTTATTGTTGAAGTACAGGTATAGAGTGGCGGGGCTGAGCTCGGCCCGGGCGGCGATCTCCTCCATGGTGGCGCCTTGGTAACCCTTGCGGGAGAAGACTTGCTTGGCCGCGTCCAGGATAGTCTCCCGGCGTTGCTCCCTTTCCCGCGCCCTGCGCTCCACCACTCCCATGGTCTTTTGCCACAGCCTCCCGTAAAAGGGTTCACTGAATGCGATTCATGGTGTGAATGATATTTATAGGTGATCTGCTCCTGTAATGTCAACTAGTCCCCTGGGTTTAAGCTTCTTTTCACAATAAGGGAAGGTGCCTCGCTGGATCACAACACCCATCCGGCTTTAGTTTTTTTAATCCACCAAGGATTTCCTACCGGGCAAAAGCAAGCTTCGGCCCATATGAGCCGAGGCTGAACCCAACACCTGATTGTCTTGGCCGGGAAAACCGCTCAGGGATCAAACTCGCTGGTATTGGACCTGGCCGTCCACCATGGTCATATCGGCCTTCAACTCCAATATCTCCTCATCCTCTGCCTTGAGAATATCGCCGCTCAGCACCGTGAGGTCGGCCAGCTTGCCGGGCACTATGGAGCCTTTGATGTCCTCTTCAAAGCTGGTGTAGGCCCCCCACAGGGTGTGAGCTCGGATGGCGGTCTTGATGTCCACCGCCTCCTCGGGGGCTACTTGGGTGCCGAACTTGCTTTTTCTGGTGACCGCCGCGTAGAGGCCTCGCATGGGATTGGGGTCGATGATCGGCGCGTCAGAGCTGAGCGCGGCGATCATCCCCCGCTCCACCAAGGATTTCAAGGGCAGCATACCCTTGGTGCGCTCCTCACCCAGAATTTGCAGATAACTGTTGCCGTGGGGGTATATGAAAGGTACGCCCAACACCGGGATGATGCCCAGCTCTTTGGCCTTGTCCACCATGGCCTTGTCCGGCAGGCTGAAGTGCTCGATGCGGTGACGGTGGTTTTCTTTGGGATGGGCCGTCAGGGCCCGCTCATAGGAGGTGAGCACCATTTCCAGGGCCTTGTCACCAATGGCGTGTACGGCCAATTGCCAGCCGCCCAGGTGCCCGGCTAGTATTTGCCGGTCCAGCTCCTCTTGGGACATATAGAGTATGCCGAAGTTGTTGGGGTCAGCGGGAAAAGCTTGCCTGACCGCGGCGGAGGAGCCGCCCACCGAGCCGTCCACCATCAGCTTCAAGGGGCCCAGCTTGAGCATGTCGTTGCCAAAACCGGTGCGCAGGCCGGTCTCAAGATAGGTTTGGCCCACGGTGACCGCGCCGGACAGGCGGGGCATGAAGTAGGTCCTGAGCTTGAGCCGGCCATCCTCCAGGGCCTTTTGCCACACCCTGACCTGGGCGATGCTCCGGCCAGTGGCGTCCTGCACCGAGGTGATGCCGTAGGCCAGGAAATCCCGGTTGAGCAGCTCCAGCCCTTTGGTCAACTCGTCTTCCGAACCGGCGTTGAGCGACATCACCGGGTCCCGGGCGGTCTCATAAAGCAGGCCCGTGGGCTCGCCCTTCTCGTCCTTTACGATATGTCCGCCTTCAGGGTCGGCGACTCCTTGGGCATAACCCACGGCTTGCAAGACGGCTGAGTTCACCGCCTGCACATGGCTGCAGGTGCGGATTACCGCCACCATATGCTCCGGGGCCACGGCGTCCAGGTCGTGGCGGTTGGGGTGGCGTTGTTCGGCCAGCTCGGTCTGGTCATAGCCCCAGCAGATTATCCAGCCACCCTTGGGTGTGGTCTTGGCAGCCTCGGCCACCTTGGCCTTTATGTCTTCAATGGAAGACACCTTGTAGGGCGTGCACTCTATGGCCATCTGGTTGAGGCCGTAAAGATCCGTGTGGCAATGGGCGTCCACGAACCCGGGCAACAAGGTGCGGCCCCGCAGGTCTATGACCTCGGTCCTGGGGCCCATGAACAGCTTCATGTCCGCGTCGCGGCCCACATTGGCAATACGGTTTCCGCTCACCGCCACCGCTTGGCATACCCGATCATCCGGGTCCACGGTGATAACGCTGCCGTTGATAAATAGGTAATCAGCGTAAGTGCTCATTTGAGGCTTCCCTTTATTTCCAAGAGCGCCGGCAGCGTCTCTGGCCACCCTGCTCAATTCTAGGCGTAAAAAGCTTGGACCAATTTTTCAAAGCGTTGGTTGGCGGGCCGTCCCTGCTGGGTTATGGACGGCTCGACCTCCGCGAAGTGGCAGGCCACCTTGTGCCCTGGATACTTTTCAATCAACATGGGCTCTTCTTGTTTGCAGATGTCTTGAACCTTGGGGCAGCGGGTATGGAACCGGCAGCCGGAAGGAGGGTTGATGGGGCTGGGCACATCGCCCTTGATGATAACCTTGCTCCCGCGGGCATGGGGGTCTGGAATGGGAACCGCGGCCAGCAGGGCTTGGGAATAAGGATGAAGCGGGCGGCTGTAAAGCTCCTCCTTGGTGGTCAGCTCCACAAACTTGCCCAGATACATGACCGCCACCCGGTCGGAGATGTGCTTGACCACGGCCAGGTCATGGGAAATGAATAGATAGCTCAGGTTGAAACGGCGCTGCAGGTCCCGGATGAGGTTGAGCACCTGGGCTTGGATGGAAACATCCAGGGCTGAAACCGGTTCGTCGCATACCACCAGATGGGGGTTGGCGGCCAGGGCCCTGGCCACTCCTATGCGTTGGCGCTGCCCGCCGGAAAACTCATGGGGATAGCGGTTGGCCTGGTAGGCGGCCAAACCCACGGTTCGCAACAGCTCGGCCACCCGTCCTTTTTTATCCGGGGAATCGGGCAGGTGCACGTCCAGCGGCTCTCTAATCAGCCGCGACACCGTGAGCCTGGGGTTGAGTGAGGCAAAGGGGTCTTGGAAGATGATTTGCAGCTCGCCTCGCAGGCGGCGCATCTGCCCGGCACTCAGGTTGCTGATGCGTTCGTGATTGTAGATTATCTCACCATTAGTGGGCCGCAGTAGACGAAGCACCAGCCTGCCCAGGGTGGATTTTCCGCAGCCGCTCTCACCCACCACGGCCAAGGTCTCTCCGGGAAACATGTCAAAGTCCACTCCGTCCACCGCCCGGACCACTCCGGTTTCGCGGGCACGGATCAATCCCTTGGTGATGGGAAAATGCTTTTGCAAGGCATATACCCGCAGCAGAGGCTTGGGCCTGGCCTTGGCAACGGGCTCTTTGCTTTCTTGGTTGTATGCCAACCGCGGCTCAGCCATAAGGCTAGTCTCCTAGGGAATCTGGGGAAGTACCGCCGGGGGCCCGCGCCTCGCAATCAGTGGGCTGCCAGCCCAGGATGTGTTGCTCCAAGGGGCTGCGCCAGCAGGCGGCCCAGTGGTCCTGCCCCACTAAGGCGAGTTCAGGCTGCTGCAAACATTTTTCCTGGGCAAATGGACACCTGGGGTGGAAGCGGCAGCCCTTGGGCATGTCAAAAGGCGGAGGCACCCTGCCCTTGATGGTGGCCAACTCGGGGCGTTGCTCATCCACCCTGGGTATGGAACCCAGCAGCCCCAGGGTGTAGGGGTGCTGCGGGGTATCAAAAAGCCCCTCCGCCGGAGCCTTCTCCACCACCTGACCCGCGTACATGACCACCACCTCGTCGGCCACCTGGGCCACCACGCCCAAATCGTGAGTTATGAGCATGAGCGCCATTCCCAACTGGTCTTTAAGTTGGGTAATCAAATCCAAAATCTGGGCCTGGATGGTCACGTCAAGGGCGGTGGTGGGCTCGTCGGCTATGAGCAGTTCGGGGTTGCAGGCCAGGGCGATGGCGATCATCACCCGCTGGCGCATACCGCCGCTCAGATTGTGGGGGTACTGACGCAGGCGTTCGTTAGGCTCGGGGATACGGACTCTTTTCAAAAGCTCCAAGGCCCGCTCCATGGCCTTTTCGGTGGATATGTTTTCATGGGCCTTGATAGCCTCCACGATCTGGTCACCTATGGTGTAGACCGGATCAAGGGAGGTCATGGGCTCTTGAAAGATCATGGCGATGCGATCCCCTCGCACCCTGCGCATGGCCGCCGGCCCCAAGGCCAGCAGATCGGTGTCGCCCAGGTTGACCTCATCCCCGGCTATGATGGCGGGGGGGGTGGGCAAAAGCCCCATGATGGCCAAAGAGGTCACGCTTTTGCCGCAGCCGCTTTCGCCGACCACACAAAGGGTCTTGCCCCGGTCGACCTTGAAACTTACTCCATCAACCGCCCTGACGATCCGGCCTTCGGATTTGAAGTCGATGGTTAAGTTCTTTACCGACAGTAGCGCTTGGCCGTTAATACGGGCCTTTTCGTCTGTATATTGCTGGGCCATCAGGCCTTGCTTCTTTTGCTGAAGGTTAAGGGTGAAATTTCCTCGGGCGTCCTGGAGGCAAAATCCAGGGCCTGCATGCCCTCCAGGCTTCTCTTCTGGGCCTGCTCCAGTGCATCCTTGGCCGAGGCATAGTCCAAATTCATTACGCGGCCTTGCCGCACCACCTGGCGGCCGTCCACGAATACATCCCTGACCGCCCGCTCGGCGGCCACGTAAATCAAACTGCGCAGAGGCTCACGGCAAGGTTTCATGGCCGGACGCTCCAGGTCCACCAAGACCACATCCGCCTTGGCGCCAGGGGTCAGGCGTCCGATGTCCTTGCGGCCCAGGGCTTTGGCGCCCCCTACAGTCGCGGCATTGAAGACCTCGGCCGTGGAGGGCCGTATCTCCCCGCTGGCCAGGCGGCCAAAGATGATGGCCGACCTGAGCTCCTCGATCATGTTGTGGGGGTAGGTGTCCGTACCGATGCCCAGGTTCACTCCAGCGTCGTGGTAAGCGCCAAAATGCTCCAGCTTCATACCCCGGCGGGAAAACACGTTGGGGCAGTGAGCCACGCTGCACTGGTTGCGGGCCAGGATCCCCAGGTCTTTTTTGGTGTACCAGTCCAAACAGGAGTGATGATCCAGGTAAATGCCGTGGCCTATGGTTGTGTCGTGGTCCAAAACGCCGAGCGCATCCAACCACTGGATGGGAGTCACGCCGTGGCGCTGGGTCATCTCATTGAACTCCACCTGGCTCTGGGCGGCATGCACCTGCATGGTGAGCCCCCGCTTGCGGGCCTCGTCCTGAGATGCTTGGAGCAGCTCGGGTGTGCAGGTATCCACCTGGGCCGGACACAACTGGCCGCTTAAGCGAGCCGAAGGATGCTTGAGAGCGTTGTCCACCACCTCCATGGCCTGGGCCATGGCTTCTCGGCCGGCGACTTGGTCCCAAAGGTACTCCACGGTGTAGCCGTTGCTGGTGGACCAGGAGGCCGAGCGATACATGGGAGACAGCACACCCCTGAGGCCGCTTTGGGCCATCAACTCCAGCCAGCCATCATATGGGATGGAAAGATCGACCAGGGTGGTGGTGCCGCTCATGAGCAGCTCGGCATAAGCCACCGTGGCCGCCGCCTTCAGGCCATCATCGTCGGCCTTGAAAAGAGGCATGTACTCATATAGCGAGGAATTATAGAGTCGCGGAGAGCCCAACTCCTCGTTTATACCTTGACTCATGGGCTCGTTGGCCGGGTGGGAGTGGATATCCACCAATCCCGGCATGACCAACAGACCCTTTCCCTGGATGACCCTGTCCGCCTCGCCGGCATAGCCGGGCCCCACGTGGGTGATGAGGTTGCCTTCAAAGACAACATCCGCGTCATTTAGATAGAGGTGTTCCCCAGCGTCGCCATCCCAGGCTATAACCCAGGCGGCGTTGCGTATCAGGGTGGTCTCTACCACAGGGCCTTGCTCCTAGGCGGGCCTTCCCGGGCCCGTACTTTAGGGTGTTTGCGCGCGGGCTTGGGAGCCCGAAATTCTCAAGTGGCGTGGACCGGGGCCAAACGGGGCCCCGGTCCTTGATTAAGGTTTACTTCACGATTTCCAGGTCAATACCCTTGTACAGTCCGCAGCCGTAGATACCGTGGGTCTTTACGCCGCCCACCCGCTGGGAGGAAGCCACCAGCATCTTGCAATGGTAAAGCGGCAGCCAGACGCAGGCCTCGTGGACCTTGCGCTGGACCTTGGAGTAGATCTCATAGCGCTTCTTGGGATCCATGGCTGACTTACCCTTAGCCAGCATCTCGTCGGTCCAGGGGTCGTTCCAGTTGGACCGGTTGGGAGTGGGCATGTTCTTGGAGGGGAAGTACAGGTTCAAGGCATCGCCCACGCTGAAGTAAGGGTAGGACATGGACCAGCAGTCAAACTCCTGGGTGGCGAACTTGCCCCAGGCCACCGTGGAGTCAAAGGCCTGGATTTGGAAGTCGATGCCCACCTTGCGCAGATAGCCTTGAATCGCCTCGAACTCCTTGCGCCAGCTGGTGAAGATATAAGCCAGGACCGTGAGCTTCTTGCCGTCCTTGTAGCGGAAGCCGTCCTCGCCCTTCTTCCAACCAGCCTCGTCCAGCAGCTTGTTGGAAAGAGCGGGGTCGTAGCGCGGCATGATCTTCAAGATGGCCGGATCGAAATCGATGGCGTGTTCGGAATAGTAGGTATAGGCCGGATACACCTGGCCGAAGAAGAGCTTGTTGGCGATTTCCTCGCGGTTGACCGCGGCCACGATGGCCCGGCGGACCTTGGGGTCTTTCATCATGGGCCTATCGATTTTCATACCGCAGTAATAGGTCCACTCAAAGGGCTTGAACTCCTGGACCGTGACCTTGGGGTTGGCCTCGAGCTGCTTAATGGCCCATAGCGGCAAGTGTTGGGAAACATCGGCCTGGCCGGTCTGCAACAGGGCCACCCGGGTGCTTTCCTCGGGCACTATCTTCCAGATAAGCTTCTTTACCTTGACCGGACCCTTGTTGGCATAAAACTCGGGGCCCCATTTGTAATCAGGGTTTCCCTCCAGGACCATCTGGTTGCGGGGAGTCCAGGAAACCCAGCGGTAGGGACCGGTGCCGTTGAAGCCCTTTACGCCGAAGTCCTTGCCCAGCTTCTCCACGTTGTTTTGGTCTATTATCGTGGCGCAAAAAAGGGTAAGCTGGTAAAGCAATTCGTTGAAAGGCTCGGTCAGTTCATAGGATACCGTGTACTTGTCCAGGGCCTTGATATCCTTCAGGGGGCCGGCCCTCCAGGCTAAAGGTTTCTTTGGCTTGGGGTTTTTCCAGCGCTTGAAGGTGTAGACCACGTCGGCGGCGGTGAAGGGCTTGCCATCGTGGAATTTTACATCCTTCCTGAGATGGAAAATGTAGGTCTTGCCCCCGTCTTTTATTTCCCAAGACTCAGCCAAGCCGGGGCGAATGGTCTTCATGTCCGGGTCCAGGGTGACCAGGGTGTCGCCCAACATGTTGATGACCTCCGCGCCGCTACGGGCCGCGGTCCGTTGGGGGTCATAGTTGTTGGAATCGATGATCCTGAGCACGGTCAGGGTGTCCTTGGAGGTCGCGGATGCGGGCGGGGCGAGCATGGCCATGCCCACAAGCACCAGCACCGCCGCTAACAGAACTCTCGGCAGCTTCATTTAATTCTCCTCTGGTTTTTGGTTTGAGGGTTGTTAAATCCGTTTGCCATTCACTGCCTCAATCTGGGATCCAAAACGTCACGAGCCGAATCCGAAAGCAGGTTAAAGGCCAAGACGATCAGGAAGATGGCCAGGCTGGGGATGGTGGCCACGTGAGGCGCCATGAATAGGTAGTCACGTCCCTGGGAAGCCATCATGCCCAACTCCGCGGCCGGAGGCTTGGCCCCCAGGCCCAGGAAGGAAAACACCGCGCCCAAAAGGATGACCTGCCCGAAGCGTAAGCTCAGATAGACGAATATGGTGGAGATGCAGTTGAGGGTCAGGTAGCGCCAGATCAGCACCCCATCTCTCAAGCCAACCGCCCTACCCGCCTCCATGTATTCTTGGCGGATGACCACCATCCCGCTGGAGCGCGAAATGCGCGCTACGCCGGGAACCGTGGCAAAGGCCAAGGCCAGGATGACCGACAAAACACCCGGGCCGGTGACCGCCACCAGGGCCATGCCGAACAGGATGGCCGGGAAAGAAAGCATGATGTCGGTGATCCGGCCGAAAAATTTGTCCAGAGCCGGATAATAGGTGGAGAACAGGCCGATGAAGGCGCCAAGGGTCCCGCCTATGGCCACGCCGACCACGCCGATGATCAGGGTTAGCCTGGTCCCGTACAACAAGCGCGACAGGATGTCCCGGCCCTGTCCGTCGGTGCCCAGGATAAAGCCTGGGGAGCCCATGGGCTTGAGCATATCCGACAACTCGCCGGCAAAGGGATCATGGGGCGCCAGCAAGGGCGCCAGCAAGGCGGCCAGCACCACAATGGCAAGGAAAATACCCGAGCCCAGGGCCACGCGGTCGCTGGCAAAGCGGCGCCACATCGATTGGGGACGATGCTCCTGCCTGGGTTCAGCCCCTTCAATGGCCGCGCTAGGTTGTGCGGTTCCGGCCTCTGGGGTGGTTGCCACTGCCTTGGCGCCCATCACTTGCCCGTCCTCGGATCAAGATAGCTGTAGATCACGTCAATCATCAGGTTTATGACCACAAAGCCGACTCCCAGCACGATGATCGCGCCTTGGGCCAAGGGGAAATCGGCGGATAAAATGGCCCCCACGGCCAGACGGCCCACACCGGGCCAACTGAACAGGGTCTCGGTGACCACCGCCCCGCCCAACAGGTATCCGGCTTGCAGCCCAATTAGGGTGACCACCGGAATGAGCGCGTTGCGCAGGGCGTGGCGGGTGACCACGCGAAACTCACTAACCCCCTTGGCCCTGGAGGTGCGCACAAAGTCCGCGTTCAGCACTTCCAAGACGCTGGTTCGGGTCATGCGGGCCACCGGGCCCACAAAAACTCCGCCCAGGGAAAAAGCGGCCATGGCAATCCCCTGTATGCCCTCAAGGGTCCAAAGAGGCCCAGTGCGCCCGGAAAAGGGCAGCAGTTGCCATTTCATGCCCACGTATTCCATGAGAATCAGACCCAGCCAAAAGATGGGCATGGAAACCCCGGCCACGGAAACGCCCATGATAAGCCGGTCCAGCCAACGCCCCCGGTATACCGCGGACACGGTGCCCATGATGATTCCGGAGGGGATGGCCCAGATAAGGCTGGCGAACATGAGCTCCAGGGTGGGCCCCATGGCCATGGCCAACTCACTGGACACCTTGGTGTTGCTGATAATGGAGCGGCCCAGGTCTCCGTGGAGCACCCGGCCCAGGTACAACCAGAATTGGACATACCAGGGCTTGTCCAGGCCAAGGTCATGACGTATGGCCTCGATGGTTTCCTGAGGGGCCGTGGGCCCGGCCAACACATGGGCGGGATCGGTGGGAACCACCTGCAACAGGGCGAAGCCAACCAGCAGCACACCGAATATGACCGGTATGGAGACAATCAGTCTATTTAAGATTTGCCGGGCCAATCGCCATTCTCCGTCAATGTGTTTGCCGCCAAGGTCCTTGGCGCTACAACACCGGCATTAAGTACGCGCGGTTCATAATCTTCCCAAAGCCCAATCCGAGCCAAAGCTCCCTTACCCCGAGCCTGGGGAAATGCTCCCCCCAGCCTTGGCGTAGAAGCGGTTGGGGGACTTCAGTTCAAGGAATCCAAAACCTCTTCCAGAACCGCCAAGCAGTGATCTAAAAGTTCAATTTCAACATTCAAGGGCGGAATGAAGCGGATCACGTTCTTGTCCGGTCCGCAGGGCAGAGCCAGGATTTTGCGCTCTTTGAGCCCATTGAAAATGGCACCCGCCAACTGTGCATCGGGCTTTTTGCCCTCGCCCACCAACTCCATGGCGTTCATGAGACCTACCCCGCGCACATCACCTATGCGGGAATCCTTTTTCTGGAGCTTGCTCAGACCGGCCCGGAAATACTCACCCATTTCCCCTACCCGGTCCAAGAAACCAGGCGCCGACACCCGGGCGATCACCTCCATGGCGGCGGCGGCGGCCACCGGATGGCCGCCAAAGGTGGTGCCGTGGGCACCGGCCGACCAGCGGTTCATCAACTCCTTGGTGGAAACCACGATGCCCAGGGGGAAGCCTCCGCCAACCGCCTTGCCCATGGACATCACATCCGGAGTTACCCCGAAATGCTGCGAGGCGAAAAACCTGCCGGTGCGTCCCACACCGGTCTGGACCTCGTCAAAGACCAGCAGAATGCCGTGCTCGTCGCAGAACTCGCGCAGAGCGACCAAGTACTTTTTGGGGGGTACCACGTAGCCGCCTTCGCCCATGACCGGCTCGAAAATCGCGCAGGCGATCTCATCGGCAGGAATAATGGTCTTGGTGTTTTCCTTGAGCGCGGCCAGGCACTCCAGGGAACAGGAAGCTTCCTGGCAGCCATAAGGACAGCGGTAGCAGTAGGGATAATCGGCAAAGTAGACCTGAGGCACAAAGGGCGCATAGTGCTCGCGGAACTTCACCGAAGAGGTGGTGATGGAAGCCGCGCCCATGGTCCGGCCGTGGAAACCGCCTTTGAAAGCCAGGTAGCTGGTGCGGCCGGTAACGTAGCGGGCCAGCTTCATGCAGCCTTCAACCGCTTCGGCCCCACTGTTGGTGAGAAAGAACATATCCAGGCCATCGGGCGTGACCCGGGCCAGTTTGGAGGCCATTTCCAGGGTGCTGGGGAAGCTAACCAGGTTGAATGAACCGTGGACGATCTTGTCGATCTGTCCCTTGGCGGCCGCCAACACCCCAGGGTCGGAGTGACCCAAGGCATTGACCGCGATACCTTGAACCAAGTCTAGGTATTGCTCGCCGTCGGGGGTGTAGATATAGGCCCCTTGCGCCCGTTCGATCACCAGGTCGGTGGACTTGGCCAAACAGGGTGAAAAGTAGGTCTCGTAGGTGTCTTTGTTAATCTGCTTGGTCATTAGTCCCACCTGTCTGTCCGTATTTCTCCATCATTTCCAAGACAACACCCATTGAGGTAAGTATGTGATCAGACATGGCCTTAACCGCGTCGTCCACGCGGCCGGCCAGGATATGCTCCATGATCAGCCCATGTTCCACTTGAGTTTCCTCGTAGCTGTGGGGAGCCAAATGCTGGTAGCGCACGATAATCTGTAGCTGGTCTTTTAAATTGCTTATGGTTTTGACCAGAAGATGGTTTTCGGAAAATTCGGCGATCAAGTGGTGGAAGCGGGCGTCCATTTTGTTGAACTGAATTATGTCGCCGGAATGGATAATTTGAGGATAGGCGGCGATATGCTCCCTTAAAATAGCGGCCCTTTCCTGGTTCATTTTGGCAGTGGCCCGCTTAACAGCCAGTGTCTCCACCGCCTCCCGAAAGAGATACAAATCTTCCACATCGCTGAGGGTGAATACCCGGACCCTAAAGCCCTTGTTGTGTCTGGCTTCCACCAAACCCTTTTCGGAAAGTTGAAAAAGAGCCTGACGAACCGGCGTCCTGCTCATCCCCAATTCCTTGGCCAACTCGTTGTCTGAAAGCCTAACGCCAGGCAAAATCTGGAAGGAAAGAATGCGGTGCCTGATTTCCTCAAAGACTTTTTTAGTGGTGTTTTGCTTGTTCATGTCGACATGATATTCGACATAAAAATGGCTGTCACGCGTTTTTTTGAGGCTCCTTCATTTTTTCCTAAATCATACATTATGGTGGTTTTATTCGTTGACCACTACCTATAACTAATTATTATTTATCGTTATTACAGCAAATTTTATTCCCAATTCAAATAATCGGCGTATTCTTACTCCCCGAAGCAGCTTAATGATTATAACATATTGATATAATTTAATTATTTATTATTTAATTAAACAAAACGTTAATATCCGGAGTTATGATGCGCCCTAGGCCAAGGCTGTGGAGATAATGCCAGGGTAAAGTTTATTTTTTACGTTATATAATGGGTACTTATCTATAAAAGGGGACACTTTTTGCGCAGCAGCTCAATTTTTTTGAGGGAAGCAATTTTTTCTCTGTTGACTTTTTTGTATATCTGAAGTCTTAAAACTTACCCTTACGTAGCTTTTTAATCTATTATAAAGCTAATGCCCCGTATTGACTGGATTTATGTCATAGACAATCCAACCCAATGGTAGGTATGCCCAAGATGCAAGGCGGTCATGGTTCGCCGGCGGACAGGGACGGTAAAGGCATTTTAGAGTGCCGCGCTCCCAGCCCTGGTTGCAGGATCGTCCCGCGTGGGGCAGGATTACCCTCCACGATCTAGCCGGTTGGAGGACCTTGCCTCTGCTTTTCGCTTAGATGATGAGGATATTTACCATGACCGACACCAAGCCCGAACTCCCCTCTCCTCCCCAAAGCCACCCCCATAAAACCATGCGTGTCTGCTCGCTGGGGCCCACCTTTGGCAGCCATGCCCCCCAGCCGGCCCAATGGCTGCGGGACAAGGGTTGGGAGGTGGTTATCCGGCCCCGTGGTTTCAAAGTGACCCCAGAGACGGTGAAGGAGTTTCTCAAGGACTGCGACGGCATGATTCCCGGCATGACCAAGATTGACGGAGATATCATGCGGGCCCTTCCCCGGCTGAAGGTCATAGCGGTGCATGGCGTGGGCGTGGACCACATTGATGTGCAAGCAGCCGAGGAGCTGGGTATCGCGGTGTGCAACGTGCCCGGCGGCAACGCCTTGTCCGTGGCCGAGTTCACCATAGGCTTGCTCTTCGCCCTGGCCCGGCAAATACCCCAGGCCGACCGCCTGGTGAAGCAAGGCGGCTGGCACCCGGTGGTGGGCTGCCGCCTGGGGGGGCGCACCTTGGGCATCGTGGGCCTGGGCCAGATCGGCAAGGAGGTGGCCATCATGGCCAAATGCCTGGGCATGAAGCTGATGGCCTGTGGCCGCACTCATGACCGGGAGTTCACCGGCCGTCACGGCATATCCTGGGTCTCCCTGGAGGAGTTGCTGGCTGAATCCGACTTTGTTTCCTTGCACCTACCGGGCACTCCAGAGACCAAGGGGGTGATCCAGGCCCCCCAACTGGCCATGATGAAACCCGGGGCCTATCTGCTCAATCTGGGCCGGGGAGAGTTGATCAACGAGGCGGATTTGCTGGAAAGCCTGCAAAGCGGCCACCTGGCCGGAGCGGCTCTGGACGTGTTTTGTGAGGAGCCGGTGGGCGACAATCCCCTGGCCAAGCTGCCCCAGGTCATCGCCACCCCCCACAATGCCAGCTTCACCGTGGAGGTCGCCTATGAGGTGGGCTTCCTGTGTGTGCGCAACCTGGCGGCGGTTTTGGAGGGCCGTATGCCTCCCAACCTGGTAAACCGCTGGAAGCCTCCTCAGGGGCAACCCGGGGAGTAGGCAGGCCCAGGCCTACCGGCTTGCCTGGAAAAAGCTGCCCTAGCCGTATACGGCCCAGGGCAAAGGCCGGCGTCCCTCATCAACGGGGCAAACTAAAGCTACGCTTGGCTGTGCCGTCGCTGATCCAGGCAAGGTCAATGCAGCGCACCGGCCCCAGGGTCAGCTCGCCAGTGGCAAAGTGCTCAGCCAGCTCTGGAAGCTCCTTCACGGCCTGTGCCGCCCTGGCCGCCAAGTCGTGCGCCATTGCGGGCGTAGGGCGCACGGTCAACTCCAAGCGCCGCTTTCCCCGGTCCCCGCTCAAAACGGCACGGAAATCCAGCAGCCCGGGCAGGGCAAACAGGGCCTCGTCCAAGCGCCACATGGGCAACCCCACCCCGCCTCCCAAATCCAGCCGGTTGCTCAGGCGGCCGGGCACGCGCGCCAAACGCGGAGTAAAACCGCCACAGGGGCAGGGCCCGGGCAGCAGGCGGCCCAG
Organism: Deltaproteobacteria bacterium; assembly: GCA_020444205.1. GTDB lineage: Bacteria > Desulfobacterota > Desulfarculia > Desulfarculales > Desulfarculaceae > Desulfoferula. The sequence continues at coordinate 24,046 of JAHLLJ010000024.1, read as the reverse complement.
GTCGCCGGTGCGATAGCGCAACAGGGGCATGGCTTGGCGAGTGAGGGTGGTCATCACCAACTCGCCCTCTTCGCCCGGCGGTAGTAGCGCACCGTCCATGGGGTTTACCACCTCGTAGTACAGGTCAGCCGCCCGCAAGTGATAGCCTTGGTGGGCCCGGCAATCCACTCCCGCGCCCAGGCCGGTCTCGGTCATGCCATAGTGCTCGAACACCTCGCAACCCCAAGCAGCCTCCACCCGCCGGGCCAGGGCTCGAGGCACGTAGTCTGTGGTGAGCAGCACACTCTTTATTTTGCCGCACAGGCTTTGGGCTGCCGGGTGCTCGGCCAGGGCCAGGACCTGCACCGGTATTCCCACCAGGCAATCGGCCTCCACGGCCAAGGCCTGCGCCAGGGTTTCTGCGGGGTCGGCCACCGGTCCGTGGATCACGCCCTGCACCTCCATGCGGGCCAGGGCCCGGGCCAGCAGGTCGCCCACGCTGTCCGGCGTGCGCCCAGGCAACAAGATAAGCACCCGGCCGCCCGGTTCCACCATGGTGGACATGCCGAGATGAAAAAAGTTCAGGGTCAGCTCCAAATCATCGTCGCTGAAATAGAGCCGCTTGGGCGCGGCAGTGGTGCCCGAGGTATTGAGGGTCACCACCCGAGCCACCCGGCTTTGGGACAGGCAGAGCATGGCCTGATGATGCTCTCGCAAATCCTGGGCCGTGGTGAAAGGCCGGCGGGCCAAGTCGGCCAGACTGTCCAGGGGCTCGGCGGCTAACCCGGCCAGACGCCTGCGGTAAAAGGGGCTATGCTCACGTAAGTAAGCCACGGTTTGGCGCAGGCGTTCAAGCTGATAATCGGCCAGGGCCTCGGGATCGGGCGCCGTATTGGTCGGCAGGCCCAGCTTGCGCTCCAGCCAGTGGTCCAGCGGGGTGCGGGGGTAAGCGCTCATGGCCGGTAAAGCCTCTCTCCTGAGCTGCTGGTGAGGTTGTACAGGCAAAAGGGAATCAGCTTGCCCTGGGGCGAGACCACGTGGATGCAGCAATCGCGCACCCGATCGAGGTCCAAATTCCAGGCATCTTGAAAGGCCATGGCTGATACCGACAGAGTACCCTGCTTGGCCATATCTATGAACTGGTCCAAGCTTAGTGGGCCGTCGCCTTTTGGCGCGTCGCAGCCGCAGGCTGATGGTGTGGGCGCGGCCCAGTTGCGCGACACCCGGGCAATGGTGCGCAGGGCGCCCTGTTCGGCGGGCTCGGGCGCGGGGCAGCAGGCCGGATCGTGGGCCTGGCTCAAGGACTGTACCCGTCCATCATTATGCAGCAGGAAGTTGCCCTGAAAGGAGCACAGGGAATTTTCGCAACCAGGCGGCCGGAAGGACTCTGCCGGGAAACGGCCGCTGGTCTGTTGGTCTATGGCCTGGATAAGCTCGGGCAGGGTGAGACGCTGGTCATCGCCCAGGCCGCTGGGAAAGCGGCCAAAACGGCTCATGGGCTGGAAGTGTACCCCGCGCACCGTGGGCGAGCGCTCCTGGGCCAGATCCAGGATGGGGCCGACCTGATCCAGATTCACCCCCGGCACCAGGGTGGGCACCAGCACTACGCCAACTCCCGCCCGGGCGCAGGCGTCCAGGACGCGCAGCTTGTCCGCCAGCAGTGCCCTGCCCCGCAGCTTTTCATATACCCGGTCTTCCACCCCGTCGAACTGCAGGAAGATTGAAGCCATGCCCGCCTGGGTCAGGGCGTGCAGATAATCAGGCTCGCGGCCCAGACGTAGACCATTGGTGTTCACCTGCACGAAGCCGAATCCCAGCTCGCGGCCCAGGACGACCAGCTGGGGCAAATCGTCGCGCAGGGTGGGCTCGCCTCCGGAAAGCTGGATATTGCAACCCGAGCCGCTTTGCAGCACCGCGCGATACCAGGACTCCACTTGTTCCAGGCTGGGGTCTTCTCCCTGCCCGCAGGAGTCGGCATAGCATACCGGGCAGCCCAGGTCGCAGCGCTGGGTCACCTCCAGGATGGCGGTGCAGGTGCGCTGGCGATGCTCCGGGCACAGGCCGCAGTCAAAGGGGCAACCGCGCTCCGCTGGGGCGGCGTGGTAGGTTAGCTGGGCGGGAATCTTGGGCCTGCGCCAGGAGGCAAAGGCCGGTTCCCCCCGCCAAACCACGGTGCGGAATACACCGTGCTCCGGGCACTGCTTCACTTGAAAGACCTGATCGCCCTCGTGCTCATAGCGGGCGGGAATCAGAGCCAGGCAATGGGGGCACAGGCTCTGGCCGTGGCTAGACTCAGTACTCATAAGCCTGGCCGGGGCTGGCCGGGTCAAAGCCGTTGGCCACCAGCATCTCAACGACCTTGTCAAAGGCCTGGGCCACCAACTCCCCGCATTTTTGCTGGGGTTGGCGGGGGGCGTTGTCGCCCATGATGGCTTCGCAGCTTACCGCGCCGCCGCACTGGGCCTGGGCCGCGAACCAGTCGCCGAACTCCTCCAGCATGGGCATGAGAGTGGGATGCTCTTCTTCGCCCGCGCCCGCCTTGCCCGCGTACAGGGCCAGCACGCAGCAGCCACCGGTGAGCACCCCGCAGGAACCCTTGCCCGTGCCACCGCCAAAAGCCAGTCCTGCCAAAGAGCGGATAAGCTCTGGGTTGGCGCGGCCGGCTGCCTCCAGGGCCAGGGCCATGAGTATCTGGCTGCAATACAGACCTTGGGCGGCCAGGCGCATCACCCTAATGGTAGTGTCATTCATGGCGCTCTCCCTTTTTGCGGCCCAGTAGCAGGAAGTAGCCGGGCCGCGTTTGGGCGATTATTTTGCTCAGGTCTTGGCAATCCCCGCCATCATCGCAGCCGCCCCACAGGGCCGTGGCCGAGCCGTGAGACCAGGCCAGCTGGGCGGCCAAGCGTCGCAAGTGGTCTGTGTGATCCTCCCAGGTCATCAGCTCCAGCCCGGCTGATATCACTAACTCCTGCCATCCTTCGCGGCTACGCGCTCCGCCCAGGCAACCGGGCAATTGCGCGGCCATGGCATCCACATGTGGTGCGCGCAAGTAGAGATCGCTGAGCACCAGCCAGCCGCCTGGCCCCAGCACCCTCCGGCACTCGGCCAGCACCGCGCCGGGATCATCGGCCAGGGAGAGCACGCATTCCAGAAACACCCCATGCAAGCTGGCCGAACGCAAGGGTAGGCCCGAGGCCTCACCGCGCGCCAGGGCCAGGCCGGGGTGATCGCTACGTGCCTGGGCCAGCATCGCGGCGGATAGGTCCAGGCCAAACGCGCGCAGGCCGTGCGTCTCGTTCAGGTAATCGACGCTGGCCCCCAAGCCACAGCCGAGGTCCAGCACCCTCTCCCCAGGTGCCAAGCCGCACAACTCCACCGCCCGCTGAGTCAGTGCCAGGCCGCCGGGCCGCAAGGCCGGGCCGGTTACTTCGCGCAGCCCGGGAGACTCATATGGTGCAGCCTGGCGCACGGCCTACTTGTCCTCAAGGATCTGTTCGACTTCAGCCATTTTGCCCAGGGCGAGAGATTCGGAGATCATCACCATGCCGCAGCGTGGGCAGCGGGGCAGCTCAGCGCTGAACTCGTTGCCCAGGTACTCCACGGTTACCTTGGCCGGCTCCAGCTTGGTGCCGCATTTTTCACAGCGCCATTCAAGGTCCCCGGGTTGGATGTTTTCCATGTTCATGGCCGTGCTCCCGTTTTCACGGTCATGCGGTGGGAGTAGGCGTTGTGCACCTCGTAGCCGTCCGGCGCAGGGCTGTACTCCACCCAGAAGGTGGCCTTATAGGGCCGGAAGGAGGCCAGGAAGTGGCCGGCTTCAGGGTGGGTCAGCTTGTCGCCGCCGTTTTCAGCGTGGTGGATGACCTGCTGTACGTCTTCGATAAGAATCCGCCGCCGCTCCAGCAGATCGGCAACTTCGGGAGCCATCGACAGTTTTATTTGGCGAAAGGCCTCCATGGCCGGGGGCTCCTCCTTGTACAGCTCGCGCAGAAGCTCATCCTTGAGGCGGGCTCGGTTCTCCCGTCGAGCGGACCAGCCGGGGTTGGGACGGGCCGCCGGGTCCGGCTCGCCCGGCTCAGGGAAGTACAGATCCAGGGCGTGCAAGGCCCGCTTGCCCACGGCGGCCAAACGGTCGCGGCATACCGCGCAGTAGGCCAGATAATCGCGAGGGCTCTGCCCGCCTCGCCGGGTGATCACTTCCTTGGCCAGCTCGGGGTTGGCGTTGGCCATTAGACCGCCGTAACCGCAGCACTCGGTCAGCTCCCGGCCAAGGGCAAGCTCTTCCACTTCCACTCCGGCCTGAGCCAGTACGGTCCGTATGGTGGCCTGGGCTTGGGCATCATGGCGGGTGGTGCAGGGGTCGTGCAGGGCCAGGGGCTCGTCAGGCGCCTGTTCCATTCTAATGTTGGTGTCGCGCAAGGCGTCCCACAAAAACGCCTGCTCCACTTCGGACAAGTAGGTACGGAAAATGTCCCGGCACGAGCAACAGGCCATGATCACCGGCGGTGAGCCCAGGCCGCGCCAGTCCCTAAGCCATGTCTCGATGACCTCGTTGCCGCGGGCCTCCTGACCGGCCCAATGGGCCGGTGCTCCGCAGCAGGCCAGCATCAAGCCCACTCCGCCAGGCAGGTTGGCGCAAAGATGCTCGTATACCCGGCGCAACTGGCCGGGGGACGAGGCGGCCAGTTGGCAGCCCGGGAAAAGCACCTGGGCGCTGGCTTGGTGGCCTGGCTGGTGGCGGGCCAGGCGGAAATGCTCGCTCAGGCTGAACTCCATGTCCAACAGGGCGAACTCGTGGGCAGAGGGCGGCATCTTGCCCTTGGCCACCATTTCCCGCCGGGTGGCTAGGCAAAGGGCCTGCATGGGGAAGCTCTCAGGACACACCGCCTCGCACAAGCCACACAGACTGCATGAGTCGATGAGCTTGTTGGCCTGGCGGGCTCCCATGACTAAGGACTGGTTGTTGTAAATCTCCCGGGCGTACTTTTTGGGATAAGCCCCAAAGCTTTCCAAGTAAGGGCAGACCTTGACGCACTCCAAACAGTGGCACTGCAAGCAGCGCCCCGCCTCTTGGGCAGCGGCAGTCTCGTCATAGCCTTCGGGGCTCAATGGCACCATGGGCAGGGGATCTATTCCCTCCAGGCTGGTGAACAGGCGAGTCTCATATGGCCCATCTTTTTCCCGGCCCGCGCTGGGGGAGACGCCTTGCAGAAAGCGGTCCATGGAGGAGGCGCCCCAGCGGCCCTGAGCAGCCAGCCACACCGGCGAGCCGCCATGCTCCAGACCGCACGCGAACATACCCTCGCGGCCAGTGGTCTGGGCCGGAGAGGCCACGGCGCCCTGCAACAAGGGCCAGGATTCGGGCTCAAGGGCATCCAGTGAGAGAAACATTGCGGCGCTGTCGGACCGGCAGCTCTCCAGAAAACCATCTTCATAAATCGCTGCGTTAAGCTCCACCCGCACTCCGGCGCGAGTGAGCATAGCCAGCTCGGAGTCAAACACATCAGCGGGAACCTGTTCGGCAAGGCGCTCCCGAAGTTCGGCGGCCAAAACCGGACCGGGCTCGAACAGGGTGACCTTGAACCCCTTGCGGGCCAGGTCCCAAGCAGCGGTGAGCCCGGACATGCCACTGCCTATCACCGATGTTTGCTCCGGGCGGGCGGGCATGACCGATTTGGGCCGGGCCGGCGGCGCGTGGCTCACGCAGGCCCGTTCCAGCTCATTGATGGCGATAGCCTCTCCCGCTTCGCCGCGCTTGCAGCGTTCCCGGCAGGGAGCGTCGCAGATGCGTCCCAGGATGCCCGGCAGGGGCATGGTGCGCAGCAACACCTTCCAGGCCCCGGACCAATCACCCGCCGCCACCCGGTTGCATAGGCTCCTGGCGTCCACATGCAGGGGACACGCGGCCATGCACCAGGGAGGATTCTCCTCGATGCAGCGGCTCTCCAACTCGCGCAGTTGCCTTTGGTCCATGGGGCCCTACTGTTTTCCCTTGGAAAGACGGCGGCCGGGGCTCTCACCCCGGCCGCGCGTTTGTGTATGTTTAGCCCTGCAGAGCGGCCAAGACCTTTTCCGGCCTGGCCGGAAGCTGGGTGATGCGTGCTCCGCAGGCGTTGTAGATGCCGTTGATGATGGCGGCATGGGGGGTGGTCAGGGGAAGCTCTCCCACGCCCGCCGCGCCAAAGGGCCCGGCTGGACGTGGAGTCTCCACATAGAGCACCTCCATGTCGTCGGGAACATCCTTGGCATAGGGGAAGCCCCCGCCACGCAGGGTGGAGTGTTTTTGGATATCCTCAAAGTCCTCGGTAAGCGCCAGGCCAACTCCCTGGGCCAAGCCGCCGTAGATCTGGCCGTCGGTCACCAGGCGGTTGTTGATCTCCCCAATGTCGGCCACCAGGGTCATCTTTTCCACCGTGGTCTTGCCGGTGGCTATTTCCACCGCCACCTCGGCCATGAACACGCCGTACATGTACACCGAGAAGGGCTCGCCCTGGCTGTTCTCGTCGCAGTTGGTGGCTGGGGCGGTCCACTTGCCGTCGTATTTAACGGGAATGCCCTCGCCCATCATCTCGCTGAAGCTGCGGTAGGTGCCGTCGTCCTTGCGCATGGCGTCCAATAGGGCCTCGCAGCCCACCTTGATGGCCATGCCGGTCATCACCTGCTGGCGGCTGCCGCCCGAGGGGCCGCTGTTGGGGGCCAAGGCGGTGTCGTTCATCACCTGGCGGATCTGCTCCGGGGCCAACCCCAGGGGGCGCAGAGCCTGGTGGGCGGTGCCCAAGGCGCCCATGTCCGCGCCCTGGCCGTGGTCCTGCCAGCAGGAGTAGACGGTCACCGTGTCGTCGGAGTTGAGCTCCACCCGCACCTCGGAAGCGTCCGGCCCATCCAGGCCGCAGCCGTATACGCCCAGGGAAATGCCTACTCCCCGCTTGATCTCGCCGGTGGAGTTTTCCTTGGCCTTGGCCATGGCGGCCTCATACTTGGGCCGCAGCAGATCAAGCATCTCGGGCAGGGAGTAGACCTCGGGCTCCTGGCCGGTGGGGGTGGTAGAGCCGGGGCGGTAGACGTTTTTATAACGCAGCTCCAAGGGGTCCATGCCCAGCTTCTCGGCCAGCTCGTCCATGAGCACCTCGGAGGAGAACTCGCTCTGAGGCGAACCATAGGCCCTGAAGGCCGAGCCCCAAGCGTGGTTGGTGCACACGGTGCGGCCTTCGCCCCGGATGGCCGGTATATCGTAGCCCGCACCCATGAACTGGGCCCCGCGCAGGGTTAAGAGGTCACCGAACTCCGAGTAGGGGCCATGGTCAACCGACCAATCGGTCTCCATGGCCAGCAGCTTGCCTTCCTTGTCGGCGGCGTAGCGCATGTTCATGAGGAAGGGGGAGCGCTTGCCGGTATAGGTCATCTGCTGGTGGTAGTCGTAGCGCAAAAACACCGGCTGCCCGGTGGCCAGGCAGGCGGCCCCCACCAGGGCCTCCATGGTGGGGCTGAACTTGTAGCCAAAGGTTCCACCCGCCGGGTTTTGCACCATGACCAGGTTTTCCAGCTCCACCCCCAGGCCGGGGGCGATCATGGCCGCGTGCAGGTGCAAACCGATGGACTTGGAATGGACGTAGAGTTTGCCTTCTTTGTTGATAAAGGCGGAACCAACGTCAGGTTCCATGGGCATATGGGGCTGGCGGCCTACGTAGAAGTCATCCTCCACCACCACGTCGGCCTTTTCAAAAATGGGAGCGGTCTCCTCGCCCTTGGCGATCTTCTGGGTGAAGTAGACGTTGGGCGTGCCGGGGTGAATCTCCATGGCATCCTCGGCCATGGCCGCTGGAGCGCTCATGTAGGCGGGAAGCTTTTCCAGCTCCACCTTTACCTTGGCCGCGGCGGCCTTGGCCTGGGCCTGGGTGTGGGCGCATACGATGGCGATGGCATCGCCGTATTGATAAACCTTTTCATCGCACAGAATGGGACGGTCCCAACCATCGCCCAGGTTGGTGGGGAAGGTGATCAGCCCGGTGATGCGGTTTTTGCCCTTGACGTCTTTATGGGTCACCACCTTGACCACGCCGGGCATCTTCTCCGCTTCGCTGGTGTCGATGGACAGGATGTTGGCATGGGAAACCTCGGCCTGCACCAAGGCCAGCTGAAGGGTTTCCGGGGGCATCTTGATCCCCAGATCCGCCCCGTAGTCCAGGGTGCCGGTCACCTTGGCCAAAGCCGAAGGGCGCGGGTATTCGCTCCCCCAAATGACGCCATCCTCGGGCAGCTTGTAGCTAAGTTCCTCCAGGGTCATCTCGCCGCGCATGACCTTGGCCCCGTCCGTCACCGCGTCCACCAGTTGGCGGTAGCCAGTGCAGCGGCAGGCGTTGCGGTGCACCTGGAACCAGGAACGGATATCATCCCGGGTTGGGTCGTGGTTGGTCTCCAAAAGGGCCTTGGCCGAGACTATGAAGCCGGGAGTGCAAAAGCCGCACTGGGAGCCGCCGTGCACCATCCAGGCCACCTGCAGGGGATGTGGGTTCTTGGGAGTGCCCACTCCCTCGATGGTCATCACCGAGGCCCCTTCCGGTACTTTGGAGAACTTGGTGACGCACGAGCGCACCAGTTTGCCATCCAAAATCACGTTGCAACATCCACACTGTCCCTCGCCGCACCCAACCTTGGTGCCGGTGAGGCCCAGGCCCTCCCGGAGCACATTGGCCAATGACTCGTCGGCATAAGCCACCACAGTCTTTTTCTGGCCGTTGATCTCCAGCGTCTTTTTCAGCATCTGTCTCCCCCTTTGGTCAGGTATGGGTCTCTACTGGTTTGGTCTCCCCTCCGCGCCGGGCCTTTTGTGACCGGATGCCAGGCGCGGATAAGCCATGGTGGTTTTTGAGGCGGGCTGGTTGAATTTGTTCTGAGATGCCCCCGCTGAGAATCTTGGAGCGGCCCTCACAGGCCGCGATCCCCCCTTGTCAGACACCGGCCGATAGGTCACGCGGTTGAATTTGAGGATCGTCATCAGCACCAGAGCCTTTTTCAATGATGCGGGTAGGTGCGCCTAGCCCGGCCTAGACCGAACTATATGACATATCTGACATATGTGATTAATGACATGGTGACCTCGTGTCCGCGCCAAAGTCAAGCCGAGTTTTGGCGAACAGCTGATAATTATCATTACGGTTGGGGCGGAAAGCCTCTTTTCCCGGCCTCCCCTTTTCTGGGGGAAACCTCTGCACCGGCTAACCATGGGACAAAGCCAAACCAACAACCATCGCCGTATCTTTTTAATTTATTGCGGTAGAGTAATCACCTGTGTAATGTGGGGTAAATTTGAAATAAATTGAAGCAGGCCTAACCAGGGGGTTGAATGCATGGTCGATACACATTCACAGGCACTCAATATCTTTGCGGCAAGCTTGATCATCTTTGTCTTTCTCATGATCGTCTACGGCATCATTTACATTCACGACATACCCCACCGCATCGCCCAAAAACGCAATCATCCTCACCAGGACGCCATACACGTGGCGGGCTGGATCAGCCTGTTTCTGCTTCACGTGATCTGGCCCCTGCTGTGGATTTGGGCCATGATGCACAAGCCGGACTTGCCCCAGGACAAGGAATTTGTTGAAAAAGAACGCGAAATTGCCGGTGAAAAATTGGAAGCGTCAGCTACGGGGGATGCCGCGCGAAAACCGGTGAGAAAGGAGGATTGATATGGATATCCTCATTGAACTCACCTATGCGGCTCTGGTATTCGCGGCCTTTCGTATATTTAAAATACCGGCCAACAAATGGACCGTAACCACCGCGGTGGTTGGCGGGGTTTTCGTGGTTGGCGGGATATTTCTGTCCATGGCCTATTACCACCCCTTTACCAAAGAGGCGCGCATCTATTTCCAGACCACGCCCATCATGCCCCAGGTGCGGGGCAAGGTCATAAAGATGCATGCCCAATCCAACACCCCCCTCAAGGCCGGAGACAAGCTTTTCACCATTGACCCCACGCCTTATCAGGCCAAGGTGGATGAGCTTAAATCCCGTCTGGTCCTGGCCGAGCGCAGGCTGGCCGAGTCCGAGAAGCTGGCCAAGCACTCCGCCGGCAGTATGTACGATGTTGAAAAATACCGCCGCGAAGTGGGCAGTATCAAAGCGCAGTTGGACAAGGCCAACTTTGATTTGCAAAGCACCGTGGTGCGCGCGCCCACTGACGGCTGGGTTACCCAGGTGCGGCTCAGGCCGGGCATGATGGCCGTGCCCCTGCCCTTGCGCCCGGTGATGACCTTCATCCATTCCGAGGAGCCTCTTTTGGTGGCGGGGTTCAAGCAAAATCCGCTGCAAAACATCAAGGTGGGCGCGACCGCCGAGGTTATCTTTCCGGCCCTGCCGGGAAGGGTGTTTCGCGGCAAGGTTACCACCGTGCTCAACGCCATGGCCGAAGGTCAGCTGCAGCCCTCGGGCAACCTGATCACGGTGGGTGAAGACATTCCCGCCAGCCGGGTGCCGGTTTTCATCGACATCACCGATGACATGAGCGCCTACAACCTTCCCCTGGGAAGCAGCGCCAACGTGGCTGTTTACAGCCACACCCTGGAGTCTCTGAGCATTGTGCGCCAGGTGCTGTTGCGCATGCTCAGCTGGGAAAACATCGTCTGCTTTGAGATGCTGTAATGCCTAGATTGTCTTTATCAGCCCTGTCATGCCTGGTGCTCGCGGCGGCCATGTGCGTCATGGCCTCCTGCGCCAAGACCTATACCCACGAACAGGCCACGGCCCAGGTCGCCCCGGATAAGACAAGCGGCCGCGCCAAATGGTCCTCGCCGGTTGAGGACACCGGCCAAGTGCAAGACGGATGGCTGAAAAACTTCCACGACCCGGTGCTGGACAAGCTGGTGGACGAGGCCATGCGCCAAAACCCCAATCTCCAAGCCGCGGCATCCCGGGTAGAGCAAGCCGAGGCCGTTACCGCCCAGGCTAGGGCCTCTCTCAAGCCCACGGTGGGTTTGGGCGCCCAGCTCTCCCAGACCACTAGGTCTGATTGGTCTTCCCGGCCCGAGGGCCTGGGAGTCGGTGTCTCCTGGGAGGCGGACGTGTGGGGCCGCATGCGGCTGGGGGTGCGCGCCTCCGAAGAGTCCACCGAGGCCATAAAGGCGGATTATGAGTTTGCCCGCCAATCCCTGGCCGCCGCCGTGGCCAGGGCCTGGTTCCTGGTTTGCGAAACCCAAATGCAGGTCAACTTCCTGGGTGAAGTGGTCAAGCTGTTGGAGCGCATGTCCGCCATTGTCAAGCAAAGGGAGCTTATCGGTAAGGTCTCCATGCAGGACGTGCACCAGATACGCGCCCAACTGGCTTCGGCCAAGGCGGTCGCCGCCAAGGCGGAAATCGCCCGCCAGGAGGCGGCGCGTAGCCTGGAAGTCCTTTTGGGGCGCTATCCCCAGGCTTCCATCAAATCGGTGAACAAGCTCGACACCAACCTTCCCCCCATACCGGTGGGCATGCCTTCGTCCATGCTCAGCCGCCGGCCTGATTTGATCGCGGCCCAGGACCGCGTGGCCGCTGCCTTTTACGCGGAAAAAGGCTCCAAGCTCTTGCGCCTGCCGCGTTTCGTCATCCAAGGCGCGGGCGGAGTCTCCGGTCTGGGCCAGGCCATCGCCGGTCTGGCCGCGGGCATCTTCGCCCCCCTTTACACCGGCGGCAAAATCGAGGCGCAAATGGCCCAGGCCACCGCCGCCCAAAAAGAGGCGGTCAGCGCCTATGGGGCCGCCGCCCTGAATGCCTTCAAGGAAGTGGAAAACGCCCTGGCCAATGATAAGCTGCTGGCCCAGCGCGAAAAATATCTGGCCGAAGCGGACGTGGAGGACCGCAAGGCCTATGAGTTGTCAAAGATCCAATACGATGTGGGCAAGGTGGATATGTTTGAGGTCTTGCAGCTACAGAGCCGCTGGACAGGAGCGGAAATCGCCTTGCTGGATCTGCGGCGCCAGGTTTTGGACAACCGCGTCAAGCTGCACCTGGCCCTGGGCGGCAGCTTCGAGACCGAGGGAAACCAGTAGCCTATATTACTTTGCAAATCACCGCGTTTTTAAAAGGCGGTATATACAAACCGGGCCGCATAATTCTCGCCTTTGCCGTGGTGCTCAAGCCAGCCCATCGAAGGTACGAACATTAGGCATTCTTGCAGCTAAAATATCTTATTTTCGTGCGGCCATGGCCGCCACACCCGGGCAGCTACCTTGTGCATAGACCAGGTGTTGAAGCTTTACCCTCCCTGGTGGCACGGCACTACTTTAAGTAAATAATTTTTAGTGAAGACTGCAAAGTAAAAATCAAAACCACCCCTTCAGATAAATCCACCCCGTGCTTCACACATGGTGACGTTAATAAATTGGGCCGGCCCCATGGCCGGCCCAATATTACCTGTCACGTTGTCCCGCTGGTTAGGCAGCCTTGTAGCTGAAGATGCCCCAGGCCAGGTAGCCTTTTTGACCGCCGTCGGCCCAGTGCCTCAGCCCCTTTTTCATATTGTCGATGTACTCTTGGCTGACCGTCTCCAGCAGTTCATCCTGGCGTTTTTCGGTTTCCTGAAGCACCCGGCTGTAGTGAGTGACCAATTGTTCAGTATGGTCGTCAAAGCCACGGTCCTGGAATCCACGTTCGCCCAGGGTCTGCTGGTAAAAGCCCGGCGACCCCAGGTTATCCAGATGGATACGGTCCAGGATGGGCTGCAGCACCTCTTCAGGGCAGTCATCGGCAGCCATGGGATCGGTGAAAACGAACTGCCCCCCCGGCTTGAGCACACGACGCACCTCATCCATGACTCTAGTGCGGTCGGGGCTGTGCAGGATGGCATCCTGGGACCAGATGACGTCGTAGCTGTTGTCCGGGCGGGGAACGTCCTCAAACCTGGCGTCAACCACCTCGACCAGGTGGTCCAAACCCTGCTCCTGGTTCATCTGGCGGTCGCGCTGGTTTTGTACCTCCGAAAGGTTCAGGGCGGTGACCCGGCAGCCGAAATTTTGGGCCAGCCAGCGGGCGGCCCCGCCAAAACCGGCACCCAGGTCCAGCACTCGGGTGTTTTCGCCTATATCGTCCAGGCGCGAGGCCATGGTCAGCACCGTGCGCCGGCTGGCCGTGGCGATGTCCTCATCCGGGTCCCGGTAAAGCCCGATGTGGATGTCCTCGCCGCCCCAGATGGAGTAGTAAAAGTTATCGGCGTCGCCGCTGTTGTAGTATTCGCGGGCAACGTCTACCGCACCGCTATTGTCGGTCTGCTCCATATCTACTGCTCGGTCTCCTCGATGAATTCTTTTTCAGCCACGTGCACGAAGAAGTCCGGATCGTCCTCGCGGTAGGTCTCCTGGAAGTCGCCAAAGGTGGATATGCGCTGGAAGCCCACCTCGCCCAGCAGACGCCGGAGGTAGTCCTTGCGCAGGGGGCACATGTTCAAGTAGAACTCGGTGCCGTCCTTGAACCGGTAGACGAAACGGGCCAAGCCTTCGTCCACGTGCTCGGGCTCGGCCACTACGCCGTCGCCGCAATAGTAGTACTTGTGCTTGGAGGAGAAACCGTCGTCGATCATGGCGTCGTAGTTGCGCTGGTCGATTATCAGCACGCCGTCGTGAGCCAGCATGGCGTAGTACTCGGCCAGGGCCTTGCGCCGGTCCCTCTCCTTGAACAGGTGGGTAAAGGAGTTACCCAGGCAGATAATGGCGTCAAACTCGCCATGCACGTCGCGGTTCAAAAAGCGCCAGTCCGCGCAGCAGGTATTGAGAATGAAGCCGTGACGCTTGGCATTCTCAAAGGCCTTGGCCAGCATCTGAGGGCTGCCGTCCACGCTGGTTACGTCAAAGCCTTCGGTGAGCAGACGCACGGAGTGGAAGCCGGTGCCGGTGGCCACGTCCAGAATTTTCTTGGCGCCGCGCTCCTTGAGGGTGCGGATGAAAAAGTCGCCTTCACTTTCAGCCCTGGCTTTCCAATCGATAAGTTCGTCCCATTTGTCGGCCAGAGTGGTTACGTACTCATCCTGGTAGTGATCGCTTTCGCGAACGTCCACCGGGTTGAGACCAAAATTCTGTTTGGTGGCAAAAGCCATATTTTTTTCCTCGTTTGGGTTAGCTGTATTCATGGCCGAGACTAATAGCGGTAATGCTCAGGCTTGAAGGGGCCATCCACGGGCACCCCGATGTATTCGGCCTGTTCCGGTTTGAGCTTGGTCAGTTTGGCGCCCAGCTTGTCCAGGTGCAGCCTGGCCACCTCTTCATCCAACTCCTTGGACAGGGTGGTGACGCTGATTTCGTGGTGGTTGGTCCACAGGTCTATCTGCGCCAGGGTCTGGTTGGTAAAGGAGTTGGACATCACAAAGCTGGGATGTCCGGTGGCGCAGCCCAGGTTGACCAACCTGCCGTCGGCCAAAAGGTAGATGCTGTGGCCGTCCTCAAAGGTGAACTTGTCCACCTGGGGCTTGATGTTGGTCTTGATGACCCCGGGCCACTGGTTAAGGCGGTCCACCTGGATCTCGTTGTCAAAATGGCCGATATTGCAAACGATGGCCTGGTCCTTCATGCCGGCCATGTGCTCGGCGGTGATCACGTCGCAGTTGCCGGTGGTGGTCACGAAGATGTCGGCCTCGGCCAGGGCATCGTCCATGGTCACCACCTTGTAGCCGGCCATCAGCGCCTGCAGGGCGCAGATGGGGTCCACCTCGCTGATCATCACCCGGGCCTTGTGACTGGCCAAGGCTTCGGCCGAGCCCTTACCCACGTCACCATAGCCGCAAACCATGGCCGTCTTGCCGGCCACCATCACGTCGGTAGCCCGCTTGATGCCGTCCACCAGCGACTCCCGGCAGCCGTAGATGTTGTCGAACTTGCTCTTGGTTACCGAGTCGTTGACGTTGATGGCCGGCACCAGAAGCTCGCCCCGGCTTTGCATCTGATATAGACGATGCACCCCGGTGGTGGTCTCCTCGCTGACCCCCTTCCAGTCCTTGACCACCCGGTGCCAGAAACCGTTGTCCTCGGCCAACGCCTGCTTGAGGGTGTCGTTGACTATCTTGAACTCCTTGTTGTCGGTGGGCTCGTCCAAGATGGCCGGATCATCCTCCGCGGAATGGCCCCGGTGGATTAGCAGGGTGGCGTCGCCGCCGTCGTCCACCACCAGGTTGGGCCCTTGGCCACCGGGGAAGGTGAGCGCCTGCTTGGTGCACCACCAGTACTCTTCCAGGGTCTCGCCCTTCCAGGCGTACACCGGCACACCAGCCTCGGCTATGGCCGCGGCGGCATGGTCCTGGGTGGAGTAGATGTTGCACGAAGCCCAGCGCACCTGAGCCCCCAAGGCCACCAAGGTCTCGATGAGCACGGCGGTCTGAATGGTCATGTGCAGGGAGCCGGAAATGCGCGCCCCGGCCAGAGGCTTGTCCGCGCCGTATTTTTCGCGGGTGGCCATGAGGCCGGGCATTTCTTTTTCCGCGATTTCGATCTCCCGCCGGCCCCAGCCGGCAAGGCCGATATCGGCTACTTTATAGTCGCCGGCGGCTGCCGATAAGGCTGCTTGATCATTCAACATGTTTTGGGCTGTTTTGGCACTCATGGTTATGCGGCATCCTTAACGTTGGCGATTTCGGCCAGCTTGTGGGCCTTTTGGGTCTGTTCCCAGGGGAAGATGTTGCGGCCGAAGTGGCCGTACACCGATGTCTGCTGATAGGACCAGCCGCGGGGCTGGGTAAGATTAAGTTGGTCAATGATGGCGGCGGGGCGGAAGTCGAAAACAGCATCCGATTCCAGGATCTTTTGCAGTGCGTCGTCTTCCATCTTGCCGGTGCCGTAAGTGTCCACGTTGATGGACAGAGGTTCGGCCACGCCTATAGCATAGGCGACCTGAATCTCGCAGCGGTCGGCCAGGCCGGCGTCCACGATGGTCTTGGCCGCGTAGCGCGCGTAATAAGCGGCCGAACGATCTACCTTGGAGGGATCCTTGCCCGAGAAGGCGCCGCCACCGTGGGCTCCCACGCCACCGTAGGTATCCACGATGATCTTGCGGCCGGTCAGGCCGGCGTCGGCATAGGGGCCGCCCAGTACAAAGGCACCGGTGGGGTTGATGTAGAACTTGGTCCTTTTGGTCAACAGCCCGGTGGGTTCCAGCACATCCTTGGAGGCGGCGATCAGGTCTTTTTTGATCTTGGCGTGATCCACGTCCTCGGTTTGGTGGGAGATGACCACCGAGGTCAGCTCGCGGGGTTGGCCTTTGACGTAACGCACCGAAACCTGGCTTTTAGCGTCCGGGCGCAGGTAGGGGATGGTGCCGTCCTTGCGTAGCAGGGTCAGGTGATGCAACAGGCGGTGGCTGAAGGCTATGGGCGCGGGCATCATCTCCGCGGTTTCGTTGGTGGCATAACCGAACATCATGCCCTGGTCGCCGGCGCCCTGCTCTTCGTACAGACCTTCACCCTCGCTGACCCCCTGGCTGATGTCCGGGGACTGGCCGTGCAGGCGAGAAAGATACTTGAAGGATTTATCCCAAAACAGAAGGTCTTCGCTGTTGTAGCCTATGTCCTTGACCACCTGGCGGGCTATGGCCTCGGTGTCAATGTCTTTCCATCCGTGGCAGGTGATTTCTCCCAGGTTGACCACGGTGTCATGAGCCACCGCGGTTTCGCAGGCCACCCGTGCTGTGGGGTCTTTTTCCAGGCATGCGTCGAGCACCGCATCCGAGATCTGGTCGCAAACCTTATCCGGGTGGCCCTCGCCAACGGATTCAGAGGTGAATACATGGTCAGCACGAATCTTGCTCATGTTTTCTAGTTCCTTTCTGTTGCCTGGTTACAGCTTCAACGGTAGCCAACGGATAAGCGTCGATAAGCCCGTTTTCCGCAAAGAGGCTGGTTATAGTTTGCTTGTTATGGAAAAGGAGTTTGTTTGGAGAGCTGTTCCCTTGTGAGCGTTTAGCCTGCTGGAGCTGGCAAGCTTTAATGGCACTGAGAGAAGCAAGACCCGTTCCAAAATACGGTTTGCAGCTACAACTACCTGTTATGTATTATATTATTTATTTTAGCCTCTGACAGGGCCGCCAGAGGAAGCGGTGACAACGCCTATATATGTATTTTGCGGGAAAAATATGCACAGTTATTTACAAGACTGTGTCATAGGTGTGCAGGTATTAAACCCAACCAAGCCAAGCCGCCGGCGCCGGTCCAATTGAGCGGAGTAAATATACCTGTTTTTAAATTATAATATGTTCTAACTAGCACCCTGAAAACATTCTTATAATCGACTCGCGCCTGGACCGCGCGAAGGCAAGGCTTGCTACATAAAAACGATTTGTATAATATTTATACACAATACAGCTTGCAATATACTTGGTTTTCCTATAACAGATGATCAATAAATCCACTGTCCCGCCATTTTCCAACAACCCCACTCCGGTGAATCCAATGCCTGATCTAGACGAACCCATTAGTATTCTGTGCGTGGACCCAGGCCGGGAAATCTTCCGCCAGCTACAGGATGTGTTCGCCGAAAGCTCCACAAGAGTGAGCCTGGAGTTGAGCATAGGGCGGGTGCTGGAGCGTTTTGAAAAAGAGGACTTCGAAGTCCTGGTAATCGCCAGCGCCGCCTTGCGTTCCAATCAGGGCGTGGGAATCGAGTTGCTGGAAGTGGTCTCGGCCAAAAGCCCGGGCACCCGCATCCTGTTTTTAATCAACCCCAAGGAAATCAGACTTGCCGCTTCGGCCCTAAAGGCGGGCAGCTATCACTACTCCAAGCTTCCGGTGAGCAGCGAGGAGCTCAAGCTGCTGGTGGAGTCGGCTTTGGAGCAGAGGCCCCGTTATGCTCCCAACCTTTTATTGAAATCCAGCGACAAGCCGCCCACCTTCGAGAGCATGGTAGGCGGCTCCCTGGCCATGCGCGAGGTCTACCGCCAGATCCGCCAGGCGGCCGCCACCGATATCCCGGTCCTGCTTTCCGGCGAGACCGGCACCGGAAAGGACCTGGCCAGCCAGGCCATACACCAGCTCTCCAGCCGAAACGATGGGGCCTATGTTCCGGTTCACCTGGGGGCGCTGCCCGAGGACTTGGTGGCGAGCGAATTGTTCGGTCATGAAAAAGGCGCCTTCACCGGGGCCTGGGAGCAGCGGCTGGGCTGCTTTGAGCTTGCCGACCAGGGCACGGTGTTTCTGGACGAGATATCCACGGTTGAGGAGAAGATTCAGATAAGCCTGCTGCGCCTTTTGGAGGACAGCACGGTGCAACGCATCGGTGGGGTCAAAGGCCGCAAGGTAAACGCCAGGGTGATCGCCGCGACCAATGAGGACTTGGAAGACTCGGTTGAGAGAGGCCTTTTTCGCGAAGACCTGTTCTTCCGCCTGGACGTGCTGCACATCCACCTGCCGCCTCTCAGGCAGCGCGAAGGCGACGTCCCCTTGCTCATTGATTATTTCCTAAAGGAGTTCAACCGCTCCTATGAAAAATCGGTGGTAGGCATCTCTCCCGAATGCGTCACCCGTTTGCACTCCTACGACTGGCCGGGTAACGTGCGCGAGCTCAAAAACGTGATTAACCGGGCCATGGTGGTATGCATGGGCGACGTACTGCTTCCGGAGCACCTGCCCAGCCGGCTGCGCGACAAGCAAAGCAGCCGGGCCATGGTCAGTTTACCCGTGGGTTCGACTCTGGAAGAGATGGAGCGCGAGTTGGTCAAGCGCACCCTGGATTACACAGGCGGCAACCGCAGCCGGGCCGCGGAGTTGTTGGGCATCAGCCGGCGGACCCTATACAACAAGATAGACCGCTTCGATTTTTAACTCCTATCCCAAAGGCTCGGCTTGGGCCTAACCGCCCTGGTACCGCAGTAGGCCCCATCACCCAAAAATATGGGGTCATGCCCAAGCAAATCAGACATTTCCCAAAAGTTATTGTATAATGCCCCATATTTTTGGGCCTGAATCGTCCGTACCAACCGGCAGAAGTTTGCCCATCGGCGATCGGTCCATTTACTCCCAGCAGATTTGATTTTTCATTTCTGTTCTAGTGGAAGGCTCAATCCTTTCACTGCCTGCACCTGGGAGGAACAAGTTCGTGGGAGCAAACGGCACCGAACAAAAGGGGCCGGCCGATCTCTGGTTCCTTGAAGGCATGGATAAGGTCAATCGCGCCATTCAAGGAGCAGACGACCTCGACCAAATGATGCGCGACGTCCTGGCCCAGGTGTTGGCTATTTTCGATTGCGACCGAGCCTGGCTGGTATATCCCTGCAATCCCCTCGCCTCTTCCTGGGGCGTCCCCATGGAGTGCACCAAACCGGAGTATCCCGGAGCATGTGCGCTGGGTGAACAGATCCCCATGCGCCAAGAGGTAGCCAGTGGTTTTCGGGACCTGCTGGCCGCCGACGGACCATTGCGTTTCGACCCTGAATCCGGCCGCTCCATACCCGGCGAGGCGGCGCGGCGTTTCGGCTTCAAATCCTTTATCGGCATGGCCTTACACCCGAAGATAGGCGAGCCCTGGGAGTTTGGGCTGCACCAATGCTCTTATGCGCGCGCCTGGACGCCAAAAGAGGAGTTGCTTTTCCAAGAGATAGGCCGCCGGTTGTCCGATGCCCTGAATATTCTCTTGGCCAACCGCAGCCTGCGCCAAAGCGAGGAGCGCTACCGCTCGGTGGTGGACCATGCCGCCGACGCCCTGTTCCTAGTGGATTATCAAGGCAAAATTCGGGACATAAACCAAGCGGCCTGTCAAAGCCTGGGTTACTCCCGGGAAGAGTTGCTGAGCCTTTACATACATGAGGTGGACCCCATGGTGGAGGCGGACCGGCACAAAGAGGCCTTCTGGGAAAAACTGGCCCCTGACAAGAGCTTTAATTTCGAGAGCCAACATCGCCGCAAGGATGGAAGCTTGTTCCCGGTGGAGGTGAGCCTGGGCTTGATGCAAGCCGGCGGAGACAGGCTGATGGTGGCCTTGGTCCGCGACATCACCAAGCGCAAGCAGACCGACCAACGCCTGCGCCGGTCGGAAGAGAGATGGCGCAGATCTTTCGAGTTCAGCCCGGCTTATATCAGCCTGACCACTGTGGAGGATGGCCGCTACGTCGATGTCAACGAGGCTTATCAGCGGTTTTTGGACCTGCCGCGGGAGGAGATTGTCGGCCGGACCTCCAGTGATATGGGCTTTTTCAGGGGCACCAGTGATCGTGAAAACAAGCTGATAGAGAGCATGCGCGAGTACGGCGCGATTCGGGATCTGGAGTTGAGCGTGCGCCTGAATAGCGGCGAGGTACGCACCGTTCTATGGTCCGCCCAGCCCATAAATATTGATGGTGTCATCTATTATTTAAGCTATGGGATCGACATCACCGAGCGCAAACGGGCCGAGGAGATTCTGACCCAGCGAGAAGAAGAATACCGCACCCTGGTCAACAACCTTCCCAACTTCGTGGTTCGTTACGACAAACAGCTACGGCGAACCTTGGTCAATCCAGCTTGGGAGAGAGAGAGCGGCCTGACGGCGCGCCAGGTAATTAACTTACCTATTTACAAGGTTCCCATCGTCCCTCGCGCCGTGCCGGACAATTACCTGGCCGCGCTTCGCAAGACGCTGGAAACCGGCACCACCCAAACCGTGGAATTCTCCTGGGTCAATGCCAAGAAAGAGGAACTCTTCTTGGAGTATACCCTGGTCCCGGAATTTGACCGTCAGGGACAGGTGAGTGGCCTGCTGGCGGTAGGCCACGATCTCACCGAACGTAAGCAGGACGAGGAAAACCTGCATCGTCTGAATCGCGAACTAAAGGCCATGAGCACCTGTACCCAAGCCATGATACGGGCGACTGACGAGAACGCCCTGCTGGAGGAGATCTGCCGTATTTTCTGCGAGGAGGCCGGCTACTGCTTCACTTGGGTGGGCTATACCGATGATCACGATTCCAAGACCGTGCGTCCGGTGGCCCGGGCCGGGCACGAAGATGGCTATTTGGCCGCAGCCAACCTTACCTGGGCCGACACGGAGGGCGGCCACAGCCCGGCTGCCAAGGCCATCCGTAGTGGACGCAACATTTGCGTGCAGGATTTCGCCGCGGAACCTCAAATTGGGCCTTGGCGCGACGCCGCCTTGCAGCGTGGTTACCGGTCGGTTTTGGCCTTACCTCTAAAAGGCGAAAGGGGAGAAACCTTCGGGGCCCTGACCATCTATTCAGCCGAGCCGGATGCCTTCACCACGGACGAAAAGCGCCTATTAAGCAAAATGGTGCAAGACTTGGCTTTCGGCGTCATTGCTCTGCGCAACCGCGAAGCGCGTACGCGGGCCGAAGAAGAAGTGCGGCTATCCGAGCAAAGGAAAACCATTTTCAACCAGATCGCCAATATCTTTCTGACCGTAGCCGATGAAGACATGTATGGGGAGGTTTTGGCGGTAATACTGCGGGTGATGCAAAGCGAATTCGGTGTCTTCGGCTACCTGGACGACAAAGGAGACCTGGTGGTGCCCAGCGTTACCAGGGATGTCTGGGATCAGTGCCAGGTTCCCGAGAAATCGGTGGTCTTCCATACCGATATTTGGGGCCAGAGCCTTTGGGGCAAGTCAATACGCCAAAAAAAAGCCTTGTACACCAACGCCCCCTTCAACACCCCCTCGGGTCACATAACCATTAACAATTTCCTAACGGTGCCGGTGCTGTTCAAGGAGCAGAGCATTGGATTGTTCAGCGTGGCCAACAAAAAAGAGGGTTACACAGAGCAAGACAAAGATCTTTTGGTGGAAATCGTCAACAATATATCCCCTATTCTCAATGCCAGGCTGCAGAGAGATAACCATGAATGCAAACGCGTGGCGGCTGAGCAGGCTTTGCGCGCAAGGGAACGGGAGTTGCGCAGCCTTGTGGACAACCTGCCCGACCTGGTGGCCCGCTTCGATCGGGAGGGCCGCCATATTTTCGTCAGCCCTTCGGTCATCAAGGCCAGCGGTCAAAATTTAGAGCATTTAATCGGAAAAACCATCGCCGAAGCCATGCCGGAGGACAAGGAGCAGGGCGAACGCCTGCTGGTTCTGGTTAAGCAGGCCTGGGAAAGCAAAGAGCCCAATACTTGTGAGGCGGTTTGGCGGTTTGGGAGTGATGAGCAAATTTATGAGGTTCGCCATATCCCGGAACTGGACGAAAAGGGCCAGGTGGTCAGCGTACTGGGCATTGGCCGCAATATAACCGTGCACAAGCGCGCCGAGGAGGAAAGGTCCAAGCTGGAGGCCCAGCTTAGGCACGCCCAAAAGATGGAGGCCGTCGGCACCCTAGCCGGTGGCATTGCGCATGACTTCAACAACATACTCGCGGTCATCATGGGATACTCGGAAATCGCCTTAGCCGACACCAGACAGAGTCACCCGGCGCAAAAGAATTTGGAGCAAGTTCTTAAAGCCGCGGACAGAGCCAAAAAACTGGTGCACCAAATCCTGACTTTCAGCCGCAAAGTCGACCACAACCTTAAGCCGCTGAATTTGAACAATGTGGTTGAGCGGGCCGCTCAGCTCTTGGAAAAAACCATCCCCAAGATGATCAAGTTGGAAATCGACCTGGAGGGTGATCTGCAAAACATCAACGCGGACGTCAATCAACTGGACCAGGTCATATTGAACTTTGGCGTCAATGCCGTTGATGCCATGCCCGAAGGTGGGGAGTTGAATATTACGACCAAAAATATGCTTGTGGAGCATCAAGCATGCCCTACCTGCGGCAAGTTTTTCTCCGGCCCCCACGTGGTGCTATCCATCTCCGACTCCGGTCAGGGCATGGATCAGCAGACCGTGGAGCACATTTTCGAACCTTTCTACACCACCAAGGAAGTTGGTAAGGGCACGGGTTTGGGGCTGTCCATTGTCTATGGGATAGTCAAGGGGCACCGCGGCCATATCTCTTGCCAAAGCACGCCAGGCACCGGCACCACCTTCACCCTCTTTTTCCCGGCTATTGAGCGGCAAAGCAGCGATTCCTCGGCAAAGGGAGCAACTGCCCAACCACTTTCCGAGGGAAATGAAAAAATATTGCTCATCGACGATGAGGCGACCATCCTAAAGGTCGGCCAGTGGATGCTGACAACCGCCGGCTACACGGTTCATACCGCCTCCAGTGGTGAAGAGGCGATTGAAGACTATCTGAATGAAGGAAAAAATTTTGATCTGCTAATCATGGACCTGAGCATGCCGGGCATGGGCGGATACAAGGCCATGAAAACCATCTTGGAGATCAACCCTCAGGCCAAGGTGCTTATTGCCAGCGGCTACGGGGCCGATGGGAGGATGAGGGACGTGTTGAACTCCGGCGCGGCCGGTTTCGTACCCAAGCCATTCCTGCGGTCGGATTTGTTGGCAACGGTCAGGGGTGTGCTGGATAAAACCTAGGGTGGCCTCCCGCAGCCAAGTGTCTTGCATCATAATCTTATTTTTGCCTGCCGCCGCCCAACGCGAGGACGAGGACACCCATTTTGGCAGCGTCCCGCCTGGGCAAGATGCCATTTCTTAAAGCTATAACTGCTTCTAGACTTCATCGATATTAAATATTTGACGAAAGGCGCCTCCTTACGCTGTAATATAGCTATATTGTAGCTTCAACTAGGCGGTTGGCATGCCAGTTCACATCGGTTTCACCTGAGCGCCCGTGGGCCACACTACCCGGGCACGGTAGACCGAGAATGCCGAGGCTGTCTTAACCCAATCCATGGGCCGTTCCCCCAGCCTTATTAAATCCTCCCTCCACCTCCCGGGCCGGACCTCCTTTCAGGACCCAGGCCATCAACGGCGCCGCTCCTTTCAGGCATTGATCCCACTTCAGCCAACGGCCGTGGGGCGGCACGAACCAAAGCAGGCGGCCAGCCCGCCGAGGAAGCAGAACATGAGTGACACGCTCAACGATCAAATACAGCAGCTTTGTCAAGGGTTCGGAAGCAGCGAATTCGGCGACGTGATGGTAGTGGGCGGCGGGATCAGCGGCATCCAGGCCGCTCTGGACCTGGGCACGGCCGGCTTCAAGGTCTATCTGGTGGACGCGGCGCCCACCATTGGCGGGCACATGGCCCAGTTGGACAAGACCTTCCCCACCAACGACTGCTCCATGTGCA
>JAHLLJ010000340.1 GCA_020444205.1 Deltaproteobacteria bacterium | reverse complement strand
TTGGGAGACGCGATCCGGATCCAACCCGTAGGCGGCAAGCCGGACAGGATCAAGCCTGACCTCGATCCGACGGCTTACTCCGCCGATCAGGGTGGTGAGGGAGACGTCGGGCTCCCGCTTCACCCGATCCTCCACCTCGGCGGCCACGCGGCGAAGGGTAAGATGGTCAGCGCTGTCGCTTGAAAAAGTGAGGGCCAGGATGGGGACGTCATCGATATAACGGGGTTTGATGAGAGGTCCTGCCACACAGCAGGGTATGCGATCCGCATTGGCCATGAGTTTTGACTGGAGCCGCACAATGGATTTTTCTTCATCTTCTCCCACGCGGAACCGGACGATTACCATGGATTGCCCCGGGCTGGAGGTGGAGTAGATATATTCCACACCGGGGATCTCCCAGAGGAGTTTTTCCATGGGTTTGGTCACCCGCTGTTCCACCTCTTTCGCGCTGGCACCGGGCAACTGTGCGAAAATATCGATCATGGGGACAATAATCTGGGGTTCTTCTTCCCTGGGCAGTGCGATGACGGCCGCCACCCCCAAAAGAATGGAGGCGATGATGATGAGCGGGGTGAGCTTGGAGTCGATAAAAAATGCTGCGATTTTTCCGGCGGGGCCCATTATTCACCTATGAGACGATTTCAATCCGTGCGCCGTCAACCGTTTGGGGAGGGGGAGACACCAGAAACCGGTCGCCCCCGTCCAGGCCCGTTACAATTTCGATCCGGTCGCCAAAGGTCCTTCCCGTCCGTATCAGGCGAAACCGTGCGACATTTTCCTTGTTGAGGAGATAGATGCCTCTCAGCTGACCCTGAGAGACAACGGCGGAGGAAGGAACAAGCAGGAGGTGATCCTCGCCCACCGGTACGGCCACCCTTGCGAAAAGTCCGGGTTTGAGGGATAGGTGTTCCGGAAGGGTTACTTTCAGGAGAAAGGTGCGGCTCTTCACGTCGGCCCGGGGGACAATGGTTTCCACGGTTCCCGTAAACGCCTGTTCCGAGACCGACGGTATCTCCACTTGAACCTTTTGATCCTTGCGGATACCCCGAATGTAGGTTTCGGGAAGGATGACGTCCGCCTGGTATTCCCCTTCCTTTTCAAGGACCAAAAGCGGTGTTCCGGGCGCGGCCATGTCTCCCTCCTCCATCATTTTGGCTGTCACCTTGCCGTCGTAGGGTGAAAGGATTACGGTGTCTTTTAGGCTCACCCGGGCCCCCTCCACCGCGGCCTGTGCCTGTTTTACGCGGTATCGGGAGGCTTCCAGCATGGCGAGGGCCCCGGAGACGCCCGCCCCGGCGGAGCTGTAAGCGGCCTGGGCTGCTTCGAAGTCCTCCCGGGTGGCTGCTTCCCCTTCCAGGAGCTTTCGCGTCCGCTCAAAGGCCTTTTCGGCCCGGACTGCATGGGCCTTGGCTGCATCCAGAGCCGCAAGGGCAGCGGTCTCCGCCTTTCGTGCCTCCGCCAGACCGGCTTCGGCCTGTTGAAGCTGGGTCGTTATCCAGCGGGAATCCAGGACCACCAGTTCCTCTCCCGCCTTGACCACATCCCCTTCTTTTACCCTGATGTGAAGCACGGCTCCCATCACCTTGCTGCTCAGGGTGCTGGCCGTTCGGGGCTGAATCGTTCCCACGGCCTCATAGATCAGAGGCTGTTGTGAGATACGGGCCTCGGCAACAGCGGCCTTCACCGTGGGGCCGGGCGTGGATGGCGTCGTTCCTGGTTCGATCTTTTCGCCACATCCCGAAAGCCCTCCCAGCGCGAAAAGGAAGAGGACAACCCCTAATGGTAAACGCTTCATCAATAATCTCTCCCCTTGCTGTTTCATGAGCCTGTATGGATTGTCTTCAGAGTCCTGTTTTCCCAATCCCCATCCTATCATCCGAACATCAAACCCGTTCACCATATCACATCGGGAGAAATTTTCAATACTTCAAAAAGCGATTAATGCCATTCAACTTCCTGCTCATTTTGAAAAGAGGTCTTCCGGATTTTTATTGACCCCCCTCAGATCGGGGCAGTATATATTTTTGGTATGTTCACTGACATCAACGCCACATCCGGCCGATGGTCGGGCAGATCGAGGCGGAAACCTGACGTTTAACATGATGAGGAGTTTAACCGATGAGTAGGGAAACGGAATCGGGAAAGGGAAGGATCTCCGCCATTGATGTGGCGCGGTGTTACGCCATGGCCCTGGTCTTTTACGGACATTTCATCGAGCGGTTCATGCTTCTCAAAAATCCCGCCGGTGCCGCCCAATACAAATTTATCTACTCCTTCCATATGGTGGTCTTTTTTGTCCTGGCGGGCTATGTGGCCAGGGAAATCGATATTGAATTATCTTTCGGAAACTATGTGAAACACCGGTTTGTTTCCCGTCTTCTTCCCTTCCTGTTTTTTACCGCGCTGTTCATGGTGCCGCCCCTTTTCTTTCCCGGGGAATTCTACAACATCAAACTGCCAAGTGTTGAAGGGTATGTAAAGGGGCTGTTGGATACGGCGTTTGGAATACCGGTTTTTTGCGTCCCGTCCTGGTTTATCCTTTTTTTGTTTTCCGTGGAATTGGTCCATTACGGTGCGTTTCGATTTTTGAAATCCAATTTAAAAATCGTGATCGGCGCCGTTGTGTTTTACACGGTGGGATACTGGCTCAACTTGAAACTGGATATCGTTAATCCGCTCAAGGAAAGGGTGGTGGGATGGAATTATCTCTTTATCCATGAAGCCATTACCATGTATGCTTTCTATCTGATGGGCATCTATCTGAGGCGCAGGAAATTTCTGGTGGAGAAGGTCTCACTCAAGGTATTGGTCCCGGGCGCGATCATCACTTTTCTGATTGTGCTGTTTACCTACAGATTGAACAAGGGACCGTTCAATTTTAATTATAATGATTCCGTGGTGATCCTGTTCGCCTGCCACGGAAATTTTCTGTGGTTTCCCGTTAGCGCGCTCGCGGGGTCTTTTCTTCTTCTCTTTCTCGGAAAGATTACCCCATCTCAGAAGACCATCGTCTGGATGGGGCAAAACACCCTGATCCTCAT
>JAHLLJ010000341.1 GCA_020444205.1 Deltaproteobacteria bacterium | reverse complement strand
ATTTGACGCCGTAGAGTTCCTCTATTGTTTCCTCATTCAGTATTTCACCCGGTGCCCCTTTTGCAATGAATCGGCCATCCTTGAGCAATGCAATATTAATCTTCAGGTTATTGTCTTCAAAATAAAATGCATGGTTTGGAAAATGTGTCGCCATTAAAATGGATATCTCTTTTTCCTTTACAAGGTTCATGATTGTTTCAAGAACAACAAGCTCATGCCTGAAATCCAGGTGAGCGGTCGGTTCGTCCATTACTATCAGAGACGTATTCTGTGCAAGGGCCCTTGCGAGCATGACAAGCTGAAGTTCACCGCCGCTCAACTGGGTATAAGGTCTCCTTCTCAGGTGATAGATGCCTGTCAGCCTGAGGGCCTTTCTGGCTATTTCCCTATCACTTTTGGAGGGTGCGGAAAAAATACCCGTATATGCCGCCCTGCCCATCAGTGTTACATCGATAACCCTGTATGGAAAGGCGCATTCATGCCGCTGAGGTACATATGATATTTGCCGGGCAAGTTGACGGGGATTGTATGATGCTATGTTTTCCCCGTTCACTTTGATGTTCCCGCTTTTAAGTCTGTTTGTACCCAGCACACAGTCGAGAAGCGTGGTCTTTCCCGACCCGTTTGGACCAAGCAGGCAAAATATCTCTCCCCTTGAGACTTCAAAGCTGATACCCTGGAAAATGTCCTGTTTCCCGTAACTGAATGCTGCATTATGGACTTCAATGAGAAACATCCTACCACCCCCTGGCCTTTGTCTTTTTCAGGAGGTAAATGAAAAACGGGCCGCCTATAAGAGAAGTGAGTATCCCAAGGGGGATCTCCGAGCCTGTTATCAGTCTGCTCATAGCATCCACAAGCATCAGAAAGCACGCGCCCAGGGAAAAAGATACGGGAATCAGTATCCTGTTATCATTTCCAACAAGCATTCTTCCGATATGTGGGATGATCAATCCTACCCAGCCTATTGTGCCGCTCACGCAAACCGCCCCGGCCGTAGCCAGAGTGGCGCCTGTTACGATAACCCCCTTTGCTATCCTGGTATCTATCCCCAGGGTCCTGGCCTCCTTGTCCCCCATGGAAAGGACGTTTATCCTCCACCTTATCAGGTACAGACCAAGAGAACCGGCAATAATGATCGGGCCGGCAGTCAAGATATCATGATAGCCTGCATTTGCCAGAGAACCCATCATCCAGAATACAATGGAGGGCAGCTCCTCATATGGATCTGCTACATATTTTGCAAAGGATATCAATGCGGTAAAAATGGATGATACGATAACCCCTCCCAGTACAAGCATGATTGCCGGGGCGGTATGATATGTCCTGCCGATAAGATAACTCAAAAATACTGCAAGTATTCCAAATCCCAGGGCAAAGGGGTATACAACAGCGGTTGCACCGAATAGGAGTATGGCAACCGCGGCACCGAAACCCGCACCGGAGCTTACTCCCAGTATGCCGGGGCTTACGAGCGGATTCTTAAACAGTCCCTGAAGGGATGCGCCGCTTACACCCAGTGCCCCGCCAACAAGACCTCCGAGGAAGGCTCTCGGCATCCTGATTTCCCATATAATATTTCGGAATAAGTCATTGGATGGTTCGATATTTCCCGAAATACCGTTTATTAGAATCTCGATTACCTTTGGTAACGATACCGGGTATCTGCCGACACAGAGAGATGCCAGGAAAATGACCACGGGCAATAGGAACAACGGAAATGCTTTTAATCTTCTTTTCATCTGATTTCCGATAAATTATTAGGTATTTTAAACTGTTAAACCTGAAAGTAAGTCTCCGGGAGTATAGATTGAAAGTTTTTCCGCGTCAATAGGGGCAGTACGGATTCGGTCTTTTTATTAAAGGCGGATATCAGGGTTAACGCATATAAGTATCTTGGTGTGAAAATCGACCTGTGACGCTGCTTTCGTTAGGCCCTTGTCAATCCTTAGTCCATTACATAAAAGAAGTTTTTATTGGTTTGTACTTCACAATTGTAGGTTTTATTTTATGGTCCGACAAATGCTTTTTCCTCGATACTCTAAAAATAACCTGTGTTTTCAAATAGATGATAATTAAGATCGCCATTGGTATAAATTTTGCGTTGTAATCACCATTGGGTGAAGCATCTTGCCCAACAAACCCAACAAAGGGGTGTGCAATTCAGTCGCCAATGGATCAACTGCTTCGAAAAAACGATGAACTCAGCGCCATCTTGGCGGTGAGCCGCGTCCTGACCAGTTCCTTCGACCTGGAAGAGAATCTCATGTCGGCCATGAAGATTCTCTCCACGCGTCTTGAGATGCAACGGGGGTGTGTATTCCTGTTGCACAAACCCACCAACGATCTTCGCATTGTCGCGGCCCACGGACTGACCCTCGAGGAGATCCGGCGGGGTACCTATCGTATCGGGGAAGGCATCGTCGGCAGGGTGATCGAAACCAAATCTCCCATGTTCATATCAAATATCGGAAACGAGCCGAAGTTTTTGAACAAGACCGACTCGCGACCGCAAAAGAGCGGCCTGTCTTTTATCTGCGTACCCATTGCCCTGGAAAAAGAAATCCTGGGCGTCATCAGCGTCGACAGGATTTACGCGGAAGAACGTGGAACCGTGGAGGACGACTTGCGGGTCCTTCACATTGTTGCATCCTTCATTGCCCAATTCGTAACTCTCTGGGAAAATTTCAGAAAGACCAAAAGGGAGTGTGGCGATTTGCGCCTGCAACTGGAAGAAAAATACAGTCTGCCCAACATCATCGGGGAATCGCCTCCGTTTCAGCAAGTGCTCAAATCGGTCCGAAAAGTCGCAAGTACCGATACCACGGTCCTGCTCTTGGGAGAAAGCGGTACAGGAAAGGAGCTCATCGCCCAAACCCTTCATTATCAAAGCCGTCGCGCCAAAGGACCCTTTGTTCCCGTAAACCTGGCGGCCCTGCCGGAGAATCTCATTGAAGTGGAGCTTTTTGGTGTCGAAAAAGGCGCTTACACCGGCGCCGCATCAAGACGCATCGGAAGATTCGAAACCGCGGATCAAGGGACTC
>JAHLLJ010000300.1 GCA_020444205.1 Deltaproteobacteria bacterium | reverse complement strand
TGTGGGTGGAGCGCACCGCGCGCAAGCTGGAGCCCATGGCCAAGGCGGCGGGCCTGCCCTTGGAGGCGGTGGCCGGGCCGGGCTGCGACCCACTGACCATGCTGGGGGCCTGCGCCCGGCGGGAGGTGCCCTGCTTGGTCACGGTGCCCCAACTGGTGGGCGGGGGGCAGGTGGGCCTGGCCGTGGGCGACTCCATCAGCATATCCTCGCGCTCGGCCCGGGTGGCCGATCTGTTGGCCTCGGCTGATCTTATAATAGAAAGCGGAGTGGCCCTTACTCAGGAGATCCACGACGGTCCCTTTGAGCTGTTCACCGGCCACGGCCTGTGGGCCCGCCACGAGGGTCTGGACACCTTCAGCCTGGGCAAAAAAACAGTGGTGCGCATCGACCTGGACCCCAACCTGGAGCGGGCCTGGCAGATGCAGCGCGAGGGCCAGGCCGTGGCCCAGGCCATAGACAAGGGCACACCCAAGGCCACCGGCATGAAGCTGCCCTTCCGCATGGAGATGAGCGGCTTTGCCCGCGTGCCCGGCGCCTTGCCCCTTACCGGCGACCTGGGGGTAATCTGGCCCCTGCTGGCCAGCCGGGCGGCCAAGGCCATGGGTGTAAAAACCGCCTTTGTGTGTTACAAACAAGGCACACCTCCTGGAGAGGCGGTGCGCAAGTACATCGTAACGAAGCTGAGCCCCCTGGATCACTCGCAAGTGGTTCAAGCTCTTAAGGAAAAAAGCCTGTGGCCCTAGATGCTCTACTAGTTTTGGAAGATGGGACTGCGTTCCATTGCCGCACCTTCGCCGGTTCCGGCGAGGTGGCGGCCGAAGTTTGCTTCAACACGGCCATGACCGGCTACCAGGAAGCCATCACCGACCCCTCTTACAAGGGGCAGATGTTGGCCATGACCTACCCCCTCATCGGCAACTACGGCACCAACCCCGAGGACGTGGAAAGCCGCGCCGTACAGGTCAGCGCCTTTTTAGTCAAGGAATACCAAGAGTTTCCTTCCAACTTCCGCTCCACCAAAAGCCTGAGGGAATATTTGGAAGAGGCCGGGGTGATGGGCGTGGAGGGCCTGGACACCAGGGCCCTGACCCGCCATCTGCGCATCCAAGGAGCCATGAAGGGGGTGTTGTCCACCGAGGACCTGGACCCGGTGAGCCTGGCCGCCAAGGCCCAGGCCAGTCCCGGCTTGGTGGGAATCGACCTGGTCAAGGAGGTCACCTGTGATCATGCCTACCGCTGGGTGGACGATGGCCCCGGCCCGGAGCTGGATCTGAGCGGCGAGTTCGATCCCGATGAGCTTTGGGCCGATGGCGAGGGCGAGTACAAGGTCGTCTGCCTGGACTGCGGCATCAAGTACAACATCCTGCGGCGGCTGGAGAAGCGGGGTAACAAACTTATCGTGGTGCCTGCCTCCACCCCGGCGGAGACCATACTCAAGCTGCAGCCGGACGGCATTTTCCTGAGCAACGGCCCCGGCGACCCGGCGGCGGTTACCTATGTGGTGGACACGGTGAAGAACCTGTTGGGCCGCTCGCCCATCTTCGGCATCTGTCTGGGCCACCAGATGATCGGCCAGGCCCTGGGCGGCAAGACCTTCAAGTTGAAGTTCGGCCACCGGGGGGCCAACCAGCCGGTCATGGATCTCAAGACCAGCAAGGTGGAGATCACCAGCCAAAACCACGGCTTCTGCGTGGACTCGGACACCATTGACGACCCCGAGGTGGTGATGACCCATCTGAACCTCAACGACCGCACCCTGGAGGGGCTGAGCCACCGCCAAGTGCCGGTGTTTTGCGTGCAATACCACCCAGAAGCCGCGCCCGGCCCCCATGACGCGGATTATTTGTTCGACCGCTTTCAGGACATGATGCTGAGCAAACAACCCCTGTCCTAAACCGACGCCAGCGTGGAACCGGGAAGCCATATGAGCACCTCCAAAGCCAGCTTCAGCCATCGGGGGCTGACCTCGTTGATGAGCGCCGCGGGTTTCCTGGTCATGGGCGTCAGCGGCCTGGTGGCCTACTTCATGCCGCAGGGGCGCATAGCCTATTGGAACGATTGGCACTTCTGGGGGCTGACCAAAACCCAGTGGGGCAATATCCACATAATCAGCTCCATCCTGTTCATGGTGGCCATCGGCTTCCATATCTACCTAAATTGGAAGCCCTTTATAAGCTATCTCAAGGGCAAGGCGGCCCAGATGAAGGGCCGCAAGCGGGAGCTGTGGATCACCCTGGCCGCCCTGGTCTTGGTGGTGGCGGCGGGCATCAAGCCCTTCCCGCCCCTGAGTTGGTTGGTGGATCTCAACGCCTTTCTCAAGGCCGCCTGGGTGACCAGCCCGGCCCATGAGCCGCCCTTTGGCCACGCCGAGGAGTTGACGCTCAAGGTATTCTGCAAGAAGATGCGCATCCCTCCGGCCACGGCGGTGGAGTTGCTCAAGCAAAAGGGCTGGCAAGGGATTGATCTCCAATCCCCGGTCCTCGACATAGCCCGGCTGAACCACACCGCGCCCGTGGCCCTGTACGCCCTGATCAAACCCCTGGAAAAACCGGTGGAGGCCGCGGCCCCGGCGGGGCACGCCTACAGCGCCCAGGAGGTGGAGGAGCGTTTCGCGGGCACGGGCATCGGCAACAAGACCCTGGCCGAGGTGGCGGCGGCCGCCGGGCAAACCCCGCAGGCGGTCAAGGCGCGGCTTAGGGCGGTCGGGCTGAGCATGGGGCCGGAGCAGACCCTCAAGGCGGCGGCGGACGGCAACGGATTGGCCACGCCCCTGGAGATGCTCAAGGCCATGCTGGTGGACGGCTACCAGCCCCAGCGCTAGGCCAGAGGGCCTTGGCCGTAAAATTACTAGGAAACGGGGCGGGAAAAAGCACCGCTCAGGGGTAAAATAAAAGGATTTTAATAGACTGCATAGCGGGAACCCATCGCGGGGGTAAAAGCTGAAGTCGGTCTATTGGCACCGCGGGTTGGTTGAGCAGGGACAATTTGGAGGCGGGATTTATCCCCGCCCGAGAGCGGCTGGTTGAAAGAATTCGGCGGGTGAAGAACCCCTGCACCG
>JAHLLJ010000299.1 GCA_020444205.1 Deltaproteobacteria bacterium | reverse complement strand
ACATCACCCGCGGCCCCCGCGTGGTGCCCGCCGAGGCCAAGCAGGAGATGCGCCGCATCCTGGACGAGATTCAGGACGGCCGCTTCGCCCGCGAGTGGGTGTTGGAGAACAAGGTCAACCGGCCCGTGTACCACGCCCTGCTGCGCAAGGACGAAAAGCACCAAATGGAGCAGGTCGGCGAGCAGCTTCGCGGCATGATGAAGTGGCTCGGTGAGTAACTAAATACCCGTGGGAGCCGCTCCGGCGGCTCCCCATAAACCAGGCCGGCGGTTTGCCTAGAAACCCCATGCCGGCCCGGTTCGCCTGGGGGCGGTAGTCCCGGCGCTTGGCCAAAGGGCCCTGCGCCGGGACAGCCATAAGCAACCGGGCCGTGTTATATTGGTTGAACGGTTTTAACTGAGCGTAAATTTTTAGCGCGCCGGAGCATTGGCGAAGCGAAAAGGGGATAAACGTGCCCACGCTGCTGGATAAAATCTGGGACAATCACCTGGTGCGGAGCGAAAAAGACCGCCCGGACCTCATCTACATCGACAAGCATCTGGTGCACGAGGTGACCTCGCCCCAGGCCTTCTCGGCCCTACGCCGCGACGGCCGCAAGGTGCGCCGCCCGGACCTTACCTGGGCGGTGTGCGACCACGTGGTGCCCACCACCCACATGGCCCGGCCCCTGGCCGACGAGGTGGCCGAGACCCAGATGAGCGCCCTGGAGCAGAACACCAAGGACTTTGGCGTGCCCTACTTCGGCTGGGGCCAGGATGGCCAGGGAGTGATCCACGTGACCATGCCCGAGCAGGGCATTGTGCTGCCGGGCAACACCGTGGTGGCCGGCGACAGCCACACCGCCACCCATGGAGCCTTCGGGGCCCTGGCCTTTGGCATCGGCACCAGCGAGGTGGAGCACGTATTGGCCACCCAGACCCTGCCCCAGTCCAAGCCTCCCTGCATGGCCGTGGAGGTCACCGGCGATCTGCCCGCCGGGTGCTCGGCCAAGGACATCATCCTGGCCATCATCGGCCAACTGGGCAACGACGGGGCTACCGGATACGCCATCGAGTACATGGGCCCGGCCATCAGCGCCCTGTCCATGGAAGGGCGCATGACCCTGTGCAACATGAGCATAGAGGCGGGTGCCCGCTCGGGCATGGTGGCTCCGGACGAGACCACCTTCGCCTGGCTCAAGGGCCGCCCCTACGCCCCGGCGGGTGAGGACTGGGACAAGGCCGTGGCCTTTTGGAAAACCCTGGCCTCCGATCCGGACGCCAAGTTCAACAAGCGGGTGAAGGTGGACATCAGCGCCATGGAGCCCATGCTCACCTGGGGGGTCAATCCCGGCCAGGCCGCGGGCATAAACGACTTGGTGCCCGAGCCCGTCTCCCTGCCCGAGCAAAAGAAAAAGGCCGCGGCCGACGCCCTGGCCTACATGGATCTGAAGCCCGGCCAGAAGCTCAGCGAGGTGGCCATCGACTGGGCCTTTATCGGCTCGTGCACCAACGGACGCTTGGAGGACCTGCGCTCGGCGGCCGCCGTGGCCAAGGGCCGCAAGGTGGCCGAGGGGGTCACCGCCATCGTGGTGCCCGGCTCCATGCAGGTCAAGGCCCAAGCCGAGGCCGAGGGCCTGGACAAGATTTTCATCGAGGCGGGCTTTGAGTGGCGGCTCCCCGGCTGCTCCATGTGTCTGGCCATGAACCCGGACGTGCTGCCCTCGGGCAGCCGCTGCGCCTCCACCAGCAACCGCAACTTCAAGGACCGCCAGGGCAAGGGCGGGCGCACCCATCTGTGCAGCCCGGCCACCGCCGCGGCCAGCGCCGTTAACGGCCGCCTGAGCGACCCCAGGGAGTTCATCTAATGGAAAAGTTCGTAAAGCTCACCGGTGTGGTGGTGCCCCTGGATATGGCCCACGTGGACACCGACCAGTTGGTGCCCAAGCAGTTCCTCAAAAGGGTGGAGCGCGAAGGCTACGGCGAGGTGCTGTTTTACCATCACCGCTTTGACGAGAACGGGCAGATGGTGGACGAGTTCGTGCTCAACAAGCCCCACTATCAAGAGGCCACCATCCTCCTGGCCCGGGAAAACTTCGGCTCCGGCTCCAGCCGGGAGCACGCCCCCTGGGCCCTGCAGGATTACGGTTTCCGGGCGTTGATCGCCCCCAGCTTCGCCGACATCTTCAAGGCCAACTGCTATAAGATCGGCCTGTTGCCCATAGAGATCGAGACCGCCCTGGTGGACGACCTGTTCAAGCGGGTTGAGGCCAAGCAGGGTTACACCCTTACCGTGGACCTCAAGGAGCAGACCCTCAGCGGGCCCGACGGCTTTGCCTGCTTCTTCCCGGTGGACCCTTTCCGCAAGCACTGCCTGTTGGAGGGCCTGGACGAGGTGGGCCTGACCCTGACCCACGAGGAGGCCATCGCGGCCTACGAGAAAAACCACGCCGAGCCCTGGCAGGCGGCCACAAAGGAGAGCAGCAGTGAGTAAGCAGCATGAGATAGCGGTAATCGGCGGCGACGGCGTAGGGCCCGAGGTAACCGAGGCGGCCTTGGCGGTTTTGGATGCCACCGATGCTCCCCTGAACTTCACCCAGTACCAGGCGGGCGACGGCACCTTGGAAGCCACCGGCGAGGCCCTGCCCCAGGCCACCCTGGACGGCGCCCTGAACTCCGACGCGGTGCTCTTCGGCGCGGCCGGGGCCTGCGCGGCCCAGGTGATCCTGCGGCTCAGGGCCGAGCTCAAGGCCTGGGCCAACCTGCGCCCCAGCAAGGCCTATAAGGGCGTGGAGTGCCTGCGGCCCGAAACCGACATGATGATCGTGCGCGAAAACAGCGAGGGCATGTACTTCGGCGGCGAGGACGAGCCCGAGCCGGGCAAGGCTACCGCCACCCGCATCATCACCGACGCGGCCTCTTACCGCATCGCCCGTTGCGCCTTTGAGTACGCCATCCAGGCGGGCTATGAAAAAGTCACCGCGGTGCATAAGGTCAACGTGCTCAAAAAGACCGACACCGTGTTTTTGGAGGCCTGCCGCCGGGCGGCCAAGGAGTTCCCCCAGGTCACCTACGAAGAGGCCCTGGTGGACTCGGTGGCCATGCGCATGGTCATGAAGCCCGATGACTTCCAGGTGATCGTCACCACCAACCTGTTCGGCGACATCCTGAGCGACCTGG
>JAHLLJ010000298.1 GCA_020444205.1 Deltaproteobacteria bacterium | reverse complement strand
GGAACCCGCAGGCCACGTTGGCGCTGGTGATGTATTTCATGAACTCGGCATCGTTGCCGAGCTTGTACATGCCAAAGGATTCGCCCATGTCGGCGTTGAGATCAATGTTCATGATTACTCCTCCACTCCTGATTTAACGGCCCTTCATGGAGAGCCGGAACTGATCCATGACCACCGCGAAGATGAGCAGGCAGCCCATGACCACCATCTGCAGATAGGAGCTGATGTTCATCAGGTCCATGCCGTTGCGGATGGTCACGATGAGGATGGCCCCGAAGATGGCCCCGATGACACTGCCCTCGCCGCCCCTGAGGCTCACCCCACCGATGACCGCCGCGGCGATGGACTCCAGAGGCAGGTTGGCGCCCAGGTTGGGCTCGCCCGAGGCCACCCGCGCGGTAAGCATCACCCCGGTGATGCCGGTCAGGGTGCCGCACAGCACGTAGGCCAGGGCAGTGTACTTGCGCACCGCGATACCCGACAGCCGGGCCGCCTCGCGGTTGCCGCCCAGGGCGTAGAAGTAGCGGCCCACCCTGGTACGGCTCAAGAGCAGCCAGATGAGCCCCACTATAGCCAAGGCCACCAACACCGGCACCGGGATGCCCCAGACCTTACCCATGCCCAGGATGGTGTTGAGTTGCTCGGGCATATTGAATATGGGCACGCCGCTGGAGATCAACAGAGCCAAGCCGTGGGCCACCGAGAGCATGCCCAGGGTGACCACAAAGGGCGACACCCTAAACACTGCGATGGTGATGCCGTTGGCCAGGCCCACCAGGGTGGCGGTGCCTATCCCGGCTAGAATGCCCAGCACCATGGCCGTGGTGGGGTCGGTGACCGAGACCATGACCATGGAGGTGACGATACTGGTTAGCGCCACCGAGGAGCCCACCGAGAGGTCGAAACCCGCGCACAGGATGGTCAGCATCTGCCCGGCGGTAACGATGGCCAGGTAGGTGGTTTGGCGGCCCACGTTGAGCAGGTTGGACAAAGACATGAAGCGGTGTTCGGCCAAACTGAACAAAATGACCAGGGCCACCAGAAGGAAGGGTAAAACCCCCACCTTCACGAATATGCGTTTTAGCAGGTCCACGATCTTACCCCTCGATGGAGTTGGCTACGGCGCCTTCCACCCGGCTGCCGTTACCGTTGTTACAGATGTTCTGATATTCGTAGCCAAAGCAGGCGCTGAGCACGTCTTCCTCGCTGGCTCCCTTGCCGGGCATGGCCTTGGCTACCGTGCCGGCGTGCATCACCAAAATATTGTGACTGAGGTTGAGAACCTCGGGCAGCTCCGAGGAGATGAAGATCACTGCCGCGCCGCGTTCGGCCTGCTCCTTGAGGAACAGATAAACCTCGCGCTTGGCCCCCACATCAATACCGCAGGAGGCCTCATCAAAGATGAAAAGCTTGACCTCGCGGGTCAGGCCCCGGCTGAGCATCACCTTTTGTTGATTGCCGCCGCTGAGGTTATTGATGGGCTTATGGATGCGGTTCGGGCGCACATTCATCTTCTTGACGATGCCACGAACCGTGCCCTCCTCGCGCTTCATGTCTATGAGGCCCTTTTTCTCGAAAAGGGGAAGCGAGGCCAGGGTCTGGTTCTCGCGCACGCTGCGGCACAGCACCAGGCCCTCCTTGTGGCGGTCGGCCGGAAAGTACATGACCCCGTTCTTGAGCGAGGTCTTGGGGGTGGGTTCCTCAACCGCATAGCCTTCCAGGATCACCGTGCCGCCGGTTATCTTCTCCAGGCCGTACAGGGCCCGGCCCACCCGGGATTTGCCCGCGCCCACCAGGCCGGCGATACCCAGAATTTCCCCCTCGTGCACCTGAAAGTTGATGTCGTGCAAGCCGGTGGTGGTGGTCAGATTTTGCACCTCCAGCACCACCTTGCCGAATTTGGTGCTGATCTCTGGGAATATCTCTTCGTAGTCACGCCCGGTCATCAGGGAGATAAGGGTTTCCTCATCCGCCTCGGCCATGTCCAGGGTGGCCACGTTGCGGCCGTCGCGCAAAACGCTGATGCGGTCGCCCACCTTTTTCAATTCATCGATGCGGTGGGAAATGTAGATGATCCCCACCCCCTCGCCCTTGAGGCGCTCGATGAGCTCAAAAAGACGAATCACCTCCTTGTCGCTCAAGGATGCGGTGGGCTCGTCCAAGATAAGCACCGACATCTTTCCCTGGAAAGCCTTGGTGATCTCCACCATCTGGCGCTCAGCCCTTTTTAGGAGTCCCACCCTGGCCATGGGGTCCAAGTCGAAACCAAGGTCTGCCAAGGACTCGCGGGCCTGCCTCAGCATGCCTTCCTTGTCCAGCAAACCCCGCTTGGTCATTTCGCGGCCCAGGAAAAGATTTTCCACCACCGTGAGCTTGGGTACCAGGCTGAACTCCTGGTACACCGCCGAAACCCCCCGGTTGCGCGCGTCGTAGGGGTTTTTAAAGGCCATCTTTTCGCCGTTGAGGTAGATCTCGCCCTCGTCGGGCAGATAGGAACCGGCCAGCACCTTGGTCAAGGTGGATTTGCCTGCCCCGTTCTCCCCAAAAAGCACGTGCACCTCACCAGCGCGCAAATCGAAATTGACCTTGTCCAAGGCCTTGACGCCGGGAAAGGTCTTGGTGATGTTTTCGGCCTTAAGCAAAAGCTCGGACATGTTTCACCACTCTTTGGCGACCATGCCCGGCGGGCGTGGGATGCGCCCGCCAGGCATAGTGTTTGGTTTGGCTCTTGGATCCTACTTCTTGGGCGCCACCTTAAACTGAGGCCTAAAGGAGCGCGGCCCGAAGAGCAGGTCATAGGGGTACTTGTCGATGGTCTTCTTGGTGATGGTCGGGATGATGGGACCGGCACGGAAGGGGAAGTCCTTGCCGGGCTTCTCGCCGTTCAATATACGCACCATCATATTCACGGCCATCTGGCCCTGGGTCACGGTCAGGTCCGAGGGCGCCGCGGCCACCTGACCCTTTTTGATCTTGTCGTAAAGCGGGGGAATGATGTAGGTGGACACGATCTTGACATCCTTGCGTCCACGCTCGGCCACCGGGCCCACCGCGGCGTCGGCGGCCACGGCGTTGCCGATCAGGTAGTCGATCTTGGGGAAGGTCTGCAAGGCGTTCTCGATCAGCTTGAGCTGCACGGCCTTGCCGGTGTCGCCCCACTTGAC
>JAHLLJ010000339.1 GCA_020444205.1 Deltaproteobacteria bacterium | reverse complement strand
CATCATCGACACCCCCGGCCACGTGGACTTCACCATCGAGGTGGAGCGCAGCCTTCGGGTGCTCGACGGGGTTGTCGCGGTGTTCTGCGCGGTGGGCGGGGTGCAGCCCCAGTCCGAGACGGTATGGCGTCAGGCCGACCGCTACGGGGTGCCGCGCATCGCCTTCATCAATAAGATGGACCGCGTGGGCGCTGACTGGCGCCGTTGCGTGGAGATGATCCACACCCGCCTGGGCGCCCGCCCCTTGGCCCTGCAACTGCCCATGGGCCAGGGCGAGGACTTTGCCGGCGTGGTGGATCTTATCAGCGGCGAGGCTCTGACCTGGGATGAAGATTCCCAGGGCACGGCTATCACCACCGGCCCGGTACCCCCCGAGCTGGCCGAGGAATACGCCGCCCTGCGCACCGAGCTCATCGACACGGTGTGCGAGTTTGATGACGATTTGATGGAGCGTTACCTCGATGGCAACGAGCCCACCCCGGCCGAGCTGACCGCCGCCCTGCGCAAGGGCGTGCTGGCCTCGGAGGTGGTGCCGGTCATGATGGGTTCCGCTTTCAAGAACAAGGGCATACAGCCTCTGCTGGACGCTGTCATCAGCTACTTGCCTTCCCCGCAGGACGTGACCCCCATGAGTGGTCTCGACCCCCAGGGCGAGATGGTCGAGCGCCCAGCCGAGGACGACGCCCCCTTCGCCGCCCTGGCCTTCAAGCTGATGAGCGACCCTTATGTGGGTCACTTGACCTTTCTCAGAGTTTACTCCGGCCGCCTCAACAGCGGCGAGAGCGTGCTCAATGCCAACAAGGAAAAGCGCGAGCGGGTGGGCCGCCTGCTGAAGATGCACGCCAACCAGCGTGAAGAAATCAGCGAGGTGGGTGCGGGCGACATCGTGGCCGTGGTTGGCCTGAAAAACGTGGCCACCGGCGACACCCTGTGCTCCCAAGAAAGCCCCGTGGTGCTGGAGAGCCTGTTCGTGCCCGAGCCGGTGGTGGCCGTGGCCATCAAGCCCTCTTCCCAGCCCATGGTGGAGAAGCTGGGCATGGCGCTCAAGCGTCTGTCCGACGAAGACCCCAGCTTCCGGGTTGATTTTGACCACGAAACCAACCAGACCGTGATCCGGGGCATGGGCGAGCTGCACCTGGAGATCATCGTGGACCGCCTCTTGCGCGAGTTCAAGGTCTCCGCCGAGGTTGGCGCTCCCCAGGTGGCCTACCGTGAGTCCATCACTCGCGAGGCAGAGGCCGAGGGCCGCTACGTGAAGCAGAGCGGCGGCCGGGGCCAGTACGGTCATGTGAAGCTGCGCATCCTGCCCGGCGAGCCCGGCAGCGGCGTGGTGTTCACCGAGAAGATCGTGGGCGGCACGGTGCCCAAGGAATATTTCACCGCCATCGAGCGCGGTATCCGCGAGGCTTGCCAAAAAGGCGTGCTGGCCGGATTCCCCCTGGAAGATGTGGAGATAGTGCTCTACGACGGGTCTTACCACGAGGTGGACTCCAACGAGCGCGCCTTTAACATCGCGGCTTCCATGGGCCTCAAGGCGGCGGCGGCCAAGGCCGGTGCCCAGCTAAAAGAGCCCATCATGAAGCTGGAGATCACCACTCCCGAAGAATACATGGGCGACGTCATGGGCGACCTGAGCTCCCGCAGGGGCCGGGTGATTTCCATGGAATCGCGCCCCGGGGTGCAGGTGATCAACGCCACCGCTCCTCTGGCCGCCATGTTTGGCTACGCCGGAGACCTGCGCTCGGCCACCCAGGGACGCGCCACCTTTAGTATGGAATTTTCTCATTACGACCCGGTGCCCGCTTCCATGGCCCAAGAAGTCATTGAGCGGGCGCGTGAAGAACGCGAGGCCAGGCAACGCGGCCTGGCGGCTTGAAGAGCTGATTAGGAGGATAAGGGATCATGGCCAAGGCAAAGTTTGAGCGAAACAAGCCGCATTGTAACGTTGGCACCATCGGTCACATCGACCACGGCAAGACCACGTTGACGGCCGCGATTACCAAGTGCCTTTCCACCCGTGGGGCGGCCGACTTCGTGGCTTTCGACGAGATCGACAAGGCTCCGGAAGAGCGCGAGCGCGGCATTACCATCGCCACGGCGCACGTGGAGTACGAGACGGCCAACCGTCACTACGCCCACGTTGACTGCCCTGGTCACGCTGACTACATCAAGAACATGATCACCGGCGCGGCTCAGATGGACGGCGCCATTTTGGTGGTCGGCGCCGACGACGGCCCCATGCCCCAGACCCGCGAGCACATTCTGCTGGCGCGTCAGGTTGGCGTCCCGGCCATCGTGGTGTTTTTGAACAAGACCGACATGGTCGACGACGAGGAGCTCATCGAGCTGGTGGAGCTGGAGCTTCGCGAGCTTTTAGACAAGTACGAGTTCCCGGGCGACGACACGCCGATCATCAAGGGCAGCGCGCTCAAGGCGCTCAACTGCGGTTGCGGCAAGGAAGACTGCCCTGACTGCGGCCCGATCAATGAGCTGATGGCCGCGGTGGACGCTTTCGTGCCCCAGCCCGAGCGCGAGGTTGACCTTCCCTTCCTGATGCCCATTGAGGACGTTTTCTCCATCTCCGGCCGCGGCACGGTGGTTACCGGCCGCATCGAGCGCGGTCAGGTGAAGATCGGCGACGAAGTGGAGATCGTGGGCATCAAGGAGACGGTGAAGACGGTCTGCACCGGGGTGGAGATGTTCCGCAAGATTCTGGACTCTGGCGAGGCGGGCGACAACATCGGCGCCCTTCTTCGCGGTGTCAAGCGCGACGAGGTGGAGCGCGGTCAGGTATTGGCCAAGCCGGGCTCGATCAAGCCTCACACCCGTTTCAAGGCCGAGGTTTACGTGCTTAGCAAGGAGGAGGGTGGGCGTCACACTCCCTTCTTCAACGGTTACCGCCCCCAGTTCTACTTCCGGACCACCGACGTGACCGGGGTGGTGGAGCTTCCCGAGGGCGTTGAGATGGTGATGCCTGGTGACAACGTGGCCATCGAGGCCAACCTGATCACCCCCATCGCCATGGAAAAAGAGCTTCGCTTTGCCATCCGCGAGGGCGGCCGCACCGTCGGCGCCGGCGTGGTCAGCGAAATCATCGAGTAGGGAGACACTTAGTCCGCCGCTAGGGCGCGCGAGATAGAGTTAGCCGAGGAGTTGGCCTCATGATC
>JAHLLJ010000023.1 GCA_020444205.1 Deltaproteobacteria bacterium | reverse complement strand
AGCCCTTGGGAAAGCCGGTGGTGCCCGAGGTGTAGGCGATCAGGGCGATGTCTTCCGGGGTGAGGCGCTCGATGGACTTTTCGAAGTAACCGGGGTTTTCCTCTTCGAAACGGTGGCCAAGCTCCTCCACCTCGGGAAGGTAAATCAATAGCGGGTCGTCATAATCGCGCATGCCCTTGGGGTCGGTGTAAACGATCTTCTTTACCCCGGGCAGCTCTTCCTTCATGTCCAGGACCTTGTCGGCCTGCTCTTGGTCCTCGGCCACCACAAAGGTGGCGCCCGAGTGGTCTATGACATAGGCCACCTCGTTGAGGATGGAGTCCTGGTAGATGCCCAGGGGCCGCCCTTTGAGGCTCTGGGCAGCCAGCTCGGCAAAAACCCACTCCGGGCGGTTGTCGCCGATGATGGCCAGGGCATCGTCGTCTTTAAAGCCCAGGGATGCCAGGCCCAGCGCCAGGTACTTCACATGTTCGTAGTACTGCCGCCAGGTGTACGATTGCCAAATGCCGAACTCTTTCTCCCTGAGCGCCACCTTGTTGTCGCCGTATTTACGGGCATTGCGCTGCAATAGGAGCGGCATGGTATCGCTGCCGATATCGGCTCCGGTGGTCTCGGCTTGCAAAAAGGTCTTCTGGGGCACTAGCGCTTCTCCCAGCTTGCTCTACAAACCCAATTTGGAATAAGCCGCGTCTTCGGCGCCCAGGTAGGCCTCGATGACGTGGGGGTTCTTGCTTACCTCTTCGGGGCTTCCTTGGGCGATCTTGGTGCCGAAGTCCAGCACCACTACGCTGTCAGAAATGTCCATGACCACACCCATGTCGTGCTCGATGAGCACCACCGTGACTCCCCATTCCTCGTTCACGTCGAGGATGAAGCGGGCCATGTCCTCTGTTTCCTCCAGGTTCATGCCGGCCATGGGCTCGTCTAAAAGCAGTATTTTGGGGCGCATGGCCAAGGCCCTGGCCAACTCCACCCGCTTTTGCAGGCCATAGGGCAAGGTGCCCACCGTCTGCTTGCGGATGGCCTCGATCTCCAACAGGTCGATGATGCGCTCTTCTATCTCGGCGCGCACCCGCATCTCCTCTTTACGGGCCTTGCCCAGGTATACCCCGCCGGACAAGAAGCCCGAGTGCATGTGCACGTGGTGGCCCAGCTTGATGTTGTCCAGCACGGTCATGCCGCGAAAGAGCTCGATGTTTTGGAAACTGCGGGCAATGCCCAGCCCCGCCACCCGGTGGGTGGGCACCTTGGAGATATCCTTGTCTTCGAAAACTATGCGGCCTTTGTGGGGATGGTAGAAACGGCAAATACAGTTGAGGATGCAGGTCTTGCCGGCCCCGTTGGGGCCGATGATGGCCTGAATGTGGCCCTGCTGAACCTGAAAGCTGACCCCGCTTAGAGCGTTCAGCCCACCGAACCGCAGGTGGATGTCATCTACGACC
Organism: Deltaproteobacteria bacterium; assembly: GCA_020444205.1. Lineage (GTDB taxonomy): Bacteria > Desulfobacterota > Desulfarculia > Desulfarculales > Desulfarculaceae > Desulfoferula. The sequence continues at coordinate 38,017 of JAHLLJ010000023.1, read as the reverse complement.
AATAGGGGTTTTGTGGAATTCAAATCCTTCCGTTGCTCCTGCCCGGCAGCGCTCGGCAGCGGCATATCCCCTCCCCGGCCAGACCCGCGGGAATCAGCGGCGTCAGCTAAAACGACCTATTATAAAAGTTAGGACCCGGTTGTTCTGCAAGACTGGAAATCGGCCTTTCCATGTGAATTTTGCGCCATAAGGCACCTTGACCGTGGGTGCATCATAAGCCATCGGGACCCTAGGATTCAACCCCAAAAATCCTAAAAATGCTTGTTATCTCGGTATTTGTGAAATGTCTTTCAAATGCCGAGTGAGCGGATACTCATTATTCCGACTGAGCGCTCAGTTTTATTTGGAATGAACCGTATTTAGCTTACCAGGCAGGCGGCGGGGGGTTACCAGTCCAGAGTGGCGTTTTAGAAAAAAGTCATCGGTCATACCCGCCAAAAAGTCCCGCACCACCTCTGCCGGAGGGGTTTCATTTTTGTATTTTTCATCCAAGCGTTCCAAAAAATCCCGGTACACCGGACTGTCCAACCTCTCCTGAGTGAGGTCCTCAAGATAGGTCTCAAACATCAGATCAAAGGCGGCCGCAATTTTGGGATGTTCGGTCTTGATGGCGGAATTTGTATAAATATTAGTTAGATTGAACTCCTTGAGGCGCCCCAGGGCCTCTGCTACCGCCGGGCTGAAGGAGATATGATCCTGTCCCAAGGAGGAGGCGGTCAAATCTTCCACCAGGCGATAAACAATGGTGCCGTTGCTATCACCCAACACCACGCGCACCTGATCAGGCACCATGTCCCTTCTCACCAGGCCCAGCAAAATAGCATCTTCCAGGTCGCGCCCCACATAGGCTATGGTGTCGGCCACCCGAACCAGGCAGCCTTCCATGGTCATGGGGATCAGTTCCAGGGACGGGTCTTTCTTTTTAGCCTCAATTCGCGCATCAAAGGCGGCAAAGTCCTTGTCTCGTTGGGGCGCCAGGCGCACGGTGTGTATTTCGCCGTCATGAGTGAGGACCCCGTCGAGCACTTGCAGACTGAGATTCAGACCGCGCCCTCCCCTTTCCAGGCGCTCCAAAAAGTGCACGGATTGCAGGTTGTGCATGAATGGGCCAATGCCGTGCTCAAGGCATTTTTTGCTGAGGTAGGTTTCTCCGTCATGGCCGAACGGCGGATGGCCCAGGTCGTGGGCCAGGGCTATGGCCTCTATTAGGTCCTCATTCAGCCCCAGCATGCGCCCCAGACCGCGGGCTATCTTGCTGACCAGTTGCACGTGAAGCACGCGGTGGGATATTTGGTCGTTGTCCACCAGGGAAAAAACCTGGGTCTTGTCAATGTAGCGGGTGTAGGCCAGCGAATGCAGCACCCGGTCGGCGTCCACCGCAAAGGGTAGGCGGTGCCCCTGCTCTGCCAAGGGGTCGGGGCGGCGGCGCAACGCGGCCCGGCTGGGGCAGGCCAAGGGCGAAAGCCTTTTAACCTCCTCATCCTGAAGGCGGCGGCGCAAGTCAGCCAGCAAATGATCCTGCAAGGTTGTTGCTCCTAAATCAAGGCGATGTTTCCATTGAAAAGCACCGGCCGCCGGGTGTCAAGCGGCGGCGCTTAGGGGAAGCCTCTCCCTTGCCAGGCCACGGCCGGCATAATAAACTTGCGCTCATGATAGTAGCCGCCGACAACCTGACCACCTCCCGCCCCTCGGTGCGCCGCGCCGTTCAAGAACGTGATGCAGCCTTTGTAAGCGAACTATGCCGAAACTTGGAGCAGGCTGGGGCTGCCTGGATCGACCTCAACCCCGGTTACCTTCCTTTGGCCCGGCGCGAGGAGACCTGGTCCTGGCTGGTGAAAACGGTTGAAGCGGCCTGCTCGGCCAAGCTTATCCTGGATTCATCCGATGCCGTATCCCTGGAAACAGCCCTTGGCTTTTGTACCCGGCCGCCTGTCTTGAACATGGCCACCGCCGAGGACGGCCGCCTGGAGCCGGTGCTGGATATCGCTGCCCATCACGGCCTGGAGGTGATCGCGGCCACCATGACCGCCACCGTGCCTCCCAGCGCCGAGGAGCGCCTGGCCCTGGCCGCGCTGATCGTGCAGCAAGCCGAGGTTCGTGGCATAAGCGGCGAGCGCTTGATTATAGACCCCATGGCCATGCCTCTGGCTCTGCCCGGCGGCGAGGCCCATGCGGAGGCGGTTCTGGCCACGTTGCGCGCCCTGCCCCAACTTTTCTACCCGCCACCACGGAGGATCATAGCCCTGAGCAACCTGGTGACCGCCAGTGCAGGAGCCCGCGCGGATTTCGCGGCCGCGCCTTTTTTGTCGGCCGCTTTCGGGGCCGGACTGGAGGTGGTGATGATGGATGCTCTTAAACCCGAACTCATGCGCCTGGTCCGTTTGCTGGGCGTGTTCCAGGGCCAAGGTATCTTTGCGCCCGGTGAGTTCGCCCCATGAGCGCGCCTCACCTTCCGCCCCTGAACCAGCCCCTTGAAAGAGCGCCGCATTTCACCTTGGCCGAACTCATCCGCTCCGACATCGCCGACACCTATGACCTGGACAACACCCCGTCCCGCGCGTCCCTGGAAAATCTCGGCCGCCTGGCCCGTTTGGTGCTGGAGCCCCTGCGCGGGCGCTTCGGCCCCATCAAGGTAAACAGCGGCTTTCGCTCCTCTGAGGTAAAATGGTACGCTTCCTTGGATCGCACCAGCCGTCACTGCCGAAGAGAAGCGGCGGACGTCAGACCACTGTCCCCGGAAGCCGATTGCGGCCAACTGGCCCTGTGGGCCGCTTTCAACCTGCCGTGTGGGCAAATCATCCTGTATACTTACGCGCGGGGTTGGGTGCACCTGGATTTGGCCCAACCCGGCGTTTTGTCTCCAAGGCTTTATGTTAGCCAAGGGCAGGGCCTGGTTCGCGTGTCCGCGGACGAGTTGGCCCATTTGACTGCCTGAGAACCCTTGGTAAGGAACCGAACCTAATGAAACTTATTGACACACACGCTCATCTGGACTTGCTCGACGACCCCATGGCGGCATTTGAACGCGCCAAGCAGGCAGGGGTGGGCCAGATCATAACCGTGGGCATTGACCTGGAATCTTCCCGGCGCGCCGCCGACTTCAGCAGGGACCTGCTGGGGGTTTTCTGCACCGTGGGGCTGCACCCCAGCGAAGCCACCAAGGCCAGCCCGGACCTTTGGGCCGAGCTGAAGCTTTTGGCCCTCACCGTCTCGGCGGTGGCGGTTGGTGAATGCGGTTTGGACTATTACCGTGACCGCTCTCCCCGCCATTTGCAGCGCGAGGTGTTCAACGCGCAGATAGAGCTGGCCCTGGACCTAGGCCTTCCCCTGGTGGTTCACGACCGCGAAGCACACAAAGACGTGCTCAACATGCTGGCCAAAAGCGGAGCCGAGCGGGTCGGCGGGGTAGTGCACTGCTTTAGCGGGGACGCCGTTCTGGCCGAAGAGTTGGTGTCGTTGGGCTTCAGCCTGGGAATCACCGGGGTGATCACCTACAAAAAATCCGACGAGCTGCGCGCCTTGGTAAAAAAAGTACCTCTGACCAAGCTGCTCATCGAGACCGACTGCCCATACCTGAGCCCTGAACCTTATCGCGGCAAGCCCAACGAGCCCGCCTACGTGACCCACACCCATGAGGCGCTGGCCAAGGCCCTGGGGATCAGCGCCGAGGAAGTGGGTTCGGTGACCACGGACAACGCGCGGCGTTTGTTCAGCCTTCCCTACATGGAGGAATAGGCGTGTATCGCCTTACTCCTGGAATAGGGCTGGTGTTGGCTTCGGCCTCGCCGCGGCGCAGGGAGATGCTGTCAAACCTGGGCCTGGCTTTCCGCCTGGCCCCAGCGCGCATAGATGAAAACCTGCTCCCTGGTGAAGATGCCGCCCAGGCGGCGCAACGCTTGGCCACGGCCAAGGCGGAAGCGGTGCTCACCGGACCTTATGACACGGTGCTGGCCGCCGACACCCTGGTGGTGTTGGACCGTAAAATCATGGGCAAGCCACGCGACGCCGCGGAAGCGACCCAAATGCTCCGTGAGCTTTCCGGGGCGCAGCACGAGGTCATCACCGGCTATTGCCTGATGAACCAATCTGGGCGGACCGTGGGCTTGGGCCGCAGCCTGGTCACCTTCCGCAATCTCAGCGAGGCCGAGATAGCCGCCTACGTGGCCACCGGAGAGCCTCTGGACAAGGCCGGTGCCTATGCGGTGCAAGGCTTGGGCGCCGCCTTGGTCAAGGAGGTCAGTGGTTCCTATACCAACGTGGTGGGCCTGCCCTTGGCCGCGGTCATAAAGCTGCTCCTGGAGCAGGGGCTTATTCAGCCCCAAGGAGATGGAGCATGAGTATCGCCACCAACCTGGCCATGGTAACCGCGCGCATCGCCGAGGCAGCCAAGGCTTCGGGACGCAAGCCTGAGCAGGTGCGCCTGGTGGCGGTAAGCAAAACCCATGGCGCCGAGGCGGTTAAGGCCGCATTAGCCGCCGGGCAGATCCTTTTTGGTGAAAACTACGTGCAAGAGGCCCATGACAAGATCGCCGAAGTGGGGCCCGGCCCCTCCTGGCACTTTATCGGCCATTTGCAAAGCAATAAGGCCAAGCTGGCCGCCGAGCTTTTCGACGTGATCCAGAGCGTGGATCGCCTCAAGCTGGCCAAGGCCCTGGATCGCAAGGCCGGCGAGTTGGGCCGCAAGCTAGGGGTGCTGCTGCAGGTAAACGTGGGTGGCGAGGCCCAGAAGTCCGGCTGCGCACCTCAGGATGCCGCCGCCCTGGCCCAGGAAGTGGCCAAGCTGAAGCACCTGGAGCTGAGCGGGCTCATGACCATGCCGCCCTTTTTCGGCGATCCCGAAAGGGCCCGGCCGATTTTCGCCCAGCTGCGGGAGCTGGCCCAAAAGCTGGGCCACGACCTGCCGGACGGTGCCATGCGTCATTTGTCCATGGGTATGAGCGGCGATTACGAGGCGGCCATAGCAGAGGGCGCCACCTTGGTTAGGGTGGGCACGGCCATCTTTGGCGAGCGCGATTATTCCTAGATTAATAATGCCCGATACGGGGCGACCTTGGCGGCCGGGTTATTCCCGGCCGCTTTTGCGTTGACGCACGATCTCGAACAACAAGGCCCCGGCAGCCACCGAGGCATTGAGGCTCTCCACCCCCTGGGCCAGGGGCAGGCTGGCGCTCATGTCGCACAGGGACATGAGCCGCGCACCCACTCCCTTGTGCTCTCCGCCCACCACCAGGGCCAAGGGCCTCACCAGGTCGTGCTCCCAGGGGGCAGGCGCCTGGCGGGTGGCCGCGGCCATTAGCCACAGGCCGGCCTCCTTGAGCTCCTGGGCAGCGGTGCTAAGGTTGGTCACCCTGGCCACGGGCACCAGGGCGGCTGCCCCGGCTGCGGCCTTGAGCGCGGCTGGGGTCAGGGGGCAGGCCCGGTCCTTGGGCATGACCAGGCCCTGGGCTCCGGCGGCGGCGGCGCTGCGCAGGATAGCCCCCAGGTTGTGCGGGTCCTGGATGTGGTCGGCGATGACCACCAGAGCTTGATCTCCGGCAGCCTGCGCGGCCTTGATAATGCGGCCCAGGTCAGCATAGGGAAAGGCGGCCATGACCAGGGCCACGCCCTGATGGGAGGCCCCTGCGGCCAGCTCGTTGAGCCGCTGCCGGGGAGCCCGGCGCACCTTGACCCCAACGGCGCGGGCCGCCTCGGCCAAACGGGCCAGGGCCGGGCCCTTGTCACCGCTGGCCAGGAGCAGCTCGCCGGCCGCCTTGGGCTGCTCGGCCAAGGCCTGGGCCACGGCGTGGCGGCCCACGATCACACTTGGTTCTTGAGCGGCCAACCTAAGAAGCCTGGAACTCTTGCAGGAGCTTGAGGTGCCGCTGGGTGCGGCGGCGGCTGGCGGTGATGATGGCCTCCACCTCGAACACAGCCTTGTCCAGATCGTCGTTGACCACCAGGTGGGTGTAGTTCTCAGCCTTGGTCAACTCGTAGCGAACCCGCTCCAAACGTTGGCGTACCTGGGCCTCTTCCTCGGTGGCCCGGCCCCTCAGGCGTTGTTCCAATACCTTGCGGCTGGGCGGCAACAGGAAGATGAACACCCCGTCCGGAAACCGCTTCTGGAGCTGCTCGGCTCCGTTTACGTCGGTGTCCAGAAAGAGGTCTTGCCCCTGATCCAGGGCCTGGCGCACGATCTTTTCCGAGGTGCCGTAGAGGTTGTCGAATATCTCCTCGTACTCAGCCATCTCGCCGGCGGCGATGCGCTTTTGAAAGTCCTCGCGGGTGACGAAATGATAGTCCACCCCATCGGCTTCACCAGGCCGGGGCTGCCTGGTGGTCAGGCTCACCGAGTAGGCCAGGTCGGGCATGTGCTCCCTGACCTTGGCGGCGATGGTGCTCTTGCCCGCCCCCGGCGGCCCGGACAACACGAAAATCTGACCCGCTTGGCTCATGCGGGCTCCTCCTCGCTCATTACCAAAGATGAATCTTCAAAGCTGGTGGATTCGTAGCGCTGGCTCATGGTGTCGGGTTGAATGGCCGAAAGCAGCACGTGCCCCGAGTCGGTTATGACTATGCAGCGGGTGCGGCGGCCCTGGGTGGCGTCCAGCAGACGCCCTGCCTGGCGGGCTTCCTCGCGCAGGCGCTTCATGGGAGCCCCGGCGGGGTTTAGTATGGCCACCACCCTACGGGCGGCCACGGTGTTGCCGAAACCCAAGCTCATCAACTTGCCGGCCATCAGCGCTCCCCGTCCCTACTCTACGTTCTGGATCTGTTCCCGGATGCGCTCCAGCTCGGCCTTGAGCTCCACTATGGTCTGGCCGGCCTCAGCATCCGGAGTCTTGGAGCCCATGGTGTTGGCCTCCCGGTTCAGCTCCTGCATCAAAAAATCCAGCTTGCGCCCCACCGGCTCGGAGCTTTGCAAGAATTGCTTGAACTGCTCCAGGTGACTGGCCGCGCGCACCGCCTCTTCGGTGATGTCCGCCTTGTCGGCGATGACCGCCACCTCCATGGCCAGGCGCTGGGGATCAGGCTCGGTGTCTCCGGTGAGAAAGGCGATGCGCTCCTGCAGGCGCTCCTGATACCCGGCAACCACCTGGGGAGAGCGTGCCGCGGCTTCGTCGAACAAGCGCCCCACCACCTCCAAACGGGCGCTTAGGTCCTCGGCCATGGCTTGGCCCTCGGCGGCGCGCATGGCCTCCAACTCATCCAAAGACTGCTCCAGCGCGGGCTCAAGTTGGGACCACAGGTCCTTTGGGTCCGGGCCTTCCTCTTGGCTGAGGATAAGGTCCCGGTTGTACAAGAAGGGCATGATTCCCGGCTCCTGATCGATGCCCAACTCTTGCTGCAGTTCGCTAAGCACCCGGCGGTATTCCCGTACCAGAGGGCGGTTGAGCACCAAGCGGGGGGCAGCCTCCACCGCGCCACTAGCCGCCACACTGAGGCTGACCCGGCCCCGGGTAAGGCGGGCGCCCACGCACTTTTTGATGCGCTCTTCCAACGCGGTGAGCCCAGAGGGCAGGCGCAAGTGGAAATCCAGGTAGCGCGAGTTAACCGTCTTGAGCTCCGCCACCCAGGCGCCCTCGCCCACGGCGTTTTGCCCCCTGCCATATCCGGTCATGGACTTGATCAAAGATATTCTCCTCGTGCCTGGGCTTGTTTGCTTTGCCACAATAGGCGGCCGCGCATAAAGCCCAGTAGGTCGCGCATGTCTTCCCCGCTGTAATCGGGGTAGGTCCAAGGCAGGGCCTTATAGCAGCCGCCTTGATAATAAAGGGTCACTTCGCCGAAGATGCCCGGAGCCAGCTCCAGGCGGTGCCCCGCGTATTTATGGGTGGCCAGCACCAGGCTGTCCCGGTCCAACAGGCCGGGATCCAGGTTGACCCGCCGCTTGTCTCCGCGGGAAAGCTCCTGTTCGATGCGCGTGCAAAGCCGCTTGATCTCCACCAGCTCACCGGGCAGGCGCAGACCCTCCAGGGCGGCCAAGCGCCGGGTAAGGCCGGGGCCCATCTCCGGAGTGTAGTAGACGCTGTTGGTAAAGGCCATGGGCTCCGAGTAGAATACCACCCGACCCAACAGAGAGGCCAGATGCTGCAAAGCCGACGCGCGGGGCTCTTCCGGCCCGGCCAACAGGCTGACCACCAGCCGGGCTGGCCGGGGAGCAGCGCCCATGGCCGCCTAGGGGCGTCCCACGCTGAAGTACTTAAATCCCGCCTGGCGCACCTTCTCCGGGGTGTACACGTTGCGCAGATCCACCACCACCTTGCCGCCCATTACCTCTTTTAGCCGCGCCCAGTCTAGGTTACGAAACTGGTTCCACTCGGTCATGATCACCAGACAGTCGGCATCTTCGGCCGCGTGGTAGGCGTTGTCGCAAGCAACCAGGCCGGGCATCTTCTCCATGGCCTCGGCCATGCCGGCAGGGTCGTAGGCGCGCACCGTGGCCCCCTGCTGCATTATGGCCGGCAGGATGGCCAAGCTGGGCGACTCGCGCATGTCGTCGGTGTTGGGCTTAAAGGTGAGCCCCAAGCAGGCCACCACCTTGCCCTCCAGCTCTCCGCCCAAGGCCTGGGAAATCTTGTTGGCCATGCGCTGACGCTGGGTGCGGTTTACCTCAATCACCGCCTCCACGATACGGAAACGGTAATCGCAATCCTTGGCTATGTGGGCAATGGCCTCGGTGTCCTTGGGGAAGCAGGAGCCGCCGTATCCCGGCCCGGCGTGCAGGAACTTGGGGCCGATACGCCTATCCAGGCCCATGCCCTTGGCCACCTGGTTCACATCCGCCCCCACCTTTTCGCAGATATTGGCCATCTCGTTGATAAAGCTTATCTTGGTGGCCAAAAAGGCATTGGAGGCGTACTTGATCATCTCCGCGGTCTCCACGTTGGTGACCACAAAGGGAGTCTCGATAAGGTACAGGGGGGCGTAGAGGTCGCGCATCACGGCCTGGGCCCGCTCGCTCGCCGTGCCCACCACCACCCGGTTGGGGCGCATGAAGTCCTCGATGGCTGAGCCCTCGCGCAAAAACTCGGGGTTACTCACCACGTCGAAGTCTATGGGCGAGCTCTGGTTGGCCTTGATGATGGCCGCCACCTTCTGACCAGTGCCCACCGGCACCGTGGACTTGGTCACCACCACCTTGTAGTCGGTCATGGTCTGGCCGATGCTCTTGGCCACCTGCTCCACGTACTTGAGGTCCGCCGCGCCGTCGTTGCCCTGGGGGGTGCCTACGGCGATAAAAATAACCAACGAGTTCTTTATGCCCTCTTCCAGGTCGGTAGTAAAGCTAAGGCGGCCCTCGCGTGCGTTCTTGGCCACCATCTCCTCCAGGCCCGGCTCATAGATCGGCACCTTGCCCCGCTTGAGCATGTCGATCTTTTCCTGGACCTTGTCCACGCACACCACGTTGATACCGAACTCGGCGAAGCAGGCCCCGGTCACCAAACCGACGTACCCCACGCCAACCATGCATATATTCATGCCGTTGTTCCCGTTATAGCCGCAGCGTGGCGGCTGGTTACCGTGCCTTGGCCCTTTCCCGGATCAACTCGCGCCCACCCAGGGCCAAGCCGGTTAAAAGCCAAAACATCAAACCCGTGTCATCCACGAAAAAGTCGTCAAACATATTGCGCAGGCAGAACCCGGCCACCATGGCCGCCGTGGCCGCGGCAAAGGCCTGGGCCGCCTCCCCACTCATTGGCGGCGAGTGTGGCCACAATGACCATACCAGCACCCCCATTATAAGCAATACGGCGATTAACCCCTGCACCCCAAGCTGGAGGGTCAGGTCCACAAAGGTGTTGTGGGCGTGCCACAGCAGGGGCTGGTGGGTGGCCCGAAATTTGGGAAAGGCCTTGGAAAAGCTGTGCCGCCCCAGGCCAATGCCCCGGAAGGGGTCCTTTTTAACCTGCTCATAAGAGTAGGCCCATAGGGTCAGAAGGTCTCCGGCGGTGCCCCCGGTCTTCAGGGGGTTGCTCACCAGGCGGTCCCAACGCTCGCCATGGCGTGAGCCGGGCGCGGTGAACATGAGCCCCGCGACAAGCAGGGCGGCCAGGCTCACCAACAGCAGAGTACGCAGGCGGCGGCGGGTGAGCATGATCAGGCACAATGCCGCTTGCAAAAGCATGGCCAGCCAGGCGGCCCGATTATAGGTGGTGTAGGCCAACAGGCCGGTGGCCAGGATAAATACCAGCCAAAGCCATTTGGTCCCCCGCTGAGGCCAAAGCAGCGGCGCTAACAGCAGATAGGGCCATACCAGCACCAAATAAGTGCCCAGGGTCCCATAGCCGCTGTGCAAAGCCCCCGCCCTCACCGCGTGGTTGAACAGGGAGCCGCCTTCTTGGAAAAAGAAGATCAGCCCGGCCGTGGTCATAACCGCCAGGCCCACCAGGATCACTCCCCAGAACTGCTTGAGATTTTCTTGGCCTTGGATCAGGTGCACCCCGGCGTAAAACACCAGCAGCCCTTTGAGCACCTCGGCCCTGAGCTCCTTAAGGGTGTAGGCCATGTCCACCGCGGTGAACAGGCTGAACACCGTGGCGGCCACGTAGAGGATCAAGGGCCAAAAAAGCACCGTGGCCCGGAAGCTGAACTCATGGCGGGCCCAAAAGAACAGGGCCAGAAACAGCACCATGCCCACCACCGCCATCTCGCGTGCGGCGGTGATGGCCTCCAAAGGCAAGATGAACACCAGGCCCAGGGCGAACAACCTGGCCAGGCGATAAAAGGTATCAGCCAAGCCGGGATGCCCCTGCCAGAGCACGGCGCTGATGCGGGCGGCGCTCATCAGTCCTGGTACCTGCCTTGGTGGGCCAGCTCAACCAAACGGGCCAATCCCTGGCGGAAGTCCACCTCAGGCTCATAGTCCAGCACTCGCTTGGTAAGCTCCAGGGAAGCTAGGCTGCTGCGAACCTCGCCGCAACGGGCCGGGCCAAAGTTTGGTTTGCCGTTCTTGCCCAGGAACTCACCCAGCACCCGCAACAGGTCCAGAAGGTTGTGGCTGACCCCGGCGGCCACGTTCAGGGCCAATCCCGGCGCATCTGGTGCGGTGCAGGCGGCCAGGTTGGCGGCCACCACGTTGTCCACATAAGTGAAGTCGCGGCTCTGGAGGCCGTCGCCCAATACGGTGGGGGTTTCACCAGCGTCCAAGGCGAATAGAAACTTGGGGACCACCGCCGCGTATGGTGACTCCGGGTCCTGGCGTGGGCCGAACACGTTGAAGTAGCGCAAGCGCACGGTCTCCAGGCCGTAAACCTTGTGGAAGGCCACGCAGTAGTTTTCCATGGCCACCTTGCTCACCGCATAGGGACTCAAGGGATTGGGCGGCAAGGACTCGGTTTTGGGAGCTGACTCGGGGATTACGTCGCCGTAGATAGAGGAACTGCTGGCCACCACCACCCGCTTCACCCCTGCTTCCTGGGCCGCCCAAAGCAGGTTCAGGCTACCGGTGGCGTTTACCGCATGAGTGGCCAGAGGGTTTTCAATGGAGCGCTGCACGCTGGGCCGCGCGGCCTGGTGCAGCACGTAGTCGATCCCCTCCATGGCCTGCTGGCAGGTCTGCAGATCGCGGATATCGCCTTCGATAAAGGAGAACTCGCCCTTTCCCTGGCGCGCGGCTTGCAGGTTGAGCATTTTGCCGGAGGTAAGGTTGTCCAAAACCCGCACCGCATCTCCCCGGGCGGTCAACGCCTGGGCCAGATGGGAGCCGATAAAACCAGCCCCCCCCGTAACCAGATAGGAGGCCATCAGTTATTCCTGCGGTTGAGGGAGCGCAAATCCTGCTCCAGGGCCTTGGACAACCGTCCGGCGGTCACCGCCGAGGTGCCCACCTCGCCCACCACCACCCCGGCGGCCACGTTGGCCATAACCGCGGCTTCGCTAAGGCTTAGGCCGCTAACCAGCCCCAGGGTAAGGGTGCTGATTACCGTATCCCCGGCGCCGGTTACGTCAAATACCTGCTTGGCCATGGTAGGCACATGATCCATGCCCTCGGGCGTGATCAGGGTCATGCCCCGCTCCCCCTGGGTTATCAAGATGGCCCCGGCCTGCAAATTTTCCAAAAGAATGCGCCCAGCCCGCTCCACCGCCTTTTCTCCCTGGGGGCTTACCCGGGCGGCGGCCAGGGCCTCGTAGTGGTTGGGAGTCACCACCGTGGCCCCGGTGTACAGGGGCATGTTGACCACCTTGGGGTCAACACTCACCACCAGCCTGCCGGAGCTTGCCTGCTCCTGCACGGTATTCAACACGGCCCGGCTTATCACCCCCTTGGCGTAATCGCTGATTATTACCGCGTCGCAGCGGGGCAGCTCGTTTTGCAGATAGGCTTGCATACCGGCGAGCTCTCGGTCGGGGCACTCCCTGCGGCTTTCACGGTCCACCCGCACCATCTGTTGACTGTGGGCCACCACCCTGGTCTTGACCGTGGTGGGACGCTCGGCGCTTACGATCAGCCCTTTATTGGAGACCTCCAGTTGGTCCAAAAGCTCCAACACCTGCCACCCGGCCCGGTCGTCACCCACCATGCCGCATATGCCGGCTCCGCAGCCCAAAGCGATGAGGTTGTGCACCACGTTGGCCGCGCCGCCGAGCATGTAAGTCTCGCTCTCCACCTCGACCACCGGCACTGGTGCCTCGGGGCTGATGCGCTCCACCCTGCCCCAGATGAACTCGTCGAGCATAACGTCGCCCAACACCAAAATGCGCTTACTGCTAAATTGCTGCACTGCTTGTTGAAGGCGATCCAAGTCAAAACCGTAGGTCATGCGATCGTTTCCCCGGGCTTTTGCCCTTGCTCCAGCCGCTCCAGGGCAGCCAAAACTTCCTCGACCTCTATGGGTTCAATGGGGCCGGTGGCCCCCAACACCTGACAGTCCACCCCCCATGGCCGCCAGTTGTAAAGCGGAGTGCTGGACCACATTACCACCATGGGCTTGTGCACCGCCGCCGCGAAATGCATGGGCCCGCCCTCGGGGGTGATAAAGACCCGTCCGGCGGCTATCATGGCGGCGAAATCCTTCAAACTGGGCGAGCAGAACACCACGGGTTTGGGTTCCAGGCCATTAAGTATGGTGCCTACCCATGCCTCGTCACCCGGGGCGTGGGTGACCACCAGCCCTTCAGGCCGCCGGGCAAGCTCCGTGGCCAAACGGCGGTACTTGGCGTCGGGCCAGGTGCATTCAGGGCGGTAGGCCCAGCGGGTTATGTTGAGCACCACCGGAGGCCGGGCCTGGCCTAAACCGTAAGTGGCGAACAATTCCACTACCTTGGCCCTGGAGCCCTCGGGTACTTTGAGATACAGCCTGCCGGGTGGGCTGTCAAGGCCGATATGCCTCAAAAGGCTCATGCAGCGCAGTACCTCGTGGTCTCGCTTGGGCGGCCAGGGCGCCGGCAGGTTGTAATAAAAATCCCAACGCTGTTTTTTGCCCCTGGCTTCCGGCCCCAGGCGCCAGCGGGCCCCAGAGGCATAGGCCAGCCAGGCCTGAGAGTTGGAAAAACTGTCTCTAAAGGCCACTGCCAAATCAAAGCGCCGTTTGCGCACCTGGGCGATCATGGCGGCCATACGCTTGATAGACTCCACCTTGCCGTAGTAGCGGTGCTTGGCCTTGGGGTAGACGAAAAGCTCGTCCAGGGCGGGGTGGCCCTCGATAGCGGTCTGACTCAAGGTGCACACCAGAGCGGCCAGGTGAGCCTGAGGAAAGGCGTCGCGCAGGGCCTGGATGGCCGGAGTAGTGCAAAGCACGTCGCCGATGTTGTCGTTGCGCACCACCAGGATGCTTTTCACCTGGGCGGGGTCAAAGGGGCCTGGCCGGTCGCCGAAGCTTCCCAGCACCAGGGGATTCATTATAGGAGAAAGCCAAGACAAAAAACGCCTCAGGACTGAAGCCCCAGCATTTCCAGGGTGGTTTCTATGACCATTTCCTCGTGGAGCTGCTCCATGCACACCGGGTCCAGGCAACCCTTGTCCGCACAGGGGTGGCAGGTGGCCGGCACTTTGAGCACCCGGTCGCGTGGCCCTCTTGGGCCCACCTTGGCCGGGTCGGTGGGGCCGAACAGCCCCAGCACCGGAGTCTGGACCGCTTGGCCCAGGTGCAAGGGGCCTGTGTCGTTACTAATCACCAGGTCCAGACGGCTTAGCACCGCGCCCAAAAGACGCAAACTGAGATTGTATCCCTTGTAGAACTCACGGCCCGCCGCGGTCTCGGCCCGCCGGGCCAAATCGCGCTCGCTTCCGTCGCCGATGTGGATCACCTCCACGCCCTTGGAGTACAAGGCCGCGGCCACTCTGCCGAAACGCTCGGCTTGCCAGCGGCGATACTGAGCCGAGGCCCCCAGGACCAGCCCTACCCTGAGCCGGTTGGGCCGCATACCCATTTCGCGCAGCCAACCTTCAGCGTACTCGCCCTCCTCGGGTCGCAGAAACATTCGCATGAAGCGGTCCTGGGGTTGTATCTCAGCCCCAACCCACTGAGCCAGGCGCAAGCGTTCGTCCACCGCGTGCACCTTGGGGTTGCGGGGCAAGGCCTCCAAGTGGAGCTGAGGGTCTCGCCAGCCCTGGATGTTCACCGCCTGGTCGTAGCGCAGGCGGGGCATGAGCTTGATCAGATCGTCGTTGGCGTGCAACACCACCAGGCTTTGGTAGTGTTTGCCGGCCAGGGCCGCGGCCACGTAGGCACGGCTAAAAGCGTTGTTGCGGTAAGGATACAGGCTGGCAATGTAGGGGTTTTCCTGTAACAGAGGACGGCGCTTTTGATGGACCAGTACATCCACGTCAAAGCTGCGGCCCATGGCGACTAGGGCCGGGCTGCAAAACATGGTGTCGCCGATGGCCGTTGTGCAGGCAGCCAAAACCCGGGGTCGACTCATTGAAGAATCTTTTCTCCTGCTTTACCCCTAAAAAATCGCCTGGGCGGACCATCCGGTCCCAAGCTAAATCAAGCCTAAAATATAGCACAGCTTAACTATTTGGCCAGACCCCGCGCAAGCCCGCAAGCTTTATAATCACTCGTCGCCTAGCGAGGATGCCCTAAAGGACCGCGTCAACCCTATAGATAATTGTATTTATTATTACGGTAGGTTGCTCAGGGTGCGCCGTCTTCCAAAACCGCCATGGTCTCGGCCAGCCATTGCTTTTGGCTGGGCACTTGGTGGCTGAAACCCTTGCTCAGGGCCAAGGCTTTTTCACAAGCAGCGGCCAACTCCTCCACCTCACCCGCCGCTGACACCACCGCCCCGCTGATCCCCTCTTCCACCAATTCGGAAGCGCCTGCCGCGGCGGTGGTAACCACCGGAGTGCCCGCGTAAAGGGCCTCCAAACAGGCAATGGAGCAGGGGTCGTAGATAGTGGGCAGCACCAAGGCATCGGCCGCGGCCAACAAGGGCGCAACTTTTTTTTGCAGGCCCAAAAACCGTACCCGGTCCGCCACTCCCAAGGCGTGGGCTTTCTTTTGCCAGGGTTTGGGGCGGTCCCTGCCGGCCACCATAAGCAGGGTCTGGGGCAAGCGGACCAAGGCGTGCAAGGCAAAGGCCAGGCCTTTGCGTTCCCAGCCTGAGCCCAAAAAGAGCAGCACCGGCCTGCCCTGCTCCAAGGCCAATTCTTCGCGCTTACTGCGCCGGGTTTGGCTCTGGCGGGCCGGGGTCAGCTCTTGTTCGTCCACCGCGTTGTATATGACCTTTATTTTTTCCGAGGGCACCTGATAAAAACGCCCAAGCTCCTGGGCCACCATATGGCTGATGGCAATGACGTGGCGCAGTTCCGGGGCGGCCAGGGTGCGCCGTTCCAGATCCAACAAGGCGCGGTGCTTGGGGTTTAGCCCAAAGCTAAGACGCTTGAGGCGGCTCTCATAGGGAGCGCGGCGTTCCAACCAGGCGGCGTGCACCCCGTCTCCAGCCCGAAACACCGGGCATCCGGGCACCCGTTCCATGCTTAAAAAGGAGTCCAGGGACAATCCCTTGGCCATTTCCAGGGCCGAGGCGGCCCAGGCGGCTGGTTTGGCCGGAGCTATCTCATGCAGGCTCACCCCTTGGGGCACCTTGCCCAGCCAGGCAGAGGCCATCACATGCACTTGGTGGCCCCTTTCGGCCAGACCCCGGGTAAGCAGTCCCAGCACCCGCTCGGCCCCGCCGGTGAAATCGTACTTATAGCGGATAAGGCCCAGGCGCATGTTCAAGCCGTCCTTTGCAGCAAGCGGTCAGCCGCTTGGATCAGCCGCTCGGCGGGCATATCCACCAGGCATTGACTCACTTTGCCGTCATCACAACCAGCCCGGCCGCAGGGATGCTCGGGGCACTCACCCACCACCACCTCGCTGGGCACTTGCCAGGGTCCCCACATCTGCTCTCCCGAAGGCCCAAAGATGGTGAGCACCGGTACTCCCAGGGCGGCGGCCATGTGCATGGGAGCGCTGTCCACTCCGGCAAAAAGCCGCGCCTGCGCGATAAGCCCGCCTAGGGAGTAGAGGTCCAGGCGGCCGCTCAGGTCCAGGGCAATCGCGCCAGGCTCGGCCAGGGCTTTTATCTGCTCCACCATGTCCAGCTCTTTGGCGTCCGGCCCGGAGGTGAGCACCACCTTGAGACCTCTAGCGACCAAGTGGTTTATCAAGGCGGCATTGCCGCCATGGGTCCAGGACTTGAACATCCAACGTGAGGTGGGATGCACCACCGCGTAACTCCCGGGCTCCAACCCGGCCTGGGACAGCAAGCGCGCCGCCTCGGCCCGGCCCTCGGGGCCCGGCTCAAAGGTCAGGGAGGTATCCGCGGGCTCAAGACCCAAGGCCTGCACTTGGCCTAAAAAGGCCTCCACCATGTGGTGCGTATCATCCCAGCGGGGGGCCAAAACATGAAAGGCCCGCCCCCGCATCCTGGGCTTCTTTGGCTTGAAGCCAACCCTGAGGCGCGCCCCCGAGGCCCAGGATATAAAGGCGCCCCGGTCGCCCTCGGCCAACTCCAGGCAGAGGTCGTATTTAGATTTTCGCAGACCCAGCAAAAACCCAAGGTGCCATGCCGCGGCGGCCATAGAGCCGGTGTGTTCCCGCTTAAGCACCATAACCCGGTTGATCTGGGGATTGTGGGCCACCATGGCCTCGGTGCCGGGATTGACCACAATGTCCACGGCCAAATCGGGCCAACGCTCCTTGAGGGCGGAGATTACCGGGGTGGTCACCAGCACGTCGCCGATGTGCCCCAGCTTTACGATTAGGGCGCGGCGGGGATCGCTGGTCAATCTCTGGGGCAAGCTCAAGCCTCCAGGGGTTGGGCCTCTTCCGGCAGCATGATGGGAATATCGTCTTGCACCGGGTAGCGTACTTTGCAGGTTTGGCAAACCAGCCAAACGCCGTCCGCGGTCAGTTCCACGGACTGCTTGCACTTGGGGCAAGCCAGGATTTCCAACAGATCGGGGCTTAGAGCCATACTTACACTTCCTGCAACAGCTTGAGGTTTTCGCGCACCCAGTCCGTTTCAGCGGCCAGGCCCTGGGCCAGGCTCACCTGGGGCACATAGCCTAGGATATCACGGGCCTTGGAGCAGTCGGCTTGGGTGTCTCGTACATCACCCTTGGCCACCTCCAAGCGCTCCACTTGAGCGCTTTTGCCGGTGACCTCCTCGAGCATGGCGATAACCTGGTTCACGCTGACCCGCGAACCGCCGCCCACGTTGAACACCTGGCCCGTGGCCTCGGGGGTGGTTACCGCGGCGATGGTGGCGGCCACGATATCGTCCACATAGGTGAAGTCGCGCGACTGTTCACCGTCGCCGAACAGGCGGATGGTGCCGCCCTCCAGTTGGGCGCGGATAAAGCGGTGAAAGGCCATGTCCGGCCGCTGCCGGGGCCCGTAGACCGTAAAGTAGCGTAGGCTGGCCGTGTCCATTCCGAAGTTCTTGTGGTACAGGCCGCAGAGATGCTCGGCGGCCAGCTTGGTAACCCCGTAAGGCGAAACCGGCCAGCAGGCGCTGGTCTCGCGCATGGGCAGGTCCTGAGTATCGCCATATACACTGGAGGACCCGGCATAGACCAGGCGCCCCAAACCCATCTCCTTGCCCGCTTCCAGCAGGCGTTGGGTGGTGAGGATGTTGTTGTGGGTGTAGATGGCGAAGTTGCTACCCCAAGAGCGGCGCACCCCGGCCTGGGCGGCCAGGTGCACTACCGTCTCTATTTCCTCCAGCAACTCAGCGGGAGGCACCTCCATGATGTCGGCCTCGATCAACTCGAACCCGTCGCTGTCGCGCAGGGCTTGGAGGTTGGCTTCCTTAAGGGGGCGCGGATAGTAATCGGTGAAGCTGTCTATGCCCCGCACGCGGTGGCCGAGCTCCAATAAGCTTTCCGAGAGGCGCGAGCCGATGAAGCCCGCCGCGCCGGTGACCAAAATGTTCATGCTAATTTCATCTCCCGGATACCAACCGCATGGCGGCTTGGGCCGCCTGGTCGGGCCTGATCTGCACCATGCATTTCAGATCACCGCAAAACCGCTCAAAGCAAGGGCTGCAATCCAGCCCTGCTCTTAGTATCTCATGTCCCTTGCCGCTGGGCCCGGTGCGCCAGGGGGCGGTGGGCCCGAACAGAGCCGCCACCTTGGTCCCCATGGCCGCGGCCAGATGCATCACCCCGGTGTCGGTGCATACCACGGCATCAGCCAGGGACAGCAGGGCGGCAATCTCTTTTAAACCGGTGCGGCCGGTGAGGTCCACCAACCCGGTGTTCAGGCCGGACCGGCGGGCGATGAGCCGCCCAATGTCTTGGTCGTCACGCGAGCCGCTGACCACCAGGTTTACACCCTGCTCCCCCAAAAGCTTGGCCAATTCCACCCAGTGGGCCAGGGGCCAGAGCTTGGAGTCCCACTTGGCCATGGGGTGCAGCACCACCAGGGGGCGGCCGTCGTCTTTCCAGGGCAACAGGGAGCGGGCCGCGGCCAACTCGGCGGGCTGCGGAGTCAGGCCAAACTCAATCTGGGCCGGACGCTCCAGGCCCAAGGGCTCGAGCATGTCCAGGTAGCGCTCCAGGGCCGGGCGGTCGGGGTCAAAGGGGGCCAGCTTGTGGTTATAGGCCATGGCGGCCAAGGGCTCCTTGCCCCCACGCCAACCTATCTTGCGCTCCCCGCGGCTCAGGCCAACACAGATAGCACTTTTCATGAGCCCCTGCAAGTCAACCACCGCGTCGTAGCGCACCGATCTCAGCTCCCGGCCAAAGCCGGTCAGCGGCGATAAAGGCAAGCCGTCGGCCTCGGCTATCTGGTGCCGGGGGCTCACCAAAACCCGGTCCAAAGCCGGATGGCCCTTGAGCAGCCCGGCCGAAGGACGCTCCACCAGCCAGTCGATCTGGGCATCGGGCTCCTGGCGGCGGATGGCCATGGCCACGGGCAGGCTCTGCACCACGTCCCCCAGGGCCGACAGCTTGACGATCAACACCTTCATGGGGTGGGCTCCCCCATGGTCAGACGCTCCAATATCCACCGCGCCGCGGCAGCCAGATCCGGCAAGGTCGAGGCCGGTTCCTCCAGCGGGGAACGCGCCGGGTCCAAAGGCATGCCGCTGGTCACCAACAGGCTGGTGAGTCCGGCGCCATGCCCGCAAGCCACGTCGATGCGTTTATCGCCCACCATGAAGGAGTCCTCCAGGCTAAGCCCCAATTCCCGCGCCGCCTGTTCCAGCATGCCGGTTCCCGGCTTGCGGCAGTCGCATACCCCGGCATAGGGCTCCACCACACCTTCTGGGTGGTGTGGGCAATAATAAAATCCGTCCAGCAAGGCCCCTGCTTCTTCCAGCAGCTGACGCTCCACCTCGGCCTGCACGGCCAACATCTGCTCCAGGCTAAAGCGGCCACGGGCTATGCCCGACTGGTTGCTCACCCCCACCACGGCCAGGCCGGTTTGGCGCAGGTCGGCAATGGCTCGGGCCGCTCCGGGCAGCAGGCGCACCTGGCCCGGTTCGGAGATGTAGCCCACCTCCACGTTGATGGTGCCGTCACGGTCCAAGAACACCGCCCGCCGCATCACGCACCCTCCCCGGCCCGGTCCAAGAGTTCCCGCGCCGCCTGGGACACCTGCTGCGGGCTTATGGCCGTGAAGCATTTCAGATCGCCGTTGGGGCATCGGGGTTTGAGGCAAGGGCTGCAATCCACCGGCTCCCGCACCAGAGTGGTATGTGGACCCAGGGGCCTGGTGGTGACCGGGTTGGTAGAGCCGAACACAGCCACCGTGGGCCGCTTCAGGGCTGCGGCGGCGTGCATAAGGCCACTGTCGTTGGTTATGAACAAATCAGTGCGCTCCACCAAAGCCAGGGCTTGGCCCAAGTCAGTGGCACCGGCCAGATTGCGCACGGCCATGCCATTAAGACCCTGGACCACGGCCTCACAGGCCGCGGCCTCTCCAGCGCTGCCAAACAACAATACCGCATCAAAGCGGTCGGCCAATTGCCGAGCGGTTTGTGCAAAGCGTTCGGCAGGCCACTGCTTGGCCGGGCCAAAGGCCGCTCCCGGCGCCAGCCCCAATACCTGGGCATCTTTCAGGCCCACGTCTTCCAGATAAGTGGCCGCCCAGGCCTGGTCATCTTTTGACAGGATCAACTCGGGCCACACTCCCTCCTTGGGAGGATCGGCGGGCAGCAAGCCCGCTTGGTGCAGGATAGCCAGGTAATAGCTGGTCTCGTGCACTTGCCGCAGCTCCGGATGCAACCGGGCCCGGTGGGTGAGCAACAGTCCCCGCCCGTCGCGGGAGTAGCCCAGGCGCGTTGGAATGCGGGCCAACCAGGCTATGAACGCCGCCTCAAAGGCGTTTTGCATAAGCACCGCCCAGTCGTAGCGCCGGGCCTTTAACTGTCGGGCCAAGGCCAGCAGGCCTACCGCCCCGGCGTGCTCGCCCGCCTTGTCATAGGCCAGCACCCGGCTAACTCCCGGTTGGGCGCCATACACCGCTGCGGCCCAGGGCTTGGCCAAAACCTCGATCTCGGCCTGAGGGCAGGCCTGGTGCAGGGCGGCCAGGGCGGGCAGGGTCATGACCGCGTCGCCCACCCAGTTGGTGGCCCGCACCAGGATGCGCTGGGACGCGCTGGGCTCCAAGAGACGCATCAGTGCTTCTCCCGGGGCCAGGGCTGTAAGGGCTTGGTCTTCCAGCGCTGGTGCAGCCAGAACCACTGCTCCGGCTTCTGGCGGATGATGTCCTCCAGCACCTTGGTGTAGTTCTGGGTGTTCTGCCAGATATCCTTGGTCTTGTCCTCGGTCTTGACCAGGGGCAGCTCCTCGCCGAAGTACACGTCGAACTTGCCGTCCTCGGCCCGCCAGTTGTGGTAGGGGATCACCGGGACCTCTGTGGAGCGGGCCAGCAAGGCCAGGCCCTTGTTGGTGCAGGCCGGGCGCCCGAAAAAATCCACCCACTCCCCGTCGTACCAGTCCACGTTCTGGTCCATGAGCAGGCCCAGCATACGGTTTTGCTTGATGCCCCTTAAAAGCGCCCGGGCCGAGCGGCTCTTGGGCACCACCACGCTGCCCGGGCCCTTGGTGCGCCAGCCGTTGACCAAGCGGTCGGCCGGGGGCCAATCTATGGGCCGGGCCACGATGAGCGCCCCAAAGCCAAGGCCCATGGCCCCGGCGATGTTGCCCCACTCCCAGTTGCCGAAGTGTCCGGTGAGCAGGGCCAGTCCCTTGCCCTTGGCCAGGGCCTGGTGCACGTTGTCCAGGCCGTGGCAGCGGGCCTGGGCCATAATCTGCTCAGGGCTAAGGCGCACCAGGCGGGGGATCTCGGTGGCCACCTGGGCGATGTGCTCAAATACCTTGCGCGCGGTGTCTTCGACCCAGGCCGCGTCCTTTTCCGGGAACGAAGCGCTCAGGTTGCTCAGCACGATGTCCCGGTGGCGCTGGTCAAAGCGCATGGCCAAGCGGCCCAGCCCCCGGCCCACGGCCCGGCTGAGGCCCAGGGGCGGCAGGGACAAGGTCCATACCCCAGCGTGGAGCGCCTGGTCGGCAAAGCTCATCGCACGCCCTCCCAACCGGAAAGCGCGTGGCTGAGCAGACGCGAAAAGGCTTGGGGGCCGTCCATGAACTCCAGGCTAAGGCGGGTGCTCCACACGGGAATGTCTTTGGGCAGGCCGGCAGGCAGGCGCACCGCGTCCTTGCCCGAGCACACCAGGGCTTTGGCCGAAAGGGTCTGGGCGCGGGCCCAAAGCCCGGTCAGCTCTCCCGTGTTAAAGCGGTGGTGATCGCCGAATGACTCCAAACCCAAAACAGTGAGTCCGCTCTGGCGCAAGCTGGCGCGGAAGCTTTCGGGCCGGGCCAGGCCGCAGAAGGCATATACCGGCTCCCCTCTCCACTCATTCTCGGGTAGGGCAAGGCCCTCCCGGGCCAGCTCCAGACCTTCCAAACGATAGCGGCAGGCCAGGATGGGCTTGTCCCCCATGCGCCAGGCCAACGACTCCCTGGCTTGTCTGGCCTGGGCCGCGTCCCGCACCCTGGTCAGCACCACCGCCTGGGCCCGCGCCAGGGCTGCCGGTCCCTCGCGCAAGCGGCCTCGCGGCAACAAACGCTCCCCGGCCAGGGGATCGGACGCATCCAAGGCCACCAGGTTGAGGTCGCGCCACAGGGCGCGGTGCTGCAGCAGGTCATCACCCACCAGCACTCGTGGCCCGCACTTTTGCAGGAGCAGCTCACCGGCCTGATAACGCGAGGCTCCCACGGCCACTGGCACGTTCAAGCGCCGGGCCAGGAGCAGAGGCTCGTCGCCTGTCTGATCGACGTCGGCCAGGATGTTCTTGCCGTCGCTTACCAGCAAGGGCTCCTTGCCCTGGCGGCCATAGCCCCGGCTGATCACCCCGGCGGGCAAGCCCATTTCTTCCAAGGCCCGCACCACAGCCATGGTCAACGGAGTTTTCCCGGTGCCGCCCACTGCCAGATTGCCCACTCCTATCACCGGCACGGGCAGGCAGCGCGAGGGCTTGAAGCCAAGATCAAAAGCAGTGTTGTTGAGCCACACTCCGGCCCCATAAAGCCAACTGCCCGCCGTGGCCGCTGCCCGCAGGGCACCCAGCCAGCGGGGTCCGGGCTCGTCGCCCAGCACCCTGCGCCAAAGGGCTTCGGACCGGCTAGGCACGGCCGTTCTCCAAAAGCATGGCCGCCGTGGACACCGCCCTCTCCACCGCGCCGTGATGCGCCTCCACGAAATTGCGCGCCGCCTGGCCCATGGCCTGTGCTTCTTCCGGGCGCTCCAGCAACCCACCCCAGGCCTGGGCCAGCTCCGCACCAGAGTTGATGCGCAAGCCTCCTCCGGCTGCTTCCAGGTCGCGGGCCATCTCTAAAAAGTTGTGGGTGATGGGCCCAAACACCACGGGCACCCCCTGGGCGGCGGGCTCCAAGAGATTGTGCCCGCCCACGGACACCAGGGAGCCGCCCACAAAGGCTGCCGCGCCCAGGGCATAGGCAGCGGCCAGCTTGCCCAGCAGGTCCAGCACCACCACTTGGCTGTCTTTTGGCGCCTGCCCCTGGGAGAGCCGGGCCGCGCTGAGCCCGCGCTCTTGGGCCAGGCGGGCCACCGCCCCGCCCCGCTCTACCTCCCGGGGAGCGATGAGCAGAGCCAGCCCGGGCACGCGATCCTTTAGCTGAACAAAGGCGTCCAGGCAGGGCTCTTCTTCCCCAGCGTGGGTGGACCCGGCCACCAAAACCTTACGATCGGCCAAACCCAACTCGTCGGCTAAAGCACCACGCTGGGCTTCATCCAAGGCCGCAGGGGCACTGTCGAACTTGAGGTTGCCGCCCACCTGAACCTTGTCCGCACTTACCCCCACGCTGAGCAGGCGCTCCCGGTCCGTGGCGGTCTGCACCAACACCTGATCAAAACCCCGCCACAGCTCCCGGGCCAAAGGCCCCAGACGGCGATAGCCTCTGAGGGTGCGGGGGCTCACCCTGCCGTTGACCAGCATGCGTGGCACTCCCTGCTCGGCCAGAGCCCATTGCCATCCAGGCCACAGGTCGCCCTCCACCAGGATGGCCAGGCCGGGCCGTAGGGCTTTCATAACCGGGCGCATAGCCCAGGGCAGCTCCAAAGGGCGGATGAAAGTGGCGTCCACTTGATCGCCCAGCTTGTCTTGCGCGGTGACCAAACCCTGGCCCGTGCCGCAGGAAAAGGCAATTGGCTTGTTGGGGAAGCGCTCGCGCAGGCCGCGCACCAAAGGCAGGGCAGATACCGACTCACCCACACTCAGGGCATGCAGCCAGATGCCGCCGGGCTCCAAAGGGCTGGGCTTGGCCATAGGCCCCAGGCCCAGGCGGGCCAAGGTGGCACCGCGTTTGGGCGGCCGGGCCAGGCGGGCGGCTATGAACGGCGAGGCTGCCACTGTCCCCAATCCCAGGGCCAGGCTGTACAAGGCGCGCTTCATGCCTCGCCCCCTGCCAGGTCCGAGGCTTGCCAGGCCAGGTCTCCGGCCCGTCCCAAAGCCTGAGCCCACACTACCTTGTCCACAGGCACGCCCTTTGCGGCTTCCTGGGCGGCGGCATCCACCAGGCGAGGGAAACTCACTCCCCTATCCTGCAAGCGGGCGATGAGGCTCTGCAGCACCGGGGCCTGGGCCCTGCCCTCCACCTCACCGTGCAGGGTGTACACGTTGAGCTCGCCGGGGCGCACCTGGTCGGCCAGCCAGGCGGCGGCGGTGTCCAGGGTTACACCGTCACGGCCCAATATCTCATCCAGGGTGGGCATGGTGGTGGGCAACTCCACCAAGGGCAAGGCGCGGCCACCCGCCAGGGGCCGGAAAGGGGTGCGCCCCCTGGCGCAAGACACGTGGCTGATGCCCATGTCGGCCAGAGCCTGATAAGCGGTGGGGGTTATCTGCCAACCAGGCGAGGCAAAGCTGGCCGGCGCCATTCCGGTGATCTGCTTGTATAGCCGCCAGGCACGCCCCAGATGAGAGCGAATGCGGGGCTCGGGCAGATGGCGCATGCGGTCGTGCCAGAAAACATGGTCCCAGCCGTGCAACCCTACCTCGTGGCCCTGGGAAAGCAGCTCGTGGAAAAGATGCGGAGCGGCCTGGGCGATGATGGGGCCGGGCAAGGCCACGCCATAGAGCATGGTGGTGATACCGTAGGCACCGGCCGCATCGGAGCGCAGCTGCTTTCGCAAAAATCCCGGCTTTACCAGGCGAGCCAGGGCGCGGCCCGAATGGTCAGGCCCCATGGAGATGTAAAAGGAGGCCTTCACCCCGGCCTTGTGGAATATATCCATTAGGCGAGGCACTCCGGAAAGCAGGCCCACCTTGGTGTCGATGTCTACTTTTAGAACCAGGCGGGTGTCGGCCGCTGAAGGCTCGGACCGGTTAGCGACCATAATTACGACCCGGCTTCGGAGTCCCTGGTCTCACGGATGACAAATCGCGGCCGTCGGCGAACCTCGCGGTAGATACGGCCCAGGTACTCACCCGTAAGCCCCACCACCAGGATTTGCAGGCCCACGAAGACGAAGAGGATGGCAAACAGGGTGAACACCCCCCCCACTTCCGGGCCCACCACCAGACGGCGGATGAACAAAAACAAACCAAATCCCAGACCGATAAGGGCGATGAGCACTCCCAGAACACTGACCATCTGGATGGGCAGCACCGAAAAACCGGTCATCAGGTCAAAGTTGAGCTTGATGAGCTGGAACAGTCCATACTTGGACTCGCCCGCCGCACGCTCGGCATGCGCCACGGGAATCTCGGCCACATTGGCCGCGTAGAGGTTGGCCAGGGCGGGGATATAAGAAGATGATTCTTGGGAAGCGCTCATGGCCTCCACCACCTCGCTACGGTAGGCTCTGAGCATGCAGCCGTAGTCCTTGAGCTGCACCCCCACTACCCGGCTGGTAATCTTGGCCACCAACCAAGTGGGTATCTTGCGCAGCACCGAGTCGTGGCGGTTTTGCCGCCAACCACTGACCACGTCAAAGCCCTCTTCCAGCTTGTTAACCAGCTTGGGCACTTCTTCCGGGGGGTTTTGCAGGTCCGCGTCCAGGGTCACCACCACCTGGCCCCGCACCCTTTCAAAGCCCGCGAAGATCGCCATGTGCTGCCCGTAGTTGCGATTGAAGCGCACCAGGCGCACGTGGGAGTCTTGCTCCTGAAAACGGCACAATAGCTTCCAGGAGGTGTCCTTGGAGCCGTCGTCCACATAAAGCACCTCCCAATCCCAAGGGGAGGCGTTCAGGGTCAACGCCAGGCGGGCGTGAAGCTCCGTCAGGTTGTCCTCTTCGTTGAAAACGGGGATAACCACCGATAGGTAGGGCTGGTTTTCCGTGGCTGCCGGGGGCATGTGCCTCTCCGCCTTGGGTGATGCCAAAACTCGCTGTTCGCGGGTTTATACTATGGCAGGCAAAGGGGCATAAATCAAGTTGCCCCGGCCTGTTAGCTATGGGGTTGATCGAGCCGGTCAGCTGCGCGGACGGTTGCTGAACAGGGTCTTGTCGCCCGCCGTGGCCCAAGGAAATAACGGCAGAGCATGCTTGCGTTTTTGAGCCAGGGCATGAAGGCGTTCCCAGCGGTCGTTCTTGGCAATGACAAACACCCTTTTGTCACCAGCCATGACCTTGAGCAAGCTCCGGTTGCCTTGCAAGAACCATTTGTCCCGTTGTGGGTCCAGACGCCGCCCGAAGTCCAGCTCTCCCCAGTTGTCGGCCACCAGCACCCGCTTCTTGGTGTAAAAGGCCACGCCGTGCCAGTAGTCGCCCAAGGTGGCCACTACGTCATCAGGTCTCAGTTGGGCGGCAATGGGTTTGAGCAGGGGCCCTACCGAACGTAAACGGTCCAGGGTGGGCGCTACCTCCGCCGCACCCAGCACCAAAAGCGCGAACACGGTCAGCGGCGCAATGGCCGCGGCCCAGGCGCGCTTGCGGGTGAGGTAAACCCCCAAGGCAAGCAGAGCCATGAACAAGGGGCCGAGGAAGAGTATCACCCCGGCCTGGCTGTAGCTTATGTCTGGGTTGATGGCCGGAAACACCAGCATAGCCAGACCCACCACCAGGCACAAAGCGGCCAAGACCGTGAGGCTGGCCCTGATTCCGCCGGGCGCGGTGGCCCCACGGGGCCAGGACATCACCCCGCTGAGAGGCCGCCCCACAAGCAGGGCCAGGGGGGGCAGCATAGGCAAGGCGTAGTGCATCATCTTGGAGCGCGACAAGGTGAAGAAGATGAACATGCCCAGGAACCACACCGCGGCCAAGAGCCAGGGCCGGGCTTCGGGCTTGCGCCACTCCATGCGGGGGAAGGTGCGGCCCACGCACCAGGGCAGCAGGGTTATCCAGGGGAAAAAAGCTCCAGGCATGAGCACGAAAAAGTACCACCAGGGCTGGAAGCGCTGGTGCTGGTTGGTGAGCAGACGACCCACCTGCTCATCCCAGAAAAAGTAAGTGATGAATCCCTTGTGCAGCAGGGCGGCGGCCACCACCCAGGGGGCAGTGAGCAGCACAAACAGGGCTGGGCCCCGCCAGTCCAGCAGGCGCCTCAACAGCCGCCACTCTCCGGCCAGGGCGGCGAATAGCACTATGGACATGACCGCCAGGCCGGGCCCCAGCACCCCCTTGGTAAGGAAGCCCACGGCGCAGCCCACCCAAAAGGCGTAGAGCCCCCAGCCTTTCCCAGCCCTGAGGCTCCAGGCTCCCCATACAGCCAGAATGATGCCGAAACACAGCACCATATCCACCAGAATCACCCGGCTCAACACGAAAAACATCAGCGAGGTGGCCAGCACCAGCCCGGACCAGAAGCCCGATTTTTCATCCCCCCACATATCGCGGCCCAGAGCAAAGGCGATCAACACGCTCAAGGTGCCGAATAGCGCGGGTATAAAACGGGCCGCCGCCTCGCCCACTCCGAAAACGGCAAAGCTCAAGGCGGTCAGCCAGTAATAAAGAGGCGGCTTTTCCAGGTAAATCACGTAGTTCAGGCGGGGAATTATCCAATGGCTCAAGGAGCCGGAGTCCAGCATCTCCCGGCCCAGCTCGGCGTAGCGGGCCTCGTCGGTCTCCCACAGGTCGCGCATGCCTCCCAGGGAAAAGAACAATGCCGCGCACACCGCCAGCAGAATGAGGATGTACAGGCGGCGTTGCCATACGTGATTTTGCAGCCAAGTGCTCACAAGATTTCCTTGGCCTTGGTCTTGGGTTGCTCCGGAGCCGCAGGATTGTGCCCGTCCGGCGCTAGAGTATCTGGTTGATATTTTTCCTGGGGCCCGGGACCTTCGGGCCGCTCGGTGGGTGCCGTCGCGGGCTTGTTGGTGTTCACCGGCGGTGGCGCTTCACCCTTCCATTGGTACAGGGCCGCCTGATTGCCGCCAAGCAGGTAACCCTCTTGCTGGTCCAAAATCTTAAATCCCGGCGTGGCGGCCAACTTGTCGCGCAAACGGACCCTGCTGAATACATATACCGGATCAACGGAGGAAAGCCTCTTGGCAAGTGCCACCTGCTGATCCACCTTGATCCGGGGCAGATTGCGCCCGGTGTAGTAGATCAGGCTGGGTTTCCACAGACCATAGGTCATCACCTGGGCCTGCTCTCCAACCCGGCGTTTCGCTTCCAGGGCCATGTCCTTGGCCGGCTGCTGTATCACCCCGGCGGCCTGGGGGAACATACCCAGGAACACCACCGCGCAGAAAAGGGCCGCGCCTGCCCCCAAAGACCAAGTCAGCAGGCGGCCGCGCTCGCGCCGGGCAGCCCACGAAGCCAGGTATAGGGCCACCCCACCGGTCAAGGCGGCCAGCAGGGGCCACAGCACCATCATGGGAGCCCGCAACGGCAGGGCGTACTCGCTGGAGTCAAAGCGTATGGAGGCCAGGATCTTGTCCCAAAACAGGGGCAAAGCCGCCGGAACCGCGGCCAGGGCCACCACCAGGACGCCGCCGGAAACCCACAGGGCGATCCAAAATACCGGCCAGGCCAGGCGGCCATGGGCCCGCCCCTCGCCAAGACGGCTTATCTGACAAGCAGCCAACATGGCCATAAAGGGCAAGGCGGGCAGAATGTAGTTGATCTGCTTGGTGGCGGCCAGGCTGAACACCACCAGCACCACCAGCAAAGCCACCGCGGCCAACATATGCAAACGGCTCAGGGGATCCAGTTCCCGCTGGGCCCTTGGATTTTGAAACAATGCCCTACCCAGCTCAGGTAGAGCGGCGGCGGCAAAGGGAAAGGCGCCAAAGAGCAACACTGGCAGGTAATAGGCCAAGCCTCCGCCGTGTCCCAGCAAGATCTCGGTGAAGCGGCGCAGGTTCTGGGAGATGAAAAAGGCGTCGATAAATTGGTCGCCCAGCTTCCACCACACCAAGCCGTACCAGGGTAGGTTGATCACCAGGAAGATCAACAGGCCCCACAGCCAGCGGGCGTTGCGCAGGGCGTATATAAAGCGTCCTTGCACTAAGGCATATACAGCGGCGCTGGGCAAAACCACGGCCAGGGCAACCGGCCCCTTGGTAAGAAAACCCAGGCCCAGGGCGGCCCAGGCGACGAGCCACCAGCCCTTGCCCCGGCCATCCTCACTCTCCAAGGCCAGAAACACGGCCATCAAGGCCAGGGTCGTCCACAGGCTGAGCAAGGCGTCGGTGAGACAGGCACGGCCCACCAGCACGAACAAGGGGCAAAAGGCCAAGGCCGCGGCGGCCATTGCCCCCAAGGACGCCCGCCGGCCGGTGCGCCAGACCAATATCCCCACGGCCAGGACCATGGCAAAGGCGGCAAGAGCCGAGGGTAGGCGCGCGCCGATCTCGCCATCGCCAACCAGGGCCTGACTCCCGGCCATGGCCCAGAAGATGAGGATAGGCTTTTCCAAATACGAGCGGCCGTTGAGGGTGGGCACCAGCCAATCGCCCGAGGAGCGCATGGCCCCCACCGCCGCGGCGTACTCGCCTTCGTCGCGGTCGGTCAGAGGGATGTCGCCCAGCCCAGACAAGAGCAAAGCCGCGGCAGCGGCCAGCACCAGCAACAGGGCCAGCGGCCCCTTCAGGTTTCGCCCGGTTTTCATGATGCCTGCCTCTTTCGCTCGGACCACAGAGCCAGGACGCTACCGACCAGCATGCCCAGCACCGCGCCGGCCAGGATGTCACTCGGGAAATGGGCTCCACTGATCACCCGGCCCACAGCCACAAAGGTGGCCATGCCGTAGAAAACCACCGCCATGTGGGGATAGCGGTAGGCCAGCCAGGCGGCCAGGGCAAAGCTGGTGGCGGTGTGCCCCGAAGGGAAGGAGTGCATGTCGGAGTTAAAGGACAGCCCAAACCACATGTCCGCCTGCAGATTCATGCGGGGCCGGGCCCGGCCCGCCAAATATTTGACCACCTGCACTGCCACCCCGGAAATGGATACCGCCCAGATGGAGTAAATGCCGGCCTTGACCCGTTTGAACCTGCCCAATTGAAAGCCGTTGGCCATCAGAATCGCGCCCAAGGCGAGTTGCACACCGCCGTGCCCCATCCAATAGGCCGCCTTGCCCCAGGCCTTACCCATATCGCTGTTGCCGAAGTCCTCCAACAGCAGGCGCAGAGAGTAATCCCATCCGAAGTACATTATGGCAGCCATCAGCGAAATATTGATGACTATCGCCAGTTCGCGGTGAAGCACGGCGTCAGGATTTACTTGGCTGGATAACCAAGAAAACATCATGGCAATCTAACCTTTTTCTTCTCCAGACGCCCCGGCCAGACGCTCGGCCTGGGGGGTTATTCCATCCAGCCCCTGATCGATGGCGAACTGCATACGGTGCAACCGGGTATACACTCCGCCCAGAGCCACCAGTTCATCGTGACGGCCCTCCTCCACTATGCGCCCTCCACTGACCACCAGGATGCGGTCGGCCCGCTGCACCGTGGATAGGCGGTGGGCAATGACAAAGGTGGTGCGTCCGGCCATGAGGTTTTCCAAAGCCTTTTGCACGTACATCTCGCTCTCGGTGTCCAGGCTGCTGGTGGCCTCGTC
This sequence comes from Deltaproteobacteria bacterium, assembly GCA_020444205.1. Classification (GTDB taxonomy): domain Bacteria; phylum Desulfobacterota; class Desulfarculia; order Desulfarculales; family Desulfarculaceae; genus Desulfoferula. The sequence continues at coordinate 7,133 of JAHLLJ010000023.1, read as the reverse complement.
CAGGATCAAAATGGGCCGGTCGGCCAACAGGGCCCGCGCGATGGACAAGCGCTGGCGCTCACCGCCGGAAAGCAGCACCCCGCTCTCGCCGATCAATGTGTCCAGTCCGTTAGGCATCTGTTCGATGAACTTGGTGGCATAGGCCGCCTCGGCAGCGGCGCGCACCTGTTCCTCAGTGGCCTCTGGGCGGCCATAGGCGATGTTGTTGCGCACCGTGTCGTTGAACAGGATGGTCTGCTGGGTAACGATGGCGATCTGGCCGCGCAGGCTGCCCAGGGTGGCCTGGCGGATGTCGGTCCCGTCAATGCTGATGGAGCCACTCATCACCTCGTAGAAGCGGGGCAGCAGGTTGACCAGGGTGGTCTTGCCGCCCCCGCTGGTGCCCACCAAAGCCACGGCCTGGCCTTTGGGCACGGTGAGGTTTATGTCCGTCAGCACCGGCTCGCCGGGACGGTAAGCAAAGCTGACATCTTGAAAGCGAATTTCTTTTTGCAGGGGAGCCAGGTCCTTGGCGCCGGTTTTTTCGGCTATTTCCACCGGCTCGTCCAATACCCGGTAAACCCGCTCAGCCGCGGCCAGGCCGTTCTGCACATCGTTGTTCATGCTGCTCAGGCGCTTGACCGGCTCATAGAGCAGGATAAGGGCGGTGAGGAACGAAAAGAAGGTGCCTGGGGTGGACACGCCGTGGATAACCTGCCAGCCGCCGTAGAAGAGGATGCCCGCGATACCCAGGCCGCCCAAAAACTCCATGAGCGGGCTGGACATGGCCCGGGTGGAGATGTCCTTCATGCGCAGGCGAAACAGGCGGAAGGCCTCGTCGATGAAGCGCTGGGTCTCGTAGTCCTCGCGGCAAAAGCCCTTTACGATGCGGGCCCCGGCAATGGTTTCGTGCAAAAGGACGGTGACGTCGGCCATGGTCTCCTGGGAACGGTGGGAGATCTTGCGCAGCCTGCGGCCGAACTTGACCAGGGGAATCACGCACAAGGGAAACACCCCCAAGGCGAAGACCGCCAAGAACCAGTCCCTATAGACGATCACCCCCACCAGACCCACGATGGTGAACATGTCCTTGAGCACGCCGGTGACCACGCTCGACACCGCGCCTTGCATCTGGTTCACGTCGTTGGTTATGCGGCTCATCAGCTCGCCGGTGGGGGTGCGGTCGTAGTAGCTCAGGCTAAGGCGCTGCAAATGGGCGTATAGGTCTATGCGGAACTGGGTGACGATGCGCTGGCCCACGTACTGCATCAAGTAGGTCTGGCCGTAGGAAGACAGCCCCTTGACCATGTAAAGCACGATGATGCCGATGGGCATGAGCATTAGAAGGTCGGAGTCGCGGGCCACGAAAATCTTGTCCATCACCGGCTTGACCAGATAGGCCACGGCCGAGGTGGAGGCCCCCACCAGTACCATGAGGATCATGGCCCCGGCCAGGCGCTTCCAATAGGGCCGCACCATCTTCAGCAGGCGCTTGGCGTGCGCTATATCACGTTGTCGTTTTTCAGCCCGCTCAGACAAACCGGTTATCCTTCCATCATTTCCAGGGCCAGTTCGGCCACCCTGCGGCTGGCGCCGGGCCCACCCAGTTTGGCGCGCACCTCTTTCAAGCCCTGTATCACCTGCTCGCGCCGCCCATCATCAGCCAGCAGGGAAATACCCTCGGCGGCCACTTTTTCCGGGGTGGCCTCGCCCTGAATAAGCTCGGGCATGAGTTCGCGGCCGGCGATCAAGTTGGGCATGGCGATGCGCTCCACCTTTATCAGGGAGCGCGCCACCAAATAGTTGAATCTCCCGGTCTTGTATACCACCACCCCCGGGGTTTCGGCCAGTGCGGTCTGTAGCGTGGCGGTGCCCGAGGCCACCAGGACCAGTTTGGCCTGCTCCATTACCTGCCGGGCGCGCCCGGCCAAAATGGTCAAACCCTTGGGCGTATTCCTGAGATAAGGCTCCACCTGCTCCCGGCGCAGGCCCGGAGCCAAGGGCAGGATAAAGTGCAGGCCAGGCCGTTGCTCACGCATGCGCTTGGCCGCGGCCAATAGCAGCGGCATCAGCCGGCTGATCTCGGACATGCGGCTGCCGGGCAACAGGCCCACCAGCTCGGCTTCCTGGGGCACGGGCAAGGGCTCTTCCCAGGTCTGCGCGGGTATGTCCAGCAGCGGATGACCGACAAAGCTCACCGGAAGCAGGGGAACCCGGTTCCGGAAAAATTCGCGCTCAAAAGGGAACACGCAGGCCAAGTGGTTTACAAAGGATGCCATTTGCCGAGCCCGCTTGGGGCGCCAAGCCCACACCTGGGGGCTTATGTAATAGAGCACCTTAAGCCCCAGCTTTTTGGCCGCCTTGCCGATGCGGAAGTTGAAGTCCGGAAAGTCCACCAGGATGACCACGTCGGGCCGGGTCCTCCGCAGATGGTGCTTCATGCCCCGGATGGCTCCCAGGATGATCCCCAGCTTAGGCAGGACCTCGGCCACCCCCACCAGGGCCAGCTCTTCGGAGCGGTAAAGCAGATCCACCCCGGCGGCCTCCATCTTGGGGCCGCCGATACCGCTGATGGTTATGTCCGGGGACATGGCCAGCATCTCGCGGGCCAGCCTGGCCGCGTGTTGATCGCCGCTGGCCTCTCCAGCCACCAGCACCACTGACCGGCTCGACGCCACCTAACTTTCCTCGTCGGGGAGGGCTTCCACCCAGCGCGGCGAGGCCTCCAGAACGTCCTGGTACTTGCACAGGCCCTCTTCCACGCAGGCCTTTACCCGCATGGCGCAGGCCAGGGCCCGGCGGCCCGCCTGGCCGTCCACCCTGGGGGCCTGGCGGGTGCGCACCAATTCCAAAAAGGCGCTGAGTTCCTTTTCCAAGGGATCGCTCTTGGGGAAACGGGGCCGCTCAGCCTTTACCTTGGGTATCTTGCCGGGGCGATACTCCACCCCGCTGACCACCAGGAGTTTACGCTTGCGGAAGTCAAGGGAGAGATAGGCATCGGGCTGGAACAAGCGCATTTTGCGCTCGTCCTTAAGGGCCAGGCGGCTGGCGGTGACATTGGCCACACAGCCGCCGGGGAACTCCAGGCGGGCGTTGACCAGGTCGGCGTGGGGCCCCAGCACCGGCACGCCCTTGGCGCGGATCTCCACCGGCTCGGCGCCTACCAGGGCCAGGATGATGTCCAGGTCGTGAATCATCAAATCCAGGGTTACATCCACGTCCGTGGCCCGGGCTTTAAAGGGAGCGATGCGGTTGACTTCCAGGAACATGGGCTGGCCCGCCCGCTCAAACATGCCCTCCACCGCAGGGTTGAAACGCTCTAAATGGCCCACTTGCAGGATACGTCCGTGCTGAGCAGCCAAGTCGATGAGCTCGTCGGCCTCTTCCAAGGTGGCGGTCATGGGCTTTTCGCACATCACGTCCGCCTCGGCGGTCAAGAAATCCTTGGCCACCGCATGGTGAGTCACCGTGGGGGTGACCACGCTGACCGCCTCCACCTTGCCCAATAATTCGCGGTGGTCGCTGAAACTGGGGCAACCCACCGCCTTGCCCACCGATTCGGCCTGTTTGGGATCGGCGTCCACCACTCCCACCAGCTCGGCGGTCTTCAGGCGGGCCAATTTTTCGGCGTGGAAACGGCCCAAGTAGCCCACTCCCACCACCGCTATTTTCACCGGCGCGCTCACGCGGCCTCCTTTGTAATTTCAGCTCGGGACTTAGCCGCGGCCCAGGATGCAGATGCCCGAAGCGTCGGCCAATTTCACGGCCTGCTCGAGATCGAAAAATAAGGTGCGCCCCGCCTCGACCAAAAGGCAGGAAGCACCGGACGCGGCCATAACTCCCACGGTGTCGCTGCCCACGGAAGGCAGATCAAAGCGGCGATCCTGACCCGGTTTGCAGCGCTTTATGACCACCGCGTCCCGGCCGCCGGCCAGCTCGCCCGCCCGGCGGATGCACTGGTCGGTGCCTTCCATGGCCTCCACGGCCACCACCGCCCTGCCCCTAACCACCACGCATTGGCCAATGTCCAGCTTGCCCAACTCAGCAGCCACCCGCCAGCCCACCTCCATGTCCTCGCGCTCGGTTTCCGTAGGCTTGCGGGAGGTGTAGAGGCCGGGCTTGGCCAATAGCTCGGGCACCAGCTCGTGGCTGGGCAATATCTCTATGCCCTGCTCGCCTAGATAGTCGGCAAAGGTGCGCAGGATGCCGTCGTCGGCCATATGGCGGATCTTTTTGATGAGCCCCAGGGCCTTGAGGTCAGGCTTGAGGTCGAACATGCGCGGCTTGGTGACCCCGCCGCACATTGCCGCCTGAGTTACCCCCTGGTTTTTAAAGGCCTTGAGTAGTTTGCCCAACTGCCCCAGTTGCACCCAGGTGAGGTCGTCCACCTCCTGCTCCAGGGCGGGCAGGGTCTCGCCCTTGAAGGCCACGGCCACCACGCGGTGACCTTGGGCCCGGGCGGAACGGGCGAACAGCAGGGGGAACTGGCTCTTGCCGGCGATTAGACCTATGGTGCGCCGTGCCATCTTTGCTCCGCTAACGGGCTACCCCCCGATCGCTGGAGGCGATGAAGTCGAGCAGATGATCAACCTCCGCCACGCCGGTCACTTCGGCGCGAACTTGCTCCATGGCCTTTTGGATGGGGGTGTGGGTGCGGAAGATGATCCGGTAAGCACTCTTAAGGGCGTCGATAACTTCGTTGGCAAAGCCCGCCCGCTTGAGCCCGATGACGTTAAGGCCGTGGGGCTTGCAGCGATTGCCTTCGCACAGGCAGTAGGGAGGTTGGTCCTGAGCCACCCCGCTCATTCCCCCGATGAAGGCCCGGGTGCCGATACGGGTGAACTGGTGGATGGCCACCAAACCGCCGATGTTGGCGAATTCCTCAATGTGCACGTGGCCGCCCAGGGTGGCCGCATTGGCCATTATCACCCGCTGCCCCAGTTGGCAGTCGTGGGCCACATGGGAATAGGCCATGAGCAGGCATTCATCACCCAGGCGGGTGACGCCGCCGCCCTCGCCGGTGCCCCGGTTTACGGTGACGAATTCGCGGATCAGCACCCGGTCACCGATTTGCAAGGTGGTGCGCTCTCCGCCGAACTTGAGGTCCTGAGGATCGGTGCCGATGGAGGCGTGAGGCCAGATGTGACAATCCGCCCCGATGGTGGTGAGTCGTTCGATGTTGGCGTGATGGTCCACCTGGGTGCCCGGTCCTATGGACACCTCGGGCCCTATGTAGGCAAAGGCGCCTATCTGGACATCGTCGGCCAGTTGGGCGCTTTCGTGAACCACCGCGGTGGGATGTATCTCCATGAAAAACCTTTTCCCGCGCTCAGAGAAAATGGGGCCGGCCTAAGCCGGGTTCTTATTGCATCAGGGCCGCGGTAAGTTCGGCTTGCACAGCCAGTTGATCATCCACAAAGGCCTTGCCGATCATTTTCCAGGCCCTGGTGGAGCGGTGCACCGCGGTCAACTCCATGACCAGTTGATCACCCGGGATCACCGGCCTACGGAACTTAACCTTATCCATACCCAGGAAATAGAACAACCGGTCCTGGGCTTCGGGATGGGATTTGTATGCCAGGATGCCGCCGGTCTGGGCCATGGCCTCGATTATCAAAACGCCGGGCATGACCGGTTGTCCAGGGAAGTGCCCCTGAAAAAAGGCCTCGTTGAAGGTCACGTTCTTTATGGCTTTGACGTACTCGGGCGTTTTCAACTCCAGAACGCGGTCCACCAACAGAAGGGGATAGCGGTGGGGCAGAATCTTCAATATGTCAGTGAGGTTAAGTACTCCTTCAGGCATGTGACCGCTCCTTTATTCCTTTGCCTCGCGCTGATCCAACCGGGCCTCCAGCTTTTTGACCCGGCTGAAAATCTCGGGCAGGCGCTTGACCAGCCCCCTGGTGCGTAACCACAAGCGGTGAGGCATCACCGGATAGCCGCTGACCACCTCGCCCGCTTCCAAAGATTGGGCAACACCCGAGCCGCCTCCCACCATGGCCCCGTCGCCGATAGTGATGTGCCCGCCCACGCCGACTTTTCCGCCCAGTACAACGCCCTTGCCCAGCTTGGACGATCCGCTGATTCCCACCTGGGCCACCAGCAGGCAGTTCTCACCGATAACGCAACTATGAGCGATGTGCACCTGATCGTCGGTCTTTACCCCGCGCTGTATCCAGGTGCGGCTGTTGGAGGAGCGGTCCACGGTGTTGCCCGCCCCCAGCTCCACGTCATCGTCTATCTGTACGGTGCCGATCTGGGGAATCTTGAAGTGGCGTTCACCGTCGAACACAAAGCCGTAACCATCGGCTCCGATCACTGTCCCGCCATGGATGATGCAGCGGCTGCCTATGGTGCAGCCGTGATATACCGCCACGTTGGCGTGAATCACCGTGTCCGAGCCTACCTTGACCCCAGGCCCCAAATAGGCGCCAGGATGCACTACCACGCGATCGCCCAACTCAGCCCCGGCACCAACATAAGCCAGCGCGTGTATGGAACAGTCCGCGCCCAATACCGCGTCCGGCTCCACCACCGCCTTGGGGTGCACCCCCAAAGGCTCGTAGGGCTTGGCCGTGGCCTTGGTCAGAACCTGGGCGTAAGCCAGGTAGGGATTTTCCACCCTGATTACAGCCAGGCCCTCCGGGGTTTTCTGGTCTTGGGACACCAAAACCACCCCTGCCTGACAGCTATTAAGCAATGGGGCGTACTTGGGATTCGCCAGAAAAGAGATGTCGGCGGAGCCGGCCTCTTCCAGCCCCTTTATCCCCGACACCTCGCGCTCGGCCGGACCTTCCAGGCTACCGTCCAAGAGCAGGGCCAATTGGCCCAGCGAAATCTTCACCTCCAGCCCCTACGGGAATTTCTTGTCGTAGGCCGCTATGACTTCGCTGGTGATGTCGGCGCTTTGGGGGTAATAAAGCGCGGTACGCGATTCGGTTATCAAAGCAAAGCCGCCCTTGGCGCCCAGGGTCTTGAGAACGCCTTGCATGCGCCTGAGAATGGGCGCAAAGGCATCGCGCTGCGCCTCGCGGATTTCTTGTTGGGCATCTCGGCGGCGATCGTTTAGCCGCCGGGCCTTACGTTCGAACTCGCGCTCTTTGGCCAGCTTGGCCTCGGGCTTGAGCAGCATGGCGGTGTTTTCCAGGTCCTTG
>JAHLLJ010000297.1 GCA_020444205.1 Deltaproteobacteria bacterium | reverse complement strand
CGCAGGGTCAGGCCGGTGAGGTCGGGCACCAGGCCCTTGGCCACGGCCTGGGCCGGGTCCGGGGCCGAGGCGGGTCGCACCACCGGGGCGGCAGGAGCCTGCACCTTGATCAGGGGTGGAATGCCGGGAGCCCGGTGCACCCCCAGGGTCTTCATGGCCGCCTTGGCCATGGCCACCCAGGCGGGCCCAGCCACAGTGCCCCCGTAGTGGCGACCCTGGGGAGTGTCGATCACCACCAGGATCACCGCCTGGGGATCGTCGGCGGGAAGGTAACCCACAAAGCTGGACATGTACTCGCTGTGGGAGTACCCGCCCTCGGGCTTCACCTTCTGGGCGGTGCCGGTTTTGCCGGCCACCCTGAAAGGCGGCACCTGAACGCCCGCCCCGGTGCCGCCGGGCTCGGTGACCATCTGCATCATCTGGCCCAGCAAGTGGGCCTCGGTGGCGCTGAGCACCCGGCGCACCGCCTGGGGCTGGGTTTCCGAGACCAGGGTGCCCGAGCCGTCCACCACCGCCTTGACCACGTAGGGGCGCATAAGTACGCCGTTGTTGGCTATGGCCCCCACCGCAGCGGTCAGCTGCAAGGGGGTGATGGCCACACCCTGGCCAAAGGCGATATTGGCCAGCCCCACGGGTTTCAAGCTCATGGCCGGACGCAGGATGCCCCGCGATTCGCCGGGCAGGTCCACGCCGGTGGCTTGGCCGAAGCCAAAGGCTTTGAGGGTGGCGTAGAGCCGCTTGGGGCCAAGGTCGATGGCCACCTTGGCCGCGCCGATGTTGGAAGAGAACTTGACGATCTCCCCCAGGGTCAGCTTGCCGTGGGGATGGGTGTCGTGGATGGTGCGGCCGCCCACCTGCCAGGAGCCCTCCTCGCAGTCGAAGCGCTGGTCCATGGTGATGCGGCCCGAATCCAACGCCGCGGCGGCCATGAACAGCTTGAAGGTACTGCCTGGCTCGTAGGGGTCGGTGACGCAGCGGTTGCGATAGGTCTCCCGGGAATATTGCTGATACACGTTGGGGTTGAAAGCGGGCAACGAAGCCATGGCCAGCACCTCGCCGGTGGATGGGCGCAGGATAACCGCCTGGCCCCCGGCCGCCTTCCAGCGCTTCACCGCCGAGGCCAAAATTTTCTCCACCTGGTACTGCAGAGACTTGTCTATGGTCAGGATGAGGTCGCGCCCCCGGGGCATCCGGCCCGAGGCCTCACCCGAGAGCTGGAAGGTGCGGCCCAGGGCGTCGCGGGACCTGGTAAGGGTCTGGCCCTTGCCCCTAAGCACCTCGTCGTAGCCGCGCTCCAGGCCCTCCAGGCCCTTGGCGTCCAGGCCGGAAAAGCCCAGCAGATGGCAGGCCAGGTTGGTGTAGGGGTAAAAGCGGCGGGGCTCCTTGACCAGGCCCACGGAATTCAAATCCAGGGATTTGACCGCCTGGGCCTGCTCCGGGTCTACCCGGCGCTCCAGCCACACGAAGTGGCGCTTGCCGGTGAGGCGGCGGATCATCGGCTTGGCGTCGGTGCCCAGGGCCTTGGCCAAACGCAGGCCCTCTTTGCGGGGGCTTTTCACCGCCACCGGGCGGGCGTAGACGCTTTCGGTTTGCAGGCTGAGCGCCAACTCCACTTGGTTGCGGTCGTAGATGATGCCCCTCTTTGGGGCTATCTCCACCTCGCGCATGATCTCGCGCTGGGCCTTTTGGGTCAGGTGGCGGCTCTCGAAGATTTGCAGGTCCACCGCCCGTCCGGCCAGCAAGGCGAAGATAAGCACAAAGGTGCCGCCCATGATCCACAGACGTACCCGCACCCAACGGCGGAAATCCTTGGGCTGGCGAGGGCTCATGGCAGCACCCTGACCCGCTCCGGCGGGGCCGGGGCAAGGCCCAAGCGGGCCCCGGCCCGCTCCAGGCGCTCGGGGGAGCGCAGGTTGTTCAGCTCCACCCGAAGGCGGCGGCCCATCTCCACCAGTTCCCCCTGGGCCTGGCGGGCTTGGCTGATCTGGTAGGAGATGCTCAGGCCCTTGACCCCGGTGTAGAGGTAAAACAGGGCGCAGGCGATGACCAGGCTCAGCACGATCAGGCCCTGGCGCAGGTTGATGACCGTCCCGGCCCGGCTGCCGGCCGGGCGGCGGTTGGCGGCTCGCACGCTGACGTTCATGACGCCACCTCCGTGCGCTCGGCAGCCCTGAGGCGGGCCGAGCGGGCCCGGGGGTTGGCGGCCACTTCGGCCTCGCTGGGGCGGCCCAGCTTGCCAAGGGGCTTGAACAGGGGCTCTCGGCCGCAGGCACACACCGGCAGGCCCGGCGGGCAGGTGCAGGGGTTGGCCCAGGCGCTGATGGCCTTTTTCACCCGCCGGTCCTCCAGGCTGTGATAGCTGAGCACCGCCAGGCGGCCAAAGGGCTTTAGCAGGTGGGGGGCCTGATCGAGAAAGCGCTCCAACATGCCCAGTTCGTCGTTTACCGCCAGGCGAAGGGCCTGGAAAACCTGGGTGGCCGGGTGCAGGCGGCGCTTGCGGCGCTCGGCCATGGGCATGGCCCGCTCCACCACCTCGGCCAAGCGGCCGGTGGTGTCGATGGGCGCCTCGGCCCGCTCTTTTACGATGGCTTTGGCGATGCGCCGGGCCAGGGGCTCCTCGCCCAGGCGCTGGAACATGCGGGCCAGCCCGGCCTCGTTCAGATCGGCCACCAACTCGGCGGCGCTGGAGCCCGCCGCGCCCATGCGCATGTCCAGGGGTTCGTCGCGGCGGAAGGAAAAGCCCCGGCCCTGTTCGTCAAGCTGCATGGAGCTGAGGCCCAAATCCAAGAGCACGCCGTCGGCCAGGCCCGCGCCCAGGTTTTTTAGCTCCCGCTCCATGTTGTCGAAGGTTGCCTGCACCAGCTTTATCCGCCCGCTGAATTCTTCGAGCCGCCGCCCGGCCAGTTCCAAGGCCCTGGGATCGCGGTCCAGGCCCAGCAGCCGCCCATCGGGCGCGCTGGCCTCCAGGACCGAAGCGGCGTGTCCACCTGCGCCCAGGGTGCCGTCCACATACAGCCCCCCCGGCCGCGGGGCCAGGACTTCCACCACCTCGGCCAGCATTACTGGCCGATGGTGTTGGTCCATGGCCTAAATCCCCAGCTCAGCCATGAAAGAGCTGAGGTCGCCGAAGTTGTCTTGAATGCGGGTCCGTTCCTCGTACCAGCGGTCCTTGTTCCAGAGCTCGAAGTTGCTCTGCATGCCC
>JAHLLJ010000296.1 GCA_020444205.1 Deltaproteobacteria bacterium | reverse complement strand
CTGTGTAGTGGCGGGGTTTATCCCCGCCCTCTTTGCTTTCAGTCATAGCCGTCATCGCGAGGAGTATCTTGGAAAAGATGCGACGTGGCGAAATTCCCTTTCCCCCGAGCAGGAGGGGATGGGAAGCGGAGGGTGGCTGGGCCGTGTCTTGCCAACGCAGGCATGACAAGGCTCTCGTAGGTTGGGTAGAGCAAAGCGAAACCCAACATCTTGGCGGGCCCATGGAATGGGATTTGTTGGGCTTCGCTTAGCTCGAACCAAACAGCGCTAATGCTCTTGATCTTCGCGGCACAGCCAAGTGGCGCTAGGCAAGGCGGCGGCAAGCGCAGACCGCAGGCGTATTGGTACATACGCCGAGGTCTAAGCGATGCCGCCAACACAGCATAGCGCCGCCTGGCGCAGCCGCCGCCTACAGGTAGCCCAAATCCTTCAGCCGCTCCGTCAGCTCGGCCTCCTCTTCCGGCGTATAGGCCCCTTCGCCTTGCTCTACAACCTGCCCCCCGGCGACTTTTTCACCCGCCGTTGGTATCAGCCGGGCCAACTCCAGAAAAGCCAATATCTTGCCCAGGCTTTCTCCGGGACTCTCTTGGCCGGTGAGGCAGCGTACTTCCGGGTCGTCCGGCGGCTCGTAGGGGCTGCCCAGGCCGGTGAACTCCTTGCCGCCGTCGTGGGCCAGGGCCTGCTGAAACAGGCCCCGCTGGTCGCGGTTGATCAGCTGCTCCAAGGGGCAGTCCAGAAATACTTCCACATACTGGCCCAGACAGGCCCGCAGCTCGCGGCGGGTGGCGGCCAGGGGGGCTATGGCGCTGACCACGCAGGCGGCCCCGGCCCGGTTCACCAGGCCGGCCGCATAAGCGGTGCGCATATTGGCTGTGTGGCGGTCTTCAAGGCTAAAGCCCAGCTCCGGGCCCAGGTTGGCCCGCACCTCGCCGCCTTCCAGGTGCACGGCCGCCACCCCGCGCCGCTGCAGCTCATGGATGAGCATGCGGCCCAGGGTGGTCTTGCCCGCGCAGGGGAGGCCGGTGAGCCAGACGGTGAAACCGTCCGGGCTCATAACAGGCTTTGGCCGTCCAGGCTGGGGGGCGCGTTGAGGTCCAACAGTGAAAGCAGGGTCGGAGCCAGGTCCTCCAGGCGGTGCGGCTCGGGCTTGAGGCCCTCCTTGAGCCCGCTGATGTAAAACAAGGCGTCGCTCCGGCTGGGGCAGCCGGCCCGTTCCGGCGGGGCCACCAGGCCGCTCACCCCCAGGTTGGCCTTGATCTCATAGCCCGGGGCAGCCTCCACCACCAGGTCCGGGGCCTTGGAAACCTGCGGGCCGGAGTAGAGGTCCTCGCGGCGGTGCACCTTGCTCACCAGGGACTCACCGGTCTCGGGGTGCTCCAGGCCGCTGATGCGGTGGATGAGCTCTTCGCGCAGGTCCTCGTAGGGTCTGCCTTGGGCCACGGTGCCCTTTTGCTCGCGGCCTTCCAAGTTCAAATAGATGCGCCCAGGAAGCAGGCTGTAAGCCTTGGAATCGCCGTGCAGGTTCTTGAGCTCTTTCTTGCCCTTGCCAAACAGCAGATAGCCGTTGGCCTCCAGCCAGTGGTTCAGGTACACCGTGCCCCGGGCTCGGCCCATGCCGTAGCCGCTCACCAGCACCAGGGGGCAGGCATCGGGAAGCTGCTCAATGAGCTCGCCCAGATAGCCGTCCAACAGGCGGTAGAACTCGTCCATGGGGCGCGGAATGTTATCACCGCCCTGCTCCCAGGCGTCCCAAAACAGGCGATTGATGTGATCCGGCCCGGTCAGGTGAAGCTGGAAGAACTCCCATTCGTCCTCGCGCATGAGCTGGAAAGCGGCCTTGAAGCGGCGGCTCAGGGTCTCGCCCAGCTCGGCCAGGAAAAACTCCGGCTCCTCGGCGGCCAGGGCCACGTCGGCCTCGATGCGGTAGTCCATCTCCATGAGCCGGGGGGCCAGCTCCACCGGGTAAGTGGCCTGGGACAAATCCGGGCTGAGGAACCCGCTGACCATCAGGCCGTTGACCTTGCGGGGCGGGAAGGTCATGGGCACGTTCATCACCCCGACCTTTACCCCGCCACGGCCCAGCATCTCCCACAAGGTGGGGGCCTTGATGTCCATGGAAGAGGGAATGATCACCGAGAAGGGGTCGGGGTGGCGCTCTACCAGGCCGAAAACCCCGTGCTTACCGGGGTTGACCCCGGTCATGTAATTGGTCCAGGCCACGGTAGACACCGTGGGCAGGGTGGAGGTGAGCCCGGCGCTGGCCCCTTGGGCCAGGATGTGCCCCAGGTTGGGCATAAGTCCGCCGCCCCCCGCCTTTTGGGCGAAGGGCAAGCTCACACCATCCATACTTAAAACAAAAAGACGCTTTTTCTGCGGCTCGCGGCTGAAAAGGCGTTTGAGTATACTCACTTAACTCCCCTATTCGCCAAGGGAAAATCCTTCACAACTCTAGCCGGGCGCCTGCGGAGTGTCAAGTGGCTTGCCCCTATGGGCGCCTTGTAACGGCCTTCCCGGCGGCACCGGCCTTGACTTGGGCCTGGTGTATGGTAGAAATTCGAATTCTTAAAGGTAGTTTACGTCACACCGGGGTATGCCGCATGGACTACAAAAAGACCCTAAATCTCCCCCGCACCAAGTTTCCCATGAAGGCCAACCTTCCTCAGCGGGAGCCTCAGATGCTCAAGCGCTGGGAGGAAGAAGGGCTTTACCAACAACTCCGCGAGCAGGCGGACGGCCGTCAAAAGTATATTTTGCACGACGGCCCGCCCTATGCCAACGGAAACATCCACATGGGCACGGCCTTCAACAAGGTGCTCAAGGACATCATCGTCAAGTCCCGCCAGATGAGCGGGCTGGACGCGGTGTACGTGCCGGGCTGGGACTGCCACGGGCTGCCCATCGAGCACGAGGTGGACAAGAAGCTGGGCGGCAAGAAGGCCAAGATGAACCAGCTTTCGGTGCGCAAGGCCTGCCGGGCCTATGCCGAGAAGTTCATCGACATCCAGCGCAAGGAGTTCATGCGCCTGGGAGTCTTGGGCGACTGGTACAACCCCTACCTGACCATGAGCTACGACTACGAGGCCATCACCGCCGGTGAGTTGGCCAAGTTCTACGAGCTGGGCGGGGTGTATCACTCCAAAAAACCCATCTATTGGTGCAACTCCTGCCAGACCGCCCTGGCCGAGGCCGAGGTGGAGTACGCCGACC
>JAHLLJ010000295.1 GCA_020444205.1 Deltaproteobacteria bacterium | reverse complement strand
GGCGAGCGAGGACCGGAGGCGTAGCAAAAGCTACGTCGAGGCCAGAGCGCAGCCAGCAACGCCGTATGCCGGTGGTCTGGCGCAGCCGGTCGTGAGGCGAAAGCATGGCTTCCCTGCTCGATAGAATCAAACGCCTGCTGGGCCGGGAAGAAGAACCGGCCCCAGAGCAGGCCGGCCTGGCCGAGGAGTTCAAGGCCCGCTATCTGAGCTTCCGCCAGCTGTTGGCCGCCAACAACAAGGCCCTGGAGCTGATGAGCGAGCTGGAGGCCGCCGCCGGAGGTGGGCGGGTCTTTGGCATGAGTTTCCTTCGCTCGCGCATCACCGCCCTGGGGGTCAGTGTCTTTCAGATGACCGACCTGTTGGGCCGCCTGGCCCCAGGCAAGTACCCCACCCTGGCCCCCCGCCTCAAACAGATACAGTCCCAACTGGAGGAGATCGCCGCCCCGGCGGTCAGCAATGGGGGCGACGAGTTGGTCCTGCCCCTGGCGGCCATCGACCAGAGACGGGCCGAGGAGGCCGGGGCCAAGATGGCCAACCTGGGCGAAATGCGTAATCGCCTGGGGCTCAAGGTGCCGCCTGGCTTTGTGATCACCGCCGCGGCCTGGCGCCTGCTCCTGAGCGGAGGGGGCCTGGAGCAGGAGATAAGCCGCCGCCAGCAGGCCGCCGACCTGGAGAACGCGGGGGAGCTGTTTACCCTGAGCAGCCGGCTCCGCCAACTCATCGTGGACACCCCCATGCCGCCCGAGCTCAGCGAGGCCCTGCAAAAGGCGTATGCCGAGCTGGCCGCCGAGGCCGGGGGCGAGGTTCGGGTGTCGCTGCGCTCCAGCGCCCTGGGCGAGGACAGCGCCGAGGCCTCCTTTGCCGGTCAGTACTCCACCCAGCTTAACGTGCACCCCGAATTTCTGGAGCAGACCTACAAGGAGGTGGCGGCCAGCTTTTACAGCCCCCAGGCCATGCACTACCGCCTGGTGCGGGGCCTGCGCGACGACCAACTGGCCATGGCCGTGGGCTGCTTGGCCATGGTGGGAGGGGTGAGCGGCGGGGTGGCCTACAGCGTGAGCCCCCTGGACCCGGGCGACCGCCGGGTGCACCTGACCGCCGCCTGGGGCCTGCCCCGGGTGGTGGTGGACGGCGAGGCCGCGGGAGACCACTTCGTGATCAGCCGTGAGGCACCGCTAAAGGTGCTGTCCCGGACCGTGGAGGACAAGCAGAGCGAGCTGGTGTGCCACGCCGACGACGGCATCTGCCAAATGGAGCTCACCGGCGAACGGGCCACCCAGCCCTGCCTGAGCGAGGAGCAGGCCCTGGAAGTGGCTCGGGCGGCGCTGAAGCTGGAGGAGTACTACGGCGGCCCCCAGGACGTGGAGTGGGCTTATGACCGCCAAAAGCGTTTGGTGATGTTGCAATGCCGCCCCCTGCGCCCGGCCGAGGCCAAGGCCGCCGCGCCCGCGCCCCAGGGTGAGCCGGGCGGCCCCGAGCCCCTTATCCAAGGAGGCGTAACCGCCAGCCCCGGCGCCGGAGCCGGGCCGGTGCACTGGGCGCGCAAGGAGTCCGACGCCCTCACCTTCGCCCCTGGCGCGGTCTTGACCCTGCCCCGCCCGGCCCCCCGCTGGGCCGCATTGGTGGGCAAGGCCGCGGCGGTAGTCTCAGCCCGGGGCGGAGCGGCCGGGCACTTGGCCACGGTGTGCCGGGAGTACGGGGTTCCCGCCCTGTTCGGCTTGGGCCCGGAGCTGGAAGCCCTGGAGCAGGGCGCCGAGGTAACCGTGGACGCAGGGGCAAGGGCTGTATATCCCGGCCGCCTGGAGGAGCTGCTGCAAAGGCCGGTGGAGCGCCCCGCCTTTATGAGCGGCAGCCCGGTGCATCAACTTCTCAGCCGCACCCTGGAGCTTATCTCCCCGCTGACCCTGCTGGACCCGGACTCCAACGATTTTAAGGCTGACAACGCCCGCACCCTGCACGACATCACCCGCTTTTGCCATGAGAAGAGCGTCAAGGAGATGTTCTCCTTTGGCAAGGAGCACCACTTTCCCCAACGCTCTTCCAAGCAGCTTTTCTACAAGGTGCCCATGCAGTGGTGGGTGCTCAACCTGGACGACGGCTTCACCCAGGAGATCAAGGCCAAGTACGTAAGGCTGGAGGACATCGCCTGTCTGCCCATGCTGGCGGTGTGGGAGGGCATGGTGGCCGTGCCCTGGCAGGGCCCCCCGGCGGCCGGGGGCCGGGGCCTGGCCTCAGTGCTTTTCGAGGCCACGGCCAACCCCTCGCTGACCACCGGGGTGAAGACCCGTTACGCCCACCGCAATTATTTCATGATCGCCCGTCACTTCATGAACCTGCAGTCGCGCTTTGGTTTCCACTTCTGCGCGGTGGAGGCCCTGGCCGGAGAGCGCCGCCGGGAAAACTACCTCAGCTTCTCCTTCAAGGGCGGGGCGGCCGACGCCTCGCGCCGCCTGGGCCGGGTGCGTTTCATCGGCGGGATTATGGAAGAGCTGGGCTTTAAGGTGGAGAGCACCGAGGACAACCTGAACGCCCGCCTGGAGCGCCACGAGCAGGAAGCCACCCTGGAGGCCCTCAAAGCGGTGGGCTATCTACTCATGCACACCCGCCAGCTGGACATCATCATGGACAACCCCAAGGCGGTGGCCCATTACCAGGACAAGATACTCGCCGATCTGGAGCTGGTGCGCCGGGGCGAGGCTCCGGGGCAAAAGGCCGCCCTAACCTCCTGAACCCCTGCTACATTGCCCACCCCCTTTCAGAGGTAGATCGGTTTGTCTTATGATATGTTTTGTAGTCGCCGGCCCTGCCTGCCGGCGGGAATAAGACAATTCGAGCCTCTCCATGACGGACGGGGCCGCCAAGCAATCAAGGGAGCAAACATGGACGAGTTGAAACCACCACAAAGACTGCTTTTGGGCCCCGGCCCCTGCAACGTGCCCTACCGGGTGCTCCGGGCCATGTCCACCCCTCTGGTGGGCCACCTGGACCCCCTGTTCATGCAGATGATGGATGAGGTCTGCCAGATGCTGCGCCAGGTTTTCAAGACCGAAAACCTGATGACCTTCCCGGTGAGCGGCACGGGCAGCGCGGGCATGGAAGCCACTTTCGTGAACCTGCTGGAGCCCGGCGACACCGCCGTGGTCTGCCAAAACGGCGTCTTCGGCACCCGCATGATCGACGTGGCCGAGCGCTGCGGGGCCAAGGTGATCAAGG
>JAHLLJ010000022.1 GCA_020444205.1 Deltaproteobacteria bacterium | reverse complement strand
AAAAGCACTGGGCGGGCGAGCCGGTGCCCACCAAGCAGACCCTGGAGGCCCTGTCCGTGGGCACCATCGATATGCTGGTGGCCTATCCGCCCTACTTCAGCGGCAAGGTGGCCATTGCCGACATCGCGGCCATGCCCGCCAACTTCCACTCCTACGATGACATCTACGATCTGTGGTGGAACAGCCCTCTGGGCGAGATAGTGGACAAGGCCTACCAAAAGAAGGCCAACGCCAAGTTCCTGTTCCCCGCCATCTTCGCTCCCCAGAACTTCCAGATCTCCAAGCGGGCCAAGAAGATCGCCAAGTTTGAGGACTTCAAGGGCATGAAGATCCGCGCGGGCGGCGGCATGCCCAACTACACGGTAAAGGCCATCGGCGGCTCCCCCGTGGCCACGGTGGGCGGCGAGTATTACACGGCCATGCAAAAGGGCACCGTGGACGCGGGCCTGATGGGCAGCTACTCCCTGCGCACCTACAAGATTTGGGAGGTGGCAGACCAGGTAGTCAATCCGCCCATCTTCCCCCACTGCTTCGTGGGCGTGTGGATGAACCTGGACAAGTGGAACGAGCTTAGCCCGGAAGTGCAAAAGATATTCATCGACACCGCCCGCATGATGGTGCCTCAGTGGATTTGCTACGTGGAGCTGGACGATGCCCGGGTGAGGGCCGAGGCCCGCAAGAACGGGGTGAAGTTCTACACCCTGCCTCCCGAGGAGGCGGCCAAGATGTACCAGGCGGCCATGCCGGTTTGGGATACCTACCTGGCCAACTGCAAGAAGCAGGGCCTAGGCAAAGAGGCCGTGGAGATCAAGCAGATATTGGAAAAGCGCTTCAAGGCGTACGACTAAACCCGATGGGCCGGGGGGCGCTCCCCCGGCCCCAAGCTCCCGCCACCCGGGTGAATGCTAACCGGACGCCCATTACCAAAGGTTGCGCAAGATGGAAAATATTGCCGAGGGGTTCAGGAAATTCTACCGAGGCTTGGAGTGGCTATCCCGGCAGCTTGGCTGGATAGGCGGCGGGCTCACCGCGGTGATGATGATCGCGGTGATGCGGGAAGTAATAGGGCGATATTTTTTCAACTCTCCCTCGGACTGGTCCCTGGAGCTTTCCTGCTACATGCTGGTGGGGCTTTCCTATCTGTCCGCAGCCTACACCGAGATGGTCGACGGCCATATCCGCATCGATTTTCTATATGAACGCTTCAGCGGCAAGCGCAAGGCGTTGGTCGACGTGATCATACCTCTCATAGGCATGACCTGGGCGGTGATTGTGGTGTGGCAGGGCGGCCGCCTGGCCTTCAAGTCCCTGGCCATCGGGGCCCGCTCCAGCCAGGCCATGGAATGGCCTTTGTTCCCCTCCCAGATACTGGTGCCCATCGGTGGAGTCATGCTGGGCCTGATTCTCCTGGGTAAGGTGATCAAAGCCATGAACATTTTGTTCAGAGGGGAAAAGTAAAATGGACTGGGGTTTAATTCTTCTGTTCAGCTCCCTGGTCCTGCTGGCCCTGATGCTCTTGGGCGTGCCTATCGCCTACAGCCTTGGTTTCCTGGCCCTGATCATGGGCACCATCCTGGTCGGCGACCGCATCCTGTTCCTCTTCGGCACCCTAGCTTATGGGAAGGTGAACTCCTTCGGCCTTGTGGCAGTGCCCTTATTTATTTTCATGGCCGAGATGATCTTGGTCTCGGGGGCGGCCAAGGACGCCTTCGAGGCCCTGGATAAATGGATTTCAGCCCTGCCCGCCGGCCTGGCCATAGCCTCCCAGGTGGCTTGCACCCTTTTTGCCGCGGTGTGCGGCGCCAGCACCGCCACCACCGCGGTGATCGGCGGCATGGCCGTGCCGGAGATGATCGACCGGGGCTATGACAAACGCATGGCCACCGGTTCTATTGCCGCGGGCGGAGCCCTGGGAGTTCTGATCCCCCCCAGCATCCTGCTGATCATCTACGGCATCATCGCCGAGGTATCCATTGGGCAATTGTTCATCGCCGGTATTCTGCCCGGCGTGATGCTGACCCTGTTGCGAGTCGCCTATTTCATGGGACGAGTGATTATTGACCCATCCAGCGCCCCTAGGGACAGGGTGGTCAGTTGGAACGAGCGCTGGCGGTCTCTTTGGAAAATTCTTCCCCTGATTCTTTTGGCCGTGTTCATGTTCGGAGCCCTGTACACCGGCCTGGCCACGCCCACCGAGGTGGCCGGAGTGGGGTGTTTCGCTTCCCTGGTGATTGCCGCCGCCTACCGCAGGCTGAACTGGAAATGCATCAAAGAGGCCTTTGAAAGAACCGCCAAGACCACCTGCTTCATTATCTGGATTCTGGTGGCTGCCTCGGCTTTTGGTTACGTGCTCAGCTTCCTGCAGGTGCCCCAGCAATTGGTCACCTGGACCTCCAGCCTGGAAGTGTCGCCCTACGTGATCTTGATCGCCATAAACCTGTTGCTTTTTGTTCTAGGCTGCATCATGGACCCCGCGGCGATCATCATGGTCACCGTGCCCATGCTGGCTCCCCTCATGCACGAGCTGGGTTTTGACTTGGTGTGGTTCGGGGTGATGTTCG
Organism: Deltaproteobacteria bacterium; assembly: GCA_020444205.1. GTDB lineage: Bacteria > Desulfobacterota > Desulfarculia > Desulfarculales > Desulfarculaceae > Desulfoferula. The sequence continues at coordinate 37,281 of JAHLLJ010000022.1, read as the reverse complement.
TGGTGAATATGGAGTTGGCTGAGATCACTCCCCCCCTGGGCCTGAATCTTTACGTGATGAAGTCGGTGGCTCCGCCGGGCATAACCCTCAACGACATCATCATCGGCTCCATACCTTTCATGCTCCTGGATATCGTGGGGCTGGCCTTGGTGATCATCTTCCCCTGGTTGGTGCTTTGGTTGCCCTCGACCATGATGTGATTTTTGGCCCTGTCGGTGGGGCCGGTCCTTGCAAATGATTTTAAATAATCAAAATACTCTACCCTGACCAAGGGTGATCAAGGAGCCTGAATCATAACCACAATGGCCCGAATCCGTCCCCACATGAGGCGTTTAATTCTGGTATTAGCGCTAATCAGTATGTCTGTCGCTCCATGCCCTTTTGCTCTCTTTGCTGGTCGCCCTTTTCCTCTTGGGTTAAGGCCAGCTTCAGTGCCACGTAATACTTGTTGATGTTGCGGACATACCGCACCGGCTCCTGACCAACCACCTTAAGGGCAGCCATCTCGCAGTTGCCAAACCACAGATTAGGGTCGTAGCCGATCTTCCCGGCGGTGCACCTTATTTTCGCCACGTTGCCTGGTCCGCCGTTGTAGGCGGCCAGGGTGAAGCGCATTTTCTCGTGAGGCTCATCCGGGGGTCGTCAAAATATTCATCGCGAAGCAAGGCCATCTACTTGATGCCGGCGTGATTGTTCTGTTCCGCCTTATTGATTTCTGGGATTCCCAGGCGTTTATCTTCGGTCATGAAAGGCATGAGTTGCATGATGCCCACCGCTCCGGCAGGCGAACGCACAGCCTGGTTTAGCCTGGACTCCTGATAGCCCTGCGCGGCCATGAGCATCCAGTCGATGCCGTATTGGGCGCTGTACTTTTTGAACCACCCCACATACTTTTCCAACCGTTTCTTGTCGTCACGGCTCAGAGGGTTGGTTATCCATTTGTGGTTTTTGAAGTAGCGTCTGAAAAATATGTTCCCCTTGAGAGTGCCTTTCTTGTGCTTGGCCAAAAAGCCGTTGAGGTTCTTCTTCAGTAGGGGATTCTGCTTGCGCACCAGCCATGCGATCTCGCCTTTCCGTCGCAGAGCCATATTGCGGTGCACCACTATCTGGGGCAGTACGCCGCGCCACAGATCGGCAATGTGCGAATCCACCACCGTGTATGGCTCTATGCCCGCGTTGACCATCTCCAGCAGATCGTCGATGGAACCATTATCCGAAAGTTTTGGTCACGGGCTGACCGAAGATAGCCGATTGACGAGGAGAAGCGCGGCGGCTGCCTCACAATCTGATATTAATATAGGCTTGAGTAACTAAACTAGATCAAGTTCACTTCACGTTTGCATCGGGAATGGCTAGAATTTGCGCGAGAGCAGGGTCAATGATTTATGATTTCGACAATATAATCGACCGAAACCAGACTAATTCAGTCAAGTGGGAGTTTGTCGGACGCCATGTGGCCGGAGCCAGGGACGACACCCTGCCGCTCTGGGTGGCGGACATGGACTTCCCTTGCGCCCAACCGATCATCGACGCCCTCCATGCCCGGGCGGATCGCCTCATTTTCGGCTATAGCGATCCTTATACCGTGGAATATTTATCCGCCGTGACCGGTTGGTTTGAGCGACGGTTTAACTGGTTTATCGATCCGGAACACATCGTGGTCGCCCCAGGGGTGGTCCCGGCCATCGGCGTGTTACTTCGCATCCTGACCCAACCCGGCGACGGAGTCATCATTCAGCGGCCGGTTTACTATCCCTTCACCAACATGATTACGGCCAATGGCCGCCGGGTGGTTAACAACCCCCTGTCTTTAACTGACGGGCACTACGCCATGGACTTTGACGACCTAGAGGTCAAGGCGGCTGATACGACCAACACGATGATGATCCTGTGCAGCCCCCACAACCCGGTAGGCAGGGTCTGGACTCCAGAGGAGCTGACCCGCGCGGCCGAGCTTTGTCAAAAGCACGACGTCGTTCTGGTCTCAGATGAGATCCACTGCGACTTGGTCCGTCGTGGGGTGACCCAGACTCCGACAAGACTAGTCAGCGATTATGACAAGATCATCACCTGCACCTCGGCCAGCAAGACCTTCAACCTGGCCGGGCTGCAAACCTGCAACTGCATTGTGGCCAGCGAAAAGATCCGGCAAGAATGGCAGGCCGAGCAGCGGGGCCGGATGGGGCTGTCCGGCGGTAACGCCATGGGCTTGGCCGCCACTCAGGCGGCCTACAACCATGGGGAGGACTGGCTGGAACAGGTTCTCGATTACTTGGACGCCAATATGCGGTTCATGGCCGAGTTCATCGCCGAGCACTTGCCCAAGGCCGCCTTCACCATTCCTCAGGGAACCTACCTGGCCTGGATCGATCTGCGCGGCTACGGGATGACCGGGGCAGAGTTGGAAGACAGGATCCTCCGGCAGGCCAACATCGCTTTGGATCAAGGCTTCATCTTCGGTCCCGAAGGCGAGGGCTTCGAACGGATCAACGTCGCCTGCCCCCGTAGTATTCTGACCGACTGTCTACAGCGCATGGCCAAGGCTCTGGAGGGCTAATTCGAGAAGCATGGAGTGCCCATCAAGACAGCACTCAGCGACAACGGCCCGAAGTACTGTGGCCGCCCAAGCAAGCACCCTTACGAGCTATTTTTGCAACTGGAAGGCATCGAGCACCTCACCACCAAGGTCCGGCGGCCTCAGAGCAACGATTTTATGGAACGCCTGCATCGTACGCTTCTGGACGAGCGTTTCCGGATCAAAGGCCGCACCAAGTGGTACGAGTCGGTGGAGGAGATGCAGAAAATCCTGGACGAGTACTTGATCATCTACAAAACTAAGCGGCCCCACCAGGGCCGGAACATGAAGGGGCGCACCACTCACAAGGCTTTCATGGATTGTCTGAATGGCTTGAAAACCAAGCCCCCGAAAGCTTCTAATAGGAAGGCCGCTTAACAACCACCCGGCTGGAGGTAGGTGTCAGGTTAATACCGTCACTGTACAGCTATTGGACAAACATCAACGTCCATCTACACTCTTGGCAACAATATATATTATCATTACAGTTAGTTAAAGTAACTTAAAAGCGCCATTCTCCGTGCAACAGTCTCGAATTTTTATTGTGATTTTATCCGGTATAAACTACTTACCCATGTCCTGGCTTTTGTTAAATTAACAAAGGCTTAATGGCTTCAATTACTTCCTCTATATCTGCACTCCTGGAATTTACTTCCCACAACTGTGGGGTATTTTCCTTGGTCTCTAAAAGTATTTCTTTAATCTCTTTCTCATCCATCTTAACCCCGATCGATGAAAAATCAGCGGGTATCCCAATATCAGCATTTAGTTGTTTTACAAATCCGGATAGTTGCGAAGCTGATTCAAAACCTTTCGAATGCATAATATCCCCATTTAAGGAACTATATATCTGCGCTGTCTTTTCGATGCATGCCGGGCTATTAAATTTTATGATATATGGCAGGATTACTGCATTAGCAAATCCGTGTGCTATGTGATAACGGGACCCAACGCCCTGGGCAATGGCATGTACAAGCGCTGTTGCAGTATTGGCGAATGCAAGCCCTGCAAAAAGGCTCGCTTGAGACATAAAATATCGAGCTTTCAAATCTGTCCCATCAGTCACGGCCCTTTTAAGCCATTGCCCAATCAACTTAATTGCCTCAATAGCAAATTGGTCTGAAATAGGATTATATACGTTGTTAGTATACGACTCATAGGCGTGAGTAAATGCATCCATCCCCGTGGCAGCTGTCACACTCTGGGGCATGCTCACGGTTAAATCCGGGTCTATCAATGCCAATTCAGCATACAGAACAGGATCTTTTATTAATACTTTAGTATCGCCACCGCCTGACTGCGTTTTGGTGAGAACCGCTACGCACGTCACCTCTGACCCAGTCCCTGAAGTAGTTGGAATTAGAATTTTTTTCCTGACAGTACGCGGGCACTTGTTGAGTCCTATAAAGGACTCGATATCTTCACTTGTGTTGCCTAACAATGCAGCACATTTAGCAGCATCTAAACTGCTTCCGCCGCCAATACCCACGACTACTGAGTTACCATCTTTTCTGACCAGTTCCCCCAAATCTTTTATTGTGTCAATGTTGGGATCCGGCTCGACACCAGAGTAAATAGTAGAGGATATTTTCGCTTCGTCTAGCCCCTCCAAAACCTTTTCAAAAAAGGGCTGACGACGGACGTTTTCGTCCGTAATGATTGTGCAGCTATCTGATTCATGGTTTTTTATCGCAGCAGGTAGTTCGTTTATTGATCCAGATCCAAACCGAATGCTATGTACGAAGTTGGTCAAAAATGGCTGAAGCATGGTCGTCTTCTCCAAAGCATCTTTCCGAAAAGACGCAGGTATGATTTTCATGAATTGCATTCCACTATCAACTGAAGAGGTTAGGAATAAACATTACAAACTCAGGAAGATAAGTCGCAATTAGCAATACTGTTATAATTAGCAATATATATGGTACGATCGCCTTTACTGCTTCTAAATAAGAGATCCCAGCTATATCTTGTGCGATATATAGGCACAAGCCAAAAGGAGGTGATAATAGTCCTATCATTAGGTTTAATACCATCACCACGCCAAAATGTATCGGATCAATGCCGATCTGCTGAATGAGCGGCAAGATAACGGGAACTGTCATCAGCATTATCGCTAAGATTTCCATGAAGCAACCAAAGATTAGAAGAAATATATTAATGATAATAAGGATGACATATTTGTTTGCAGTAAAGTTAATCATAAAATCGGCAAGTCGCACCGGTATTTGTTCTGTGCTGAGAATCCAGCCAAATAGGGTCGCGGTCGCCACGATGATCATTATGACTGAGGAATAGATAGCGGAATCGACAATACATTCCCAAAGACCCCGAAAGGTCAGATCCCGCATCGCAAATCCTTGCAAAATAGCATACCCGGCCGCAACGCCAGCCGCCTCTGTGGGACTGAAAATACCACCCCACATTCCTCCAAGTATTATCACCGGCGTTAGGAGAGCAGGTGTTGCTTTTAGAGCGGACTTTACTATTTGCTTCAGTGTTGGGGCATCCTCAGAAGGATAGTTTTTACGTACGGCGATGACATAACTGAGGCCGATCATTGCCAGCCCCATCACCAAGCCCGGCAGAGCCCCGGCTAAAAACAACTTTCCAATCGAAGCTTCTGCTAGAATTCCGTAAATTACAATTGGTACGCTCGGTGGTATTATCGGCCCGATGGTAGAAGAAGCCGCAGTAACGGCGGCACTGTAAGCGGCCCCATATCCCTTCTTTTTCATGGCGGGAATAAGAATCTGGCCCAATCCGGCGGAGTCTGCTACGGCAGAACCTGACATGCCCGCAAAAAGCATTGAGGTCAATATATTGACATGGGCCAAGCCTCCTTTTAGGTGCCCAACTATAACACTTGCGAAATTCATCATTCGGTCAGTAACACCACCTTTATTCATCACCTGGGCCGCAAGAATGAAAAAAGGAATTGCTATCACATTATAGCTATCAAGGCTATTCCCGAGTAAATGAGGAATAATTTGAAGCGGTATGTTTCCGACATAGATAAGAAAAAATAGTGACGATAAGCTGATTGCGAACGCAATTGGCATGCCGAGGAGCAACATACCAAACAGGGAAAATATTAATATGGCTATACTCATGACTGCTCCTCGCGGTTATGCAGAAGATTAAACATTTCAATCAATATAATTTTTAGTGAATATATTATCATCAAAGCACCACTGATAATTACTGGAAGGATAAATACACTCCTAGGCCAACCAAGAGCGCCTGTAATCGTTCTGCCCGCTTTTTCAGCCACTTCAACACCATAAAAAGTCATTACCGACAGGAAGACAATCATTCCGCTATAAATTAATATATTCAATATATTTCTAAATCTGGGAGGCATGTTATTGACAAAAATATCAATTTGCATATGTCTCGAACGATTAATGGCAACCGCGCTTCCGATAAAAGTCATCCATACAAATGTAATCTTGGTTAATTCGGCGCTCCAACTTAACGCATCATTCAAAACATACCGGAATATTACTTGTGCAACAGTTAAGGCGAGTATAATTACGAACATACCCCCCATCAGACCACTTAGAATTTTATCTAGGATGTTTAATATCTTTGCCATAGTCATGATGCCCCTTCGTCCTTGCGAGCGGGATTGGTGTAGTTATGGCTTGCAAAACTTGCCTCTGGTGCCAAGGGCTCGGCCCACACTGGAATGGCACGTCCCATTCATTCTACGGTAATGGGCCTCGACCTATGCCAACGCACTTCCGGATGGCTTCAACGGCATCGTCTGAGTTGTCAGACAAAGAGCCCATTTATACCGTGACGCATACACCTTTATCACTATGATCCATTTCATTGCCGCATCGCTGAGAGAACCTAGTAAACTCCACGGCCAACGACCAAGAACCGTCATTATGCTACTAAGTTCCCGCGCGTCCCAGAGGGACGCGCGGGATAAATATTTATTCGGAAGCCCAAATTTGTTCCAGAATACTACGATTCATGCCTACCTTAGGCACAACTTTCTCAAGCAAGGCCTTGCGGCCAACTTTGTACCAGGGGTCATTATCAATCTCTATGAAAATGACCTCCTGTTCGATCATTTTCTTTTTGGCACTCTCCAAATAGTCGGGCTGCAGCTTGTTGTTAAGTTTTTCGGCGTCCTTTGCAGACTGGACAAGGATCTTTTGGTAATTATCAGGCAGGGAGCTGAAGTAATCTTCTGAGATGAAGAATCCAGCTGTTTCAAATTGATGTTTAGTGTAGACCACGTATTTTGCCACTTCCGTGAAGTTATTCAAAAGAAGTTGTGGCAGTCCGTGTTCCGTTCCCACTACGACACTTTGCTGAAGTGCCAGATATGTTTCGGTAAGAGGAACAGGGGTTGGATTTGCGCCTAGAGCTTCCCATGCCAATACCCAGCTGGTCATTTCAGGAACCCGGATCTTGAGGCCGTTCAAATCTTCAAGCGTCTTTACCGGCTGTTTTACCAAAAGGTTTCTCGTATTCCTAACCAGGCATTGGGTTAGTGTCCTAACACCCGCCTTTTTAAGTAATTCCTCCGAAACATTTTTTCCGATATCCCCTTGCATGGTCGCAAGGCATTGATTCATATCTTTGAATACAAAGGGAGCTGCCAAGGTCCAATAATCCCTAATGGTAGATCCCCACCAACCAATTGCTCCCTGGAACATCTGAATTGTTCCCATTTGCAATTGTTCCATTAGGTTTGGGGCGTTTCCAATCTGTCCAGCGGGATAAACCTGAACTTCGACTTTTCCGTTGGTTCTTTCTTTAACTAATTTTGCGAACTCCTTGCAGGCTAAATTATGGGGGTGTGTCACGGGATCAATGTGCCCGAGCTTTATCACGTATTCACTAGCTGAAGCTAATGAACTAAACCCTATGATCGACACTAATAGAAAAGCTGTGCTAACGACCCTTAACCAATGACCTTTCATCTTCCTACTCCTCTTCTTGGGTTCGGATGATAAACATCTGTGCCAAATGATGTGCGATAGCCAGTCTCGAACAACATCTCCTAAAACAGGGTGGCCTCGTCGCCTAGGAGCTCCCAGCCCGGGGCGGAGATGATGTCTCCTAAGGAGGGGCTTCCAATTCCGGAAGAAAAACCATGTATGCATGCGTAGTTGGGGCGGCATATGGGCAATGTGCCCGAGGATTCGGGGTAGGCCTTGGGAAAATTCAGGCTTTGTTTACAGAGCGTATCTGCGTCTAGGACGGGCGTTATTATCCAGTTGTTGCTATAAGCCTCAACGTGGTCCTTGTGCATTTTGTCTACGAAGATCAAAGCCACGTTATTCATGTTGGGGTCTCCTAGTTGTCAGTCTTTAAGCCTGTAAGCTTAACCGCACAGGACTGGGCAGGCCCTTTTTAACTATTTTTGGTCTTCTGTTTGAAACGCCGCACCCTGAGTTCGGCCTACTCCTTGTGTCCCGCGATGTTCTCGATGACACACCAACGGGAATTGTCCTCGCTGATCATGATGCCGGCCTGCTCGGTAACCATCTGGCAGGTGCGGGTCTTGATGGGCTTGTCCATCCAAAGCCCGCCGGTGTAGCGGACCGCCTTTCCAGTGGGCCGGCCGGCTAACAGGTCGATGCCCACTCTACCGAAGATATGGCGCTTGGCCCCATCCAAACAGCGGATTTCGTCGACGGTACCTGGCGGCAAGCTCTCTAGGCAGCCCTCAATTTCTTCCTTGTTGAGCTTGAAGCCTGCGTGATTGAACTTGTCGAACTTATCGCTCAGCTTGACCACCCCGGCGTCGCCGCGGGCGGCCACGTCATTGACGATGTTTTCCACCACACTGGGCAACTGTTTGCCGGTGGCCTGTAATTCTGCAGCGCTCTTACTTTTTTGGATGTATTTTTTGATCACTTTTTCACGTCTATTTCAATGCTGCACGCTTCTGAAAAGGTCAAGCTGTTGGTCAGTGTGAAATCATCTTATTTCGCTTGATTTGCTTTAGGCAAATCAATATTATTTAAATTATTATTAGTATAAATGATACATTTGGCCTTGAAAATTTCTTCCCACAGCAAGGGGACACCCCTCGTTTTCCGACCAAGGTGGGTGTCCGGGGAGATGCTGGCGTTGGAGACAATGAGCATGATCATGCCGGGCAAGTCCATCAGGCCCATATCCCGAAGCCAAGGCTCTCATGCAATACGCTCCACAAGGTGCTGCGCGGTGACGAGGCCTAGTTTAGCTACCAGCGCAGCCACCGGCCTTACCTTAAGCGAGAGGATAGAAGGCTTTCTGGAGGAGGGCTAGAGCCCCCGCGAAACGACGAGGCTCGGCCCAGATGCTTTTCGAGGACCTGGTAGTGCTGGGCTATGAGGGTGGCTACGACAGCGTATGGCGCTGCATTAACCAGTGGCGGGATGAGCACAAGAGGCTGGCCGCACCGGATCTCTTTCATTCGCGCACCGGGCCAGCACGGGCCTTTCATTTTGATTGGAAAGAGGATCATGCCGAAATGACTGTGGCGCGAGTAACGGTCATCGGTTGGAGATTACGCACCAGGGCCGGAAGAAGCTAAGCTTCGCAAGCTGGCAAATATCTCGTTGTTCTTGTCTAGGGCACGCTCCCAAGAGGGCGTTTGAGGGACCTCGTACACACTTCCCTGGCCGCGGGCAGCCACCTCGCAGATCACTTGATTCAGGCCTCCTTGCACGTAGGGCCGAAACTTATCATTAGAGTTGACCAACATGAGGAAGCGCTCGGCCAAGCGAACCGGGCTTTGCAGTTCTTCGCCGGCGGCCAAAAGGGACGGTCGGAAAACCTCGTGCAGAGCCTTTTCTTCGGCCCCGCGATCATATTGCAGGCAATTGAAGGCAGCCTCGTGGGCGTACTTTTTTATCTGCCGCTCAGCGATGGACTGATAGGTCACCGCCAGGTCCGGGAAGAAGGTCGGCCCCAGCTCCAGCCCCTCCTCCACGATGAGGCAGTTCATGAGGGTGGTGATGATGTCCAAGGCCATGGCCGATAATCCGCCCTTGCCGCAGGAGGGGGTTAGTGCCTGATGCTTATGGTCAAAGGGCGCGGGGGAAAGTTCCACCTGACAAATGGCCGAGCTTTTGCGGTAGGCTTCGATAAGGGTGTATATCTCCACCCCCCAGTTCATGGCAAAGCGCATGCGCCGCAGCAGGTCGGCCCGAAAGGCCACCTCGCCCGAGAGTTGGTAGCGGAAGGAGAGTAGGTAGTCAACCAGGCGCATGAATTTTTCCTCATGCGAGTAGGAGAACTTTTTCTTTAGGGCCAAGAGCAAGGGATCCAACAAAAGGCGCTTCACTCTTCCGTAGAGGCGGTTTTGGTGCACCCGGGCGTAGAAGGCCTTGCTGAACTCATAGTCCAACACTACCAAGGGGAAGAACAACCGGTCCACCTGCTCGGCGGTGAAAGTCTTGATGTCCGCGTCCACCACCCCCACCACGCCGGCCTCCAGGGCCAAGGCCAAGCCAAAGGCCAGGAACATGTTCTTGCCCTTGCCCGGGCGCTGCAGGGCCACTCCGGCCTGCTCCAGTTGCCCGTAGACCGCTTGGCAGGCAGGACAGTCGTTCCAGAGTATGGTGCAATTGGCCAGGCCGGCCTGGCGCACCAACTCACCCAGCAGGTCGCGCTCCGGTTGGCCCGCCTGGTCAAGGCCGATGATCACCCTTTTCAGGTAATCGACGCCCGCCAACTCGGAGAGGATGTTGGTGAGCACCGGGCGGTTGGCCGGGTCGGTGAACTCGCTGGCCAAGCAGGGCATGATCAGCATGGGCGACTTGCCTACCGCGTGGGCCGTGAGCTGGGCGCGCACCCCTCGCGCATCCTGCTCCAAGCAGTGGAAGGTGCAAACCTTGGTGGAGAGCTGACTGAAGTCAGACATGGGCCTCTCCTGTCAATTTGATACAACCAAGCCGGGCGAAACTATGCGCCGGGCGTCTTCCAAAGAAAGCGGAGTCTCGCCCAGGCCGGCCCGCCCGTCGCCGTGAAAGTCGGTGCCGCCAGAGATCAGCAGACCATGGCGCCGGGCCTGCGCGTAGTAGTGTTGCTGGAGCTTGGTCCGGTGACCGGGATCATAGGGATAGAAGACCTCCACCCCCCGCAGGCCGGCGCGCGCCATGGGTTCCAGCACCTGTTGGTCAAAATCGGCCAGGCTCATCCTGGGGAAGTCCACCCCGGGGTGGGCCAGCACCGTGACCGCGCCCGCCCGCTGGAGCATGGCTAGGCCCTCCAGGGGGCCGGGCAGGAAGCTTGGCGCGCCCAGGTCCTTTACCAGGCAGCCTTGCAGCTCCAGGGCCAGCTCCCGGGCCTGAGCGACAGGCAGACCGTCCTCCTCCGCCAAAATGGCGGCCAGACGGGCCACGCGCGAGGAATCCGGGCGCAGGGTGTAAAGGGTGACGCGTTCCCGGCTGGTGCCGGGCACCAGGCCGCTCCAAGCCTCGATCATGTCCTGGTAGGTGGCCGGCGGCGGCCCCTGACAAACGTCGCCATCCTTGGGCTCCACACGCACGGTGTCTCGCAACCGGTCGGCGCTGGCGAAGCGGAAGGCAGCCACCGCCGCCTCGGGCGTAGGGAAGATCCGGGCCAGGCCGTCCAGGTTCAAGGCATGGGCCTTGGCCACTCGGGCGTCAAGGTCGCGTTCGCCCCGCTTTTGGGTCATCTTGCGACAATGGGCTCCCAGGTCAGCCTCCAACCGAGCCAGGCTTGGGGAGGGGTCCTCGGGTTTTAACCAGGAAAAATAGCCCAGGAGATGCACCGCAGCCTCCAAGACCGGCTCCCACAGGGAAAGCTCGATGCCAGCCGCCACCTGAGGTGTTGGCAACCTCAGATCTTGCCGCGCCCGCCAACCCCGGAAAAGGGGCTCCAAGCCCGACAAGGTATCGTGGTCGGTGAGAGCAATCAGCTCCAAGCCGGGCTTCTGGCTGGCGAGCCGCAGGACCTCGCCCGCCGGGAGCAGGCCGTCAGACCAGAAACTGTGCATGTGCAGATTGGCGAATGCCATGCGGTGCCCTCTAGCCTCTGGCTGGGCCCTTCAGATGTGCACCGCGTGGCCGGCCAGGGCGTGCAGCCCTTCCATGAGCGCCTCGCTCACCGTGGGGTGGGGATACACCACCGAGGCCATTTGCCCCACGGTGAGGCCCTGGCTCAGGGCTCCGGCCGCCCCGGCGATCATCTCGGTTACGTGGGGGCCCATCATGTGCACCCCCAGCACCTGATGGCTGTTGGCGTCGGCCACTATCTTTACCAGGCCCACCGCCTCATTCATGGCCACCGCCTTGCCGTTGGGGGCCAGGGGGCTGGTTACCGCAGTCACGGCATGGCCGCGGTCCTCGGCCTGCACCTGGGTCAGGCCGACCGAAGCAATCTCCGGAGAGGTGTAAGTGCAGCGGGGGATGTCCGTGTAGACCAGGGGCCGGGTGGGTCGCCCGGCGATGGTCTGTACCGCCACGAAGGCCTGGGCAGAGGCGGTGTGGGCCAGGCCCAGCTTGCCGGTCACATCACCCACGGCGAAGACGTGAGACTGGGTGGTGCGCATCTGGCCGTCCACCACCACCCGGCCGCGCTCCAGGGCCACGCCCGCCTCTTCCAGGCCCAGGCCGCCGCTGTTGGCCTCGAAGCCGATGGCCACCAGTACCTTGTCCGCGGCCAGGCGCTCCCTGCCCTTCCCTTGCTCCACCTCCACCGTCACGCCCTGTCCGGAGGGCGCGATATCATGCACCGCCGCGCTGGTCATCAGCCTGATCTTGACCCGCTGATAGGCCTTGGCCGCCTCGGCGCTGATCTCCGCGTCCTCCAAGGGCAGGATGCGGGGGAGCATCTCCACCACCGTGACCTGGCTGCCATAGCGGGCCCAGAGGGTGGCGAACTCCATGCCGATAGGGCCCGCGCCGATCACCACCACCTTGGCCGGGGCCTCGGTCAGTTGCAGGGCCTGGCGGAAGCTGATAACTCGCTCGCCGTCGCAGGGCAGGCCCGGAAGCTGGCGGGGGCGGGCCCCGGTGGCCAACACCACGTGCTCCGCGCTTATGCGCTTGCCCTCCGGTTGGAGTAGAATTTCGCGCCCCCCGGCCAGTACCCCCTCGCCCCGGTGGAGGGCGATGCCGCAGCTCTTGACCAGAGCCTCCACCCGGCGCACCTGGCGGATGGAAACCTGGCGGCTCCTTTTCTGGGCTGCCTGGTAGTCGGCGCTGAAGCCCTGGGTCTGGAAACCGAAGGTGCGGCCCTGGGAAAGCAGGTGGATCACCTCGGCGTTGCGCAACAGGGCCTTGGTGGGCACGCATCCCCAGTTGGCACAGACCCCTCCCAGGGATTCCCGCTCTACCAAGGCGGTTTTAAGGCCTTGGCGGGAGGCCAACACCGCGGCGGCATATCCGCCGGGCCCACCACCGATCACGGCCATATCGTAGTTTTCGCTCAAAGTAGCTCTCTCCGGTCTAGGCCAAGGGCCGCGCCGGGCGGCATCCCCCTGGCACCTCGCCTGGTTCTCAAACCACGAAGGCGCTATAGGCCGCCGCGTCCAGGAGGCGGCTCAGGTCCGGCTGGCCCTTGGGCTGGATTTTGATTATCCAGCCGGCGCCGTAAGGGTCTTCATTGACCATGCCGGGGTTATCCTCCAGTTCCCAGTTGACCACCACCACCCGACCACCGACCGGGGCGAACAGGCTGCTGGCCACTTTGGAGGACTCCACCACCCCGAACTCCTCGCCCGCTTCAAATTCGTCGTCCTCTTGGGGCAGCTCCAGGTAGATGACCCCGCCGAGCTGGCTTTGGGCAAAATCGCTGATGCCCACGGTAAACAGCCCGTCCTCTTGGCGGGCCCAGGCGTGCTCCCGGCTGTAGAGAACCATGTCGTCGAATTTGATTTCCGCTAAGTCGGACCCGTCGCCCATGTGTCCCGCGCCTTTCTCCCTTGGGTTGCCCGCGTTATTGCCTAAAAAATAAACTCTCTGATTTTGGCCATCAGCATCTCCAAGGAAGGCGGGGGCTCGTCCTTGGCCGTGGCCACGTAGCCTTGGTAGGATAGACCCCGATCCGTTTCCCACTTGTAGATGAAGGAGAATGGCGTGGTGGCCGTGGTGGAGCGGGCGAATTGGTTGGGGTCGCCACCCACCGCGTCGCCGAACACCCTCTTCTGAAACTTCACGTGGGGTGCGTTCATGTTAATCATGGCGAACTTAACCTGGGGGAACTGGCGCGCCAACCGGGTGAAGCCCGCCAGCTCGCGGCGGCAGCGGCGGCACTCCAGGGTGTAGGTCATGAACACCAGGCCCCGGTCATCGGGCCCCAGGCCGCGGACCATTTGGTCGAACTGCTCATTGCGCAGCAAAAACATGTTGGGAAACGAGCGCCCGATCTTGTAGATCTCGATCTCCATGCCGAAGCGCTTGTAGATGATTCTGGCCATGTCCTCGGCCAGGGCCAGGGCCTGTTCCACCGAACCGACCTCGGCCCGCACGTGCAACCGAACCTCGCCTTGCAGCCCCAGGGATCGTCCTTGGCGGTTCGCCTTGCGCACCTCCGAGGGAGGTGGGATGGAGGCATCTCCGGCGCTTTGGGTCAGGGAGGGTTGGTAACCGGCCTGGGGTAGATCGTTATGCACCAGGTAGGCCAGTTGCACCAAGCTGAAAGGATCGCTGGTGTTAACCTCCTGGCCCGGCGCGCCATCCTCGGGCGGAGTGCCCAGTTGTACCGCGTAGCCGTCGCCCGCCGGCAGGGGCATTATGCTGATACTGTTGTAATGAACTCCTACGCTGCCCACCAGCCGCAGCTCCACGCCGCGTAAAAATCTGCCGGTTTCATCGGGCCGACCATCCGGGCCGCAGCGCACCGCTCCGGCCAGGCCGGAGAAAAGCAGGTCACGGTTGAAGCCGCTGCCCAGGGACAGGTCTTGCCTGCGCTGGTTCCTGACGGCCAGGCGGCGCTTGTCAGCATAAAAAGCGGTAGCCGCCGCCATCAATTCCGTGGAGGCCTGGCCCAGGGGGGTCAGTTCTTTCCAAACGGGATCATCGAACTTGCCGCCGCGATCCCAAAAAAGAATCGCCTCGATGTCTTGGTCCGAGCCGATTGCCCCCTGGACCATTGCCAGGTTTTCCTGGTTCACGTAGGCCTCAAAGGATTCCCGCTCATGCTGGTTGAACTCGTTGGGTAGACCGCGATTGGCGGGAAACAGGTCTCGCGGGTCTATGATGGTGGTTTGCGTTGGCCCCATGTGTCTGTTCCGTGTAGCTTGATGACGTTGTTTCACTGATGAGGAAAGGATCACGCCGTAGGCAGGTGCCGGTCGAGCAGGGCCAACACATCCTGAGAGGATGGAGGGCGCTGGTCCTTGGGAGTGGCGATGTGTCCTCGGTAGGCCATGCCGCCGCCTTGCTCCGGCGTGTAGACGATGGTGAAGGGCGTGGCCCCGTCCGCAGTCTGCACAAAGCGGTTGGCATCGCCTCCGGCCATGTCGCCAAAAACCCGCTCGTGGAAGTTGGCGTGAGGGGCATTCATGTTCACCAGGCCGAATTTCACGGCCGGATAACGGGCGGCCATCTGCTTGAATAGGGGCAGCTCCCGGCGGCAACGGCGGCACTCCAGAGTGGCGGTGAGGAAGACCACGCCGGGGCAGCCCTCACCGGCCTCCATGAACGAGTCGAAGTTCTCGTTGCGCACTAGGTGGAAGTTGCCGTACTGCCGCGCCAGGCTGGCGATCTCCAGCTCCAGGCCCAGCCGCTTGTAAATGGTCTGGGCGATGTTCTCCGCCTGGGACAGGGCGTCACCCGCACTTGAAACCTCCAGGCCCAGGTGGAGCCGGGCTTGGGTTGGCAGGCCCGAGTCCAGACCCTGGCGTACCTTCTTGCGCACCGCCTTTAGCTCGCACTCCACCGGTGCGCCGTCCAGGCCGCGCAGGCTGCCGGATAGCCCGCTCTTGGGCAGGTCGCGGCCCAAGAGCTGGGCCACCTGTAGTTGACTGTAGCCGTCGCCCAGGTTCAACCTCATGCCCGGCGAAGTAGGCGTACCCAGCATAACCTCCCAGCCGCCCGCCTCGCGCCCCACGACGCTCAGGCTATTGGCTTGCTCGCCTATGCTGCCGGTCAGGCGAAACTCCACGCCTTGGAAGCAGGCCCCATCCGGGTCCGGACGGCCGCTTTCATCGCAGCGCAGGGCCCCGGTCAGACCGGTGAATATGAGGCCGGGGTTAAACTGGCTGAGCAGGGTCAGGTCCGAGCGGCGCTGGCAGGCCACCGCCTCTTTGCGCTTGGCCAGAAAAAGAGCGGTGGCCTGATTCCACAATTCGCGATTGGGCTCGTTCAGGGGCACCAGGTCCTGCCAGGCCGGATCGTCGAACTTGCCGCCGCCATCCCAGAAGAGCACCTGTTCAATCTCTTGGTCACTGCCTATGGCCGCCTGGACATCCTCCACGTTTTGCTCGTCAACGTACTTGGCCAGGGAGGCGCTCTCCGCCTCGGAGAGCTGGTCCAAGAGGGCCCGGTTTTCCGCCCACAGCAGCGGGGCCAGGGACTGTTTGCGCTCCATATCTTCCATGGAATGGCCGCCTACTTGAGCCCGGCCACGAAGCGCCTGAGCTCCAGCTCCAGCTCCATGGCCTTTTCGGGCTCGGCCTCAATGAGGTTGTTCAGCTCGCCTGGGTCGGCCTTGAGGTTGTAGAGCTCGTTCCCCTTGCCCTTGGCCAAGTTGAGCATGAAGGCCCACTCCTGGTCGCTGATCCGCCAGGACTGCTTGAAGTAGCCCATGTAGGCATAGTCGCGGAGCTTGTCCTGTTCGCCCCTCATCATGGGCAGCAGGGATTTGCCGTGAATGCGCGGCGGGGTGCGCACCCCGAAGAAATCCAGGACGGTCGGGAAGATTTCAGTGGTTTCCACCATGGCCCCAAAGCGCTGGCCCGCGCCGATGCCCTCGGGATGGCGGATGATCAGGGGGATGTGGGTCAGTTCCTCATAGAGGCCGGGCTCGGCCTTTTTGATGAAGCCGTGCTCGTTGAAGGGCTCGCCGTGGTCGGTGGTGAAGATGACCAGGGTGTCTTCCAGCAGGCCCATCTTGCCTACCTCATCCAGGAACCAGCCTACCCACTTGTCGCACAGGCTCACCTTGCCCGCGTACAGGTTTTTGATGTGCTGTAGCTCCTCGGGGGTCAGGTAGCCCTCGGCCGGTCCCGGGATGGGCTGGATGATGTCCATGCCCTGATAATTGGGATCCACGTACATGGAGCGATAGGGCTCGGGCGGATCCCAGGGCTCGTGGGGGTCGAAGCAGTCCAGCCAGAGCATGAAATTATCTTTTTTGGGTTGACGCTTGAGCCACTCCAGGCCGCCGCGCATGACCCGCGCCACAAAGGTGTCCTCCTCGCCTTCCCACCAGCTGATGTTGCGGAAGTACTGCTCCAGTTGCGAGCGCACCGCCTTGTCCTTGCCGTAGGGTTTGTGGTGGCTTTCCACCTTACCGGACACGTCGATGGCCGGGTCCACGATCCAGGGATCTCCCTCGTGGCCGCGGATGTGCTCGGTGTAGTCAAAGCCCCGCTCAAAGGCCATGGAGGGCTTGTGCAGGTGGTACACATCGGTCACCATGGCCGAAGTGATGCCTTTGTTCCACAGCGTCTCGGCCAGCACCACGTCGGTGGGCTCCAGGCGCTGCCAGCCCCGGAAGGGGAAGGTGAAGCGGCCGGTGAAAAAGGTGGTGCGGGTGGGCACCGTGGGCAGGCCTTCGGAGTAGCACCAATCAAAGGTGGCGCTTTCAGATGAGAGCTTGTCCAGGTTGGGCGTCTGGATCCAATCGTTGCCGTAGCAGCCCAAATGGTCCCAACGCAGGCTGTCGTTAATGATCATAATGACGTTCATGGGGCTGCTCCTAGCGGTTGATGACCGGCACGTTGTCCAAGATGGAGGGGGCCAGCTCCTGAATCTCCTTGCTCAACCTTTGAGCCAGCTCCTTGTCGTACTCCTCGCTGTCCTCCAGCAAGGCCCGGAATATCTGATAGAGCTTGGAGCCCGAGGTCTCGGTGAACAGGAGCAGGAACGAGCCATCCTCTTCCTTCCAGAGGATCTCCTCCACGTCCGCGTCCTCGTCCGGCTCCTCCTCGATGGCCGCGCCGCAGATGTAGGACATCTGCCCGATCACATCGTCCAGCTCCTCGTCGTCGTATTTGCCGGCCCCCGAGGCGGCGAAGCGGATAATCCTGAAGAAATCGGGTAGCTCATCCGGGTCTATCTCGATGGCGAACTTGCGTTGGGTGATTCCGCAGGCCGCGGTTTCCTTGACTTCCATCTCTAGTGACCTCCTGACGGTGGAGTAAATGCCCTTTCGGTGTCTAGTATCATGCAAGCGAATTTATTTATCTAATCGATAATATTTTTATAAATATCTATTAAAACGATCGATATGACCGCTGCCGTGCAGGTTGGGGCTTGTTGTCTTTGCCGGCGATTCCACCAAGCCGCGTCATCCCCGGCCGGAGTACGGAAGCCGGCCCTAGACCCTGAAATATTGAGTCGAGCCGGCACCGAGGGTAGTGCCGGCTCGACCTTTGCCAGAATATTATTTAGCGATGCTCAGCGCGGTGCTGAAGCGGGGTGCGGTCAACTGCCCTTGGAGGGAGGAGAAGTCGGGAAGGGGGCCGTTGGCATCCTGTTTGATCAGCTCGAACATCTCTTTGACAACTTGAGGACGGTCGGCGGCGATGTTGTTGAACTGGCCGGGGTCCTCTTTGATGTCGAACAAGTGGGGATCGGAACCGTCCATCTGGCAGAAGAAGGCGTAATCATCGGTCTTGGACCAGGTGATGCCCTTGAAGGCGCAGGTGGCGTAATCGCGGCCGCGCTCCATGTTCATCAGGTCCTGAGAGGGCACATCGTAATTAATCTCCGCACCGGTGAAGTTGATGATGGTCTTGAACACGTCGTGGTTGTACACGTAGCCGTCCACGCTCTGGCCCGCGCCCTTGCCCTCGGGATGGCGGATCATCAGCGGGATATCCAGCTGCTCGGGGTACATGGCCGAGGGGTTCTTGCGGATGATGTTGTGCTCGCCCAGGGGATGGCCGTGGTCGGAGATCATGATGATCATGGTGTCCTTGTCCAGGCCCAGTTCCTCGATCTTGGCGATGAACTTGCCGAACCAGTGGTCCACCATGGTGACCTCGCCGGCGTACATGGCGCGGACGTGGTTGAGCTCCTCCTGGCTCATGAAGCTAAGGGGGTCGCCGTAGTCAGGGCAGATGATCTCGCGGCCGGAGTAGTTGGGGTCGTCGTAGAGGCTCCAGTACTTCTTGGGCGGGTCCCAGGGCTCATGCGGGTCGAAGCTGTCCACGTGCATGTAAAAGCTTTCGGCGTCCTGGTTGCGCTCCAGCCAATCGATGGCCTCCTGGAAGACCATGGGAGAAAAGTGATCCTGCTCGCCCTTGCGGTGCCGCACGTTGGTCAGGTACTGGCGGGTCTGATACTCGGAAACCAGGCCGCGCATCTTGGGGGTGAGGTAGTGGTCCAGGTCCAGCTGGGGACGGGAGGAGTCCATCAGGTCCAGCTCTTGCCCGCGAATGAAGCGGAACTCGCAGAACCCTCGGTGGTAGTTCATGGAGGGCTTGAACAGGTGATAGACGTCGGTGAGCAACGCGGTGCGGTAGTTGGCCTCGAACAGGATCTCCGAGAGCGGAATGTCGTTGTCGCTCAGGGGTTGCCAGCCGGGGGCGGAGATGAAGTCGCCCAGAGAGGGTTTCCAGTCCCGGAAGGGATAGGAGCGCTTGCCGGTCATGGTGGAGCGACGGATGGGAATGGTGGCCAGGGACTCGGGGTAGGCCTGGGAGAAGTTCAAGCTCTTCTTGCTGAACGCATCCAGGTTGGGCGTCTGGATCCAGTCGTTCCCGTAAGCCCCCACGTGATCCTTACGCAAGCTATCGATGAATATCAATATCACGTTGCGCATTTACCTATTCTCCTTATTCGTTGGTGTATCATTTGTGCGAAGGATTAAACCTTTGCTGACTTGCTCTTGTTGGCCTTTCTGACCTCCTGGTAAATCGTCCACACAAAGGTGAGGGCGGAGATGATCAGGAAAATCAGCGAAGCCGGCCGGGTCACCAGCGGGGCCAGACTGCCGCCGGTGGCCATGAGCCCCTGCCGTATGGGCAGCTCGGCCAGGGGGCAAAGAATGAGCCCGATGATGAAGGGGGCCAGGGGTACCTTGCAGCGCTCTAGCCCGAAGCCCAGCAGGCCGAAACCGAACATCACCCACACATCGAACATGCGGTTGTGCAGGGCAAAGGAGCCGATGATGCAAAACACAATGATGGCGGGAATGATGTAGGCCTTGTGAATGTCCACGATCTTGGCGATGAAGAAGGTAGCCCCCACCATGATGAAGAGCATGAATATATTGGCGACCAGGGCCGAGGACATCACCCCGTAGGCCATTTCGGGGTTGGTCTTGAACAGCAGGGGGCCGGGTTGCACGTTGTGGATGTACATGGCCCCCAGCAGGATAGCGTCGATGAT
Source organism: Deltaproteobacteria bacterium (assembly GCA_020444205.1). Classification (GTDB taxonomy): domain Bacteria; phylum Desulfobacterota; class Desulfarculia; order Desulfarculales; family Desulfarculaceae; genus Desulfoferula. The sequence goes on along the minus strand of JAHLLJ010000022.1, from coordinate 17,223 downwards.
GCTGCCCGGGATGCCCAGGGTGATCAGCGGAATCAGCGCGCCGGAGACGGTGGCATTGTTGGCCGCCTCGGAGGCCACGACGCCCTCGTCGTGGCCGGTGCCGAACTTCTCCGGGGTCTTGGACATGTTCTTGGCCGCGCCATAGGCGATGATGGAGCCGATGTTGGCCCCAATGCCCGGCAGGATGCCCACCCAGGTGCCGATCACCGAGGAGCGGATCAGGTTGACCGCCTGCTTCTTCAAATCCCGGAGGGACATGAACAGGTTGGAGAACTTCATGGGCACTTTTTCGGGCTTCTGATCGATGTTGACGATGTCGGTGATGATCTGGCTGATGCCGAACAAGCCGATCAGCACCGGCAGGATGTGGAAGCCGCCGGCCATCTCGTTGAAGCCGAAGTCCAGACGGGGCACCGCGGTGCCGGGATCAATGCCCGGGGTGGCCACCAGCAGGCCCAACAGGCCGGAGATGATGCCCTTGAGGAAAGAGCCTTCGCTCACCGAGGCTATGAGCACCAGGGCCATGACCACCATGGAGAAGTACTCAAAGGGTCCGAACTTGACCGCGATCTTGCCCAGGGGGGGCGCCACCAGGACCATGAAGATCCAGGCCACTATGCCGCCCACAAAGGAGGCCATGATGCCGATGCCCAGGGCCCGGCCGGCCTTGCCCTGCTGGGCCATGGGATAGCCGTCCAGGGTGGTCATGATCGAAGACGGCGTGCCCGGCATCCTGAGCAGGGTCGCGGTGATCAGGCCGCCGGAGATGGAGCCCACGTACATGGCCACCAGCAGGATCATGGCCAGGGTTGAGTCCATGTAAAAGGTAAGAGGCAGGGTCAATACTATGAGCATGGAACCGGTAAGACCGGGAATCGCCCCCACGATGCATCCCAAAGCAACGCCGATGAAAATGTAGAATATTGGCAGCGGTGCTAGTGTGTCTAAGAGTGCCTGTGCGAGCATCGAAGCTTCCTATCCAAATGTTGGACCCAGATAATCCAGTGGTCGGTCTCGCGGTGCCCGGCGCGGGCCCGCCTCGCGCGAATCAGGGTAGGTTGACCACCAGTACCTCGGTGAAAATCCAATAAAGTCCGAATCCCAAGATCAGGGCGATGACCAGGTTGATGGCGATCATCTTGGGCTTGAGGCCCGCGAGCATGGTGCCGAAGGCGATCAGGAAAATGATGGTCGCCGTACGGTAGCCGCAGAGCTGGCAATACATCACCGCGATGTAGGCGATGGTCAACAGCACCGAAGCGAAGGCCAGCCAGTTCCTTTGTCTGGGCTGCTCTTGGCCGGAGACGGCCTCCTCGCTGGTTCCGGCTGCCTGGTTTTGTTTGGCGCCGGAAAATTTGACGGCCCCATAGAAAGTCTTTATTAAAAGGATTACCGAGGCAAAGGCCAGGCAATAGGCCAGCACCTTGGGAACGAACGCCGCGCCTAGCGGGTCGAATATGGGATCGGGCAGTTCCAGGGTGCCCCAGTAGGCCAGGCCGCTTATCAAAAGCAAGCCGCAAGCCAGGACCGTGTCGGCAATCAAGCGATGTTTGGTCACATCCATTGATCAAGCTCCCAATTGGTGAGCTCGCCGCCCCTTGGCCGAGGCGGCGAGCCGCTCTGACTTACTTTTTCTTTTTCAAAGAAATGTTCTTCTTCTTGGCCAGGGCCTCCACCATTTGCTTGATGTTGGCGAGTTTTTGAGTGAGCTGCGCGCGGTCCATGTAGGCGACCTCCATGGCTCGGGCCTGCAGGCTATCGCTGACCTCGGGTATCTCCACGGCCTTGGCCAGGGCGGTCTCCATGACCTTGATGCGATCAAGCGGGGTGCCCTTGGGCGCGAACCACCACAGGTCCATACCGAAATAGGGCGCGCCGTAGCCGAGTTCCTTGGCAGTGGGCACGTCGGGATAGAAGCGGCTGCGCTTGTCGGCCAGCACGGCCAGCACCCGGATGTCGCCGGATTCGTAAGTGGCCTTGGCCTCGGTGGTGCCCAGAATGCAATAATCCGCGTGCCCGCCCAGGATGGAGGCCAGGCGCTTGGCGCCGCCGCCGGTCTGGACGTAACGCACCTGCATGTCGCCGGCCGCGTCGCAGAACATCAAGGACAGGAAGTGTACGATGGCGCCGATGTTCACGGCTTCGCGCAAGGTCTTTGGCTTGGCCTTGGCCGCGGCCACCAAATCATCGAGGGTCTTGTAGGGTGATTTCTTGGCCACGCAGATCATCATGTCGTTGGTCCCGGTTTGGGCAATGGGCTCAAAGGCCTCGGTCCCAAAGTCGGAAACGCCCATCACCCGAGTGGTGATGAGGGCCACGATGTGCACCAGCAGGTTGTAGCCGTCGGCCGGGAGGTCCTTGGCCTGGCGGGCACCGATGACCGCGCCGCCTCCGGGCACATTGATGACCACCATCGGCTGGGGAAGGGTTTTGGTCAGGCCTTTCTGGATCACCCTGACCGTGGAGTCGGTGAAGCCGCCCGCGGCATAAGGCACGATGACCTTGACCGGTTTTTCAGGGTATTCCGCCTGGGCGGTACCGCCCGCAAAGGTGACCAGAACGAATATGGCCGCCATGGTTGTGGTTAGCAGTTTCCTCAGAGAGTTCATCCCCATCCTCCTCAGTTGAGTGTGCACGGCAAAGCCTAAACTTCTCAAAATTACCCCAAATTAATTATTTAACTCAGGCGTATTTATTCACCCGCACCTTGCAGCTCAGGCCATGGGCCAGCATGTTCTCGTAATTACAAGCCCGCTCGCATACCTCGGCGATCCGGTGGGAGCCTGCCCGGTCGGCGTACTGGTAGGTGACGGTCTTGACGAACTTACCCACGGACAGGCCGCCGGTGTAGCGGGCCGCGCCCATGGTCGGTAGGACGTGGTTGGTGCCGATGGTCTTGTCGCCGTAGGCCACGGTGGTTTCCTCGCCGCAGAACAGCGAACCGTAGTTGGTGCAGTTGTCCAGATAGTAGCGCCAGTCCGCGGTCTGCACCTCCAGGTGCTCCGGAGCCCACTTGTCGCTGTAGGCAACCGCCTCCTCGCGGCTGTCCACCACCACCACCTCGCCGTTGTCGCGCCAGGCCACCTCGGCCACGTCCTTGGTGGGCAGCACGGCGAGCTGCTTGTCCAACTCGGCCATCACCTTCTCGGCAAAGCCCTTGGACAGCGCCACCAGGCTCTGGCGGGCGTTGGGGTCGTGCTCCGCCTGGCCCAGGATGTCGGCGGCCACGACGACCGGATCGGCCTCGTCGTCGGCGATTACCAATATCTCAGTGGGGCCGGCCAGCAGGTCGATGCCCACGTCGCCGAAGAGCTGGCGCTTGGCCTCGGCCACGAACTTGTTGCCCGCGCCCACGATCATGTCCACCGGCTCAAGGCCCTCCATGCCGTAGACCAGGGCGGCCAGGGCGTGCACCCCGCCCATGCAGTAGATCTCGTCGGCTCCGCCGGCGGCCATGGAGTACAGGGTGGCCGGGTACATGCCCTCACCCTTGACCGGGGGCGAGCAAGCCACCACCCGCTTTACCCCAGCCACCTTGGGGGTGATCACGGTCATGTGGGCCGAGGCCAGCATGGGATAGCGGCCGCCGGGCACGTAGGAGCCGTTGGAGGCTACGGGGATGATCTTCTGGCCCAGGTGCACCCCGGGGATAGTTTCAACCTCGAAGTCCACCAGGCGCTTCATCTGCTCGCCGGCGAAGTCGCGGATCTGGTTCTGGCAGAACTCGATGTCCTCGATCATGCTGGCGGGTAGTTTGCTCTTGGCCGCGGCGATCTCGTCCTGAGAAATCTTGAAGCTCTCGGGAGCCCAGCTATCGAACTTTTCGGAGTAGTAACGTACTCCCGCCTCGCCCTCGACGCGGACCTTGTCAATGATGGAGCGCACGGTTTCGCGCACCGCGGTAAGGTCTTCGACGGGCTTTTCCTTAGCTTCTTTCAAATAGAGAGCCATGCTGCGTCACTCCTTGAAAACCATCGGGGTAGATTGCCGTAGAGAATAGGGCCGTCCGTTTTCATCGTTCCCTCAATAAGGCCTTTTAGCTTTCTTACCAAAACCAATGAGAATTTATTTAAACGGACGTTTTGGACAGAGGCTGTTCGCCCCTGGCGTCTGTTTCCATGTCTGCGAGCATACGACGCGATATTATCTTTGGTCAAATTGATATTTCTTTTATTTGTATTATAATTTATAATAGTTAAACGGCCACGATTTGGGAGGATAAATTACTTGATTTTCACATGATTTCCTTTTTCAGCCTTAAGCCAAAGAGGATTAGGAGGGTTCCATGGTTCCAGAAAAGGGGGGGGATTTTTTACAATGGCTGCGCGGCTTCTACTTCACCGCTAAGGAGGGCAGCATCTCCAAGGCCTCAGCCATCATGGGGCGGGGCCAGCCCACCATCACCCAGCAGATAAAAAGCCTGGAGAGTGACCTGGATGTTCAGCTTTTTGTGCGAACTAAGAAGCGCATGGTGCTCACCGAAGAGGGGCAGAAGGTCCTACATGGGGCCATAGCTATATTTGAGGACCTGATAGCCTTGCAGGCCTCAGTATCGCCGAATTCAGACGAGTTGACCGGGCAAATAAAGATAGTCGGCACCCACGCCGTACTGATGAACTTTTTGCCACGTTTCGTTTTGTCATTTAAACAAAAGTTTCCCAAGCCATTTTTCAGGCTGGACAGCGGATCCCTGGAATATATTTTGAACAGCGTGGAAAATGCCGATGCAGACATGGGCATAGCTTGCATCGACCAGGCACCGGAAAGGATGTCGGCTGAGCCTATTTTCCAGACCCGCCCCTTGCTGGTGAGCTCCATGAATAAAAAGGAGTTCATGATTAAAAAGCCCACCCTGGCCAAAATCGCCAAGCTGCCGTTCATCTCCTTTCAAACCGGCAGCAGCATCAGCACGTTCGTGCGAAACCATTTCGCCAAGAAAGGACTCCACCTCAACGTGGTGCTGGAGCTTAACCACTTTGAGCACGTCAAAAAGTACGTGGAGTTAGGCTTCGGGGTGTCGATCATGGATGAGTACACCCTGCACGACCAGGATTATGACCGCTTGCGCATACAAGAGGTGCCCGAACTGGAAGAAGACAGCAAGCGCATCTATAAATTGATCACCCGCCAGAACGGCTACCTCACCCCAGCCGCGCGGGCCTTTCAGGAACTCCTGAGAAAGCCCACCGGGATTTTTTGAGGGGAATTTGAAATCTAGGCATAAAAAATGGGCTGGCCTAGATTGGCTAACCCACTGTTTTTATTGTGATAGAGGGGAGAGTATTTGGATCTATGTCCCTCGGGTTATGAGGCCTAATGCGGTATAGCTACTCTAGGCTTCCCTCTAAAAACGCCTTTTTACGATATACCCGCATAAATAAGCTTGGCAGGCCACCTTAGCTTACGACGCAATAATCACGGTTTCGCGTTCTATTGCTTCCCCCATGCTTCTGCGAAAACCGTGAGACCCCGTGAGGGACTTTTTATGGCGGAGATAACTAAGCGGCTAGTGGGCAGCCTCCGACCCGACCCTAAGCGGGACGTTTGAGCCTGGGATGATGAGATCAAGGGCTTTGGGGTCAGGGTTAAGCCCAGCGGGGTGATCCTCAAAAACCTGGAAATCTGTCTTCCTACCTGGACCCGAAACGGGTAGCACCTTATCTGCCAGAAGTCTCTACCTAAAGTTGGCCTTATTTTAACTGAGAGTTACAGGTTCGCTCCTGAGTCCTAACCCCACTCCGGGTGTATACAAAATTAGCTTGACGAGAACATTGGCATCATTTAGATTGGATATCATTGATCATACTTATTGTATACTACAAGGATGTCAGAGAGAGATCCGCCCATAACTAGCTACAATAGCAATAAATTACCCGTAACATCCTAGGGGTGTAATCTGAGGCGCAGCAAACATTCGCTAAGCCCTAAAATCAGCAGAGACAACCGCTGATTTAAGAGCCAAAAAAGTAATCAATTTGAGTGGGCCCTGAGTGTGCCGATCCCCGCATATGTCAAGGCCTCTCTAAACGAGGCACTGTGCATTACAACGTTGAATAGCCAAGCCGAATGGCACTTACAGAATAGGCTCCAACAAGCACGCCGGCGGGTTCCCGGCACAGGGAGAAGCAAATGACAGGCGATGAAAAGCAACTTCCCGAGGTTAACGACATTCCTATCTTGATCCGACGGGAGATCGAGGCCCGCATGGCCGGTCCCCTGATCAAGGCCTTAATGGCCAAGTTCGGTGAAGAGGAAACCCTGGATGTGGTGTCTAAAGTCATCGAATCCCTGGCCGCCGAGTTCGGCGCGGACCTGGCCCGCAAACAGGGCGGCAATTCCATCGCCGATCTGCGCCGGGGCCAGGCGATTTGGTCCGCCGGCGGAGCCAACCAGCGCGAGATCCTTGAGGTGACCGAAACCACGTACAACTACAACATCGTGCGATGTAAATACGCCGACATGTACCGTGCCCTGGGTCTGGCCGACCTGGGCTTCGTGCTTTCGTGCAAGCGCGACGGCGCAATGTTCAAGGGGTTCAACCCGCGCCTAAAATTCGAGCGCACCCAAACCATCATGCAGGGCGCTGATTATTGCGATTTCAGGCTCACCCTGGAGTGAGCCCTTCGCGGATGGCGAATTAAGCGTTTGCCGCGCTAACAGGCAGACGTGGCCAATAGCTGAAAGGCAGCAAATATAGGGCTGGAAAGAGCATGCTCTTAAAACAAAGGAAGGAGTTTGGTTTCATTATGCGCAAGAAAGTAAAAAGTTCGGCCATGATTTTGGCGGTGGCAGCCTTGGTGGGTCTTATGTCCATTGGCACCACGGCCATTGCAGCCGACAAAAATCTGGTAATTGCGGGATCTTCAGTAAAGGGAACCTGGTATCGCTTTGCCGGTGGCGTTGCCTCGCTGGTGGACAAGTACATACCTGGCTACCGCGCCACGGCCCAACCCTCCCCAGGCTCCATCAAGAACCTCAGGGATATGCGCAACGGCGAGATCGACATAGCCATGGTGCTGCCCGACGCAGCCTATCAGTGCTACAACTCCTTGCCTCCTTTTGACAAGGAAAAGCCATTCAAGGACCTGCGGGCCATTTTCAACACCTACTCCTTCCCCATGCACATCCTGGTGACTAAAGATTCCAAGATCAAAAGCCTCAAGGACATCAAGGGCGCTCGCATCGGGGCAGGCCCTCCCGGCTCCACTTCCATGATGGTTACCAAGGCCATTTTGGCTGAGGTGGGCATCACCCCGGACCAGGTCAAATTCCGCTACATGTCGGTGTCCGAGAACGCCTCGGCCCTGGCCGACGGCAACGTGGACGTGTCCTTCATCCTGACCGGCAAGCTCTCCGCAGCGGTCAGCCAGTTGTTCACCATGCACGAGGTGCGCTACATCCCAGTGTCACCGGAGGTGCTCAAGTCGCTCAATAAAAAGCAGCCCTACTTCGTGCCCGGCGAAGTCAAGGCGGGCACCTACGGCAAGGTGGAGAAGGACGTGCCCTGTCTGACCATGTGGGGCGTGCTTAGCACCACCACCAAGATGAGTGATGATTTCGTCTATCAGCTCACCAAGACCGTCTTCGAGCACAAGGCTCAGCTGGTCAAGATCCTCAAGCTGGCCGAAGAGATGACTCCTCAGCGGGCGGGCAACGACCTGCCGGTCCCGCTGCATCCGGGCGCTCTCAAGTACTACAAGGAAGTCGGCGCCATTAAATAAAGCCTTAAAACTATGCCGGCGCGGCGGAGGCCATCTTTGCCGCGCCGGTCCTTGAACCATTTCAAGCAATATTTGCCGGCCGGTTGACAGCAGGAGAAAAACGGGCATGACTGACACAGCAGTAGCCGCTCTTGGCAAGAGCAGAAAATCGGGCCTGTGGGGCTACACTGCCATGGGCATCGGCGTCTTGATGTGTATTTTCCAGCTTTATACTGCTGGATTCGGCACCTTCTCGCCGATGATTCAAAGAAGCGTTCACCTGGCTTTCGGGTTCATCTTGGCCTTCATGATCTATCCCATGGTCAAGACACGCCCGGGCGACAGCAAAATTAGAATACTCGATCTGATTTTGGGCGGACTGGCGGTTTACACCTGTCTGCACATCGTTCTCACCTTTGACAGCCTCATCGACCGCATGGGCATGCCCACCGAGATGGACCTCATCCTGGGCGGGATCATGCTGGTGCTGCTTATCGAGGCTGGGCGCCGCACCATAGGATGGCCCCTGCCCATCATCGCCATCATCGCCCTGATCTACAACTATTTCGGCCCCTACATGCCCGGCCTGCTGGCCCACCGGGGCAAGTCCATCTCCAGCATAATCTCCTACATGTACACCACCACCGAGGGCGTGCTGGGCCTGCCCATGGGCATCTCGGCCACCGTGGTTTTCGCCTTCGTGCTCTTGGGAACCTTTTTGGTCAAAAGCGGCACCGGCGACTTGATCACCGATTCAGCCCAGGCCATCGCCGGCACCTCGCCGGGAGGACCGGCCAAGATCGCGGTCATCTCCAGCGGCTTCTTCGGCATGGTTTCGGGCAGCGTGGTGGCCAACGTGGTCAGCACCGGCTCCTTCACCATCCCCTTGATGAAAAAGACCGGCTTCAGCCCCACCTTTGCCGGAGCGGTGGAAGCCACCGCCTCCACCGGCGGGCAGATCATGCCTCCCATCATGGGCGCGGCGGTGTTCATCATGGCCGAGATCATCAACAAGGCCTACGTGGACATCATTTTCGCAGCCACCATTCCGGCCGCCCTGTTCTTTCTCTCCCTGGTGTTCGTAATCCACTTCCGGGCCCTGCGCACCGGGCTGGGCGGCATCTCCCGCAGCCAGCTTCCCTATCTCAAAGACGTCCTCAAGGCCAAAGGGCATCTGGCCATACCGCCAATAGTGCTGGTGCTGCTGTTGACCGTTGTGCGCTACAGCCCCATGAAATGCGCTTTCCTTACCCTGCCCCTTTTGATTATCATTGCCGCCCTGCGCAAGCAGACCCGCCTTTCCTGGCGCGACTTCCTAGACGGCATGAAGGATGCGGCCTACATCTCGGTGCAGATAATCACCGCCTGCGGTCTGGCCGGCATCGTAATGGCCGTGGTGACCCAGACGGGCATGGGCCTGAAGTTTTCCAACTTGCTCATCACCCTGGCCCACGACAGCCTGTTCCCCACCTTGCTTTTGGTGATGATCGTCTCCATTGTGTTGGGCACCGGCGTTACCACCTCGGCGGCCTACATCGTGGCCTCCCTGTTGGGTGGCAGCGCCCTTGAGCAGTTCGGAGTGCCCCCCATCGCGGCCCACCTGTTCATCCTTTACTTCGCGGTGATCAGCTTCATCACCCCACCGGTGGCCATCGGGGCTTACGCGGCGGCGGGCATTGCCGGGTCCAGCCCCATGCGCACCGGCTTCGAAGCCACCCGCATAGGCTTGGCCGGATTCATCGTTCCCTTCATGTTCGTTTACGGCAATTCCTTGCTGCTCATCGGGCCCTGGTGGGAGATCGTCCTCACCGCCATCACCGCCTTGATCGGCATCATCGCCTTGGCCGCCACCCTGGAGGGCTTTTTGTTGCGCGCCTGCCGCCTCTGGGAGCGCTTGGCGCTGGCAGCGGTGGCCATGCTGTTGATCAAGCCCGGCCTCATCACCGACGTGCTGGGCATCGGCGGCATAGTCTTGATCATTCTGGTGCAGTGGAGCGGCAGGGTCAAAAGAGACCCGGCCGCCGAAACGGCCGCATAACAAGGGATCGCTCATGGAGACTTCTTTGCGAGATTGGCTGAGCCGAATCCGCCGTCACCTGCACGCACATCCCGAGCTTTCCGGCCGGGAGCACCAAACCACCGCCTTTGTGCGGCATGAGCTTACCGACCTGGGAGCGGAGCTTTTGGATTATCCGGGACCGACCGGCGTGGTGGGCCTCATCAGGGGCTCTGAGCCCGGTCCGGTCATCGCCCTCAGGGCGGACATGGACGCATTGCCGTTGCAGGAGATGAATAAGTGCGGTTACCGCTCTCAGAGAGACGGGGTAATGCACGCCTGCGGGCACGACGCCCACACCGCCATGCTGTTAGGCGTGGCCCGGGAGATTTGCCGGGGTGGCGAGCTGGGCAACTTCCGGGGCGCGGTGAAGCTGATTTTCCAGCCGGCCGAGGAAAATGGCACCGGCGCGGCCCAGATGGTGGCCAACGGCGTGCTGCAAAATCCCACCGTGGACAAGGTGTTCGCCTGCCACATGACCCCGGAAACCCCAGTGGGCACGGTACGGGTATTCGGGGAAGCGGGCTACGCCTCCAACGACCACTTCAAGGTGACGGTGACCGGCCAGGGCAGCCACGGAGCGCGCCCCGAGGAAAGCCGTGACCCCCTCATGGCCGCGGTGCATCTGGCCGCCGCTGCGCAGACCATCGTGTCGCGCAACGTAAAGCCCACCGAAGCGGCGGTGGTCTCGGTGTGCCGCTTCCACTCCGGCACCGGCTACAACCTGATCCCCCAGGAAGCCATGCTGGAAGGCACTCTGCGGGCTCTGAAGCCCTCGGTGCGCGAGCTGCTCATCAAGCGCCTGGAGGAAATGTGCGCTTGCCTGGAAGGCATGTTCCAGGTGGACTGCCGCCTGGAAATGCTGGAGCACATTCCGGCCTGCAACAATGACCCCCGGGCCGGTAAAGTGGTGCGCCTGGCGGCGGCGGAGGTGGTGGGTCCCGAAAAGGTGATTCCAACCTCGCCCATTATGGGCTCGGAGGACTTTTCCCACTTCACCAACGCCTTGCCCTCGGCCATCTTTCAACTGGGCGGGGCCAATCCCGACAAAGGCATCAGCGCTTCGCTGCACAACCCTTACTTTGATATCGACGAGGCGGCGCTGCCGTTGGGGGTGGAGGTATTCCTGCACATCCTGCGCAACGAGTTGAGCCTGGAGCAGGCATGATACGCACGCCGCTTTATCAGCGATAACCAGTGTCCCGTAAGAATCGACAAGAGAGGTCTTAGATAGATGAACCAAAAGGAAATAAAAACCGATGTCTTAGTCGTGGGCGGCGGCGGCGCCGGCTTCAGGGCGGCCATCGGAGCTCGTGAAAAGGGCGTGGACACCCTGCTACTCAGCAAGGGCCCCCTGGGCCGTTGCGGCGCTACTCCCATGGCCGGGGCCGACTATACATTGGACGGCCGCAGCCTACGCGAGCTGGGCTTTTACGGCGAGCCAAAGGACAGCAAGCAGACCTTTTTCGAAGACATAGTCAAACAAGGTTTTTACCTGAACAACCAAAAACTCCTGGAGCAATACGTATCCACAGCGCCGGATCGCCTGCGAGAGCTGCTGGAATGGGGCGTGGCCCCGGTGCGTAGCGAGGAGCGGGCCATCTTCACCACCGGCATCGGCATGATGGACGCCCTTATCGGCCAAGCCAAAAAAATGGGGGTGCGTACCCTGGAAGACGTGATGCTCTTGGAACTGATCACCCAGGACTCCCAGGTGGTGGGCGCCTTGGGCCTGGACATCGCCAGCGGTCAGTTCCTGCGCTTTAAGGCTAAGGCGGTGGTAATCGCCTCCGGCGGCTGGCACAAGGCCTTTTGGCCCAACACCGGTATGCGCGATTTGGCTGGGGATGGTACCGCCATGGCCCTGCGGGCCGGGGCCGAACTGGGCAACATGGAGTTCATTACCTTTTGTTGCAATGTACTCTACGGTCCACCTCATGTGCTGGGCAGCATCGCTTCTTACATCTTCAGCCTGCGCTGCCCCGGCGAGCTGACCAACCAGGCGGGCGAGTGCTTCCTTGAGCAATACGACGCCAACATGGTGCACATAGGCACCCATATGGAGTGGAATAAATGCTTTGTATCCCACACCTCCATGAAAGAGGTGCGCGCGGGCAAAGGCTCACCCAAAGGGGGCATCTATTACGGACGTGGCGACCTGCCCTTTGAAAAGTGGGCGAGCCTGGTGCAGGTGAGTTTCCCCAACTGGAAGTACAAGCACATCGACCTCAAGGACATAGTGGCCCGCATTGAACAAGGCAATCCCATCGAGGTGGGCCCGGCGGTGGAGTACTTTGACGGCGGCATCGTCATCGACCACAAGTTTTCCACCAACCTTCCCGGCCTGTTCGCCGCCGGGGAGTGCACCCTGGGGCCCTTCGGAGCCAACCGGGTGTGCGCCGCCACCACCGAGATGCTGGTGCACGGTGCAGCCGCCGGAGAAAGCGCCGGGGAATACGCCCAGGCCGCGCCCGAAACCGACCCGATCGAAGGTAGCTTCAAGCAGCTAGAAGAGAAGGCCTGCGCGCCCCTGCAACGCAAAGACGGCCTCAAAGTGGCCCAGGTGCGGCGGCGGGTGCAGGAGATGGCCCACAAGCTCCTAGGGCCTATCCGCACTGAGTCCGAGCTTCAAGAACTCCTGTCCTTCCTATATGAAGTAAAGACCGACCAACTGCCCAGCCTAGCCACCGCCTCCAAGAGCCGCAACTACAACAAGGAATGGGTTGATAGCCTGGAGCTAGCCAACCTTTTGCAGCTACTTGAGACTTCAACCAAGAGTGCCCTGCTGCGCACCGAAAGCCGGGGGGTGCACTACCGCGAGGACCACCCCTACACTGACAACGACAACTGGCTAAAGGAAACCGTGGCCAAGCTGAACGGCGAGATCACCATCAGCACCCGGCCGGTGCAGATAACCTCCCTGGCCCCCGACCCGGGCCGCAAGCCATACCTCGAAATGCTCCAGGAAATGATGGAAGGACATTCCGAGGTCGGCGGGCACCACTAGCCACAGCCCTTCAAGAATCGGGAGACAAGGGAAATGAGCCAAAAACAAATCAACGTGAAAATCTACCGCTACGACGCCTCCCAGGACTCAGAGTCCCACTATGACAACTTTCTAGTCCCCTGGGAGCCCGGCATGAGCGCCATGGACGTTTTGGACTATGTGTATCAAAACCTGGACAGCACCGTGGCTTACTACGACCATGCCGGTTGCGCCTTGGGCATCTGCGCCCGCTGCGCCGGCAAAATTAACGGCAAGTCGGGCCTGCTGTGCCAAACCATCGTGGAAGGTGACGTAGTCTTGGATCCCGCCTCCGAAAAGCGAGTTGTCAAAGATCTAGTATGCGCCAAGGGAGGCAAGTAGCCATGGCCAGCGAAAAGAAAATAACCGCCGAGGCCTTTAATCAAAGACTGGCCAAGGTGCAAAAGGCCCTGCAAGAGCGCGAGCTGGACGGGCTGATCGTCAACGGCCAGGGCACCCAGAAAGTGGGCGACCTCACCTATCTGAGCAACTACCGCCCGGGCAGGGTCCGCAACGAGGGCTTCCAGGGGGCGGGCTGCCACGCCATGGTGTTGGCCGCCGAGGGACCGGCCATGCTGGTCTCGCCCCTGGGCCAGTGCGGCGAGGGCACCTTCAACGTGAATGGTTTCAAAGGCGGCAACGACTTCAACGCCGACCTGGCCGGCGCGGTGCGTGAACTGGGCCTGGCCGGCGGCAAACTGGGCGTGGCCGGCAGCGGGCAGATGTCCTCTCAGGTGTGGTTCACCCTCAAGCGCATCTTGCCCAAGGTGGAGCTGGTGCCGGCCGATGAAATCTTGCGCGACCTGCGCGCCGTGAAAAGCTCGGAAGAGGTCGAACTGCTCGGGGAGTCAGCCCGGGTGGGTGAGCAGACCATCGCCATTGGCATGGAGTCGGTGAAGCCCGGGGTCACCGAGCACCGCCTGGAGCTGGATCTGCGGGCAGCGGCCTACGAGGCCGGAGCAGATGCCATCGCCGAGGTGACGGTGAACAGCGGCCCCTTCCTGCGGGACACGGGATGCGGGCGCACCGTGCAAGCAGGCGACTTGGTCAGCCTGGGCATCAGCGGCTGGTGCGAGGGTTACGCCTTCTGCGCCACCAGAGTGGTGGCGGCCGGCGACCCCGGCCAACACCAGCGGAAGCAGTTGAGTCACCTGGAAGAAGCGGCCCAATACGTAGTCGATACCCTGCAACCCAACCGCACTGTGGGCTACGTCACCAGCCTGCACGGCGGCCAGACCATTCTGCCCGCCGCCCATGGCATTGGCTTGGAGCTGTATGAACATCCCTGGATCATCACCGGCCCCATGGCCGGCAAGCCGGTGGTGCTTCCCAACATGGTCTTCAGCGTGGAGCCCATCCTCATGGACGGCCGGTTGGGAGCATTGCCTATCAGCAAGACCGTCCTGGTCACCGAGGACGGCCCCCGAGTGCTGGGCATGCCATCCGCCTAGCACGGCGTCTCACGTTCCGCTCTGGAGCGCCGTATTTTCCTGGCCTCTTTAGCGTTGGCGATGCCTCCGGCCAGAGGAAAGAAATGAAGCCATATTCCCTGAAAGAAATATTGAAGATGGAGGTGGCACCGGCCCTTGGCTGCACCGAACCGGTGGCCATAGCCCTGGCTGCCGCGGCCGCCGCCTCCTTATTATCTCGACCCGCCGAGTTCGTGGAAGTGTGGGTGGATCCCAACGTGTATAAAAATGCCTTCAATGTCAAGATACCCGGCACTGATGGCATGCACGGCCTGGACCTCGCCGCCGCCCTGGGAGCCTTGGGCGGGGATCCGGCCCTTAAAATGGAGGTGCTGAGCCCGGTGGACCGGGACTTGGTAGAACGCGCGAAACAAATGCTGGTCCAGGGGAGGGTCAAAGTACACCTGCTGGAGGAACGCGGCCTGCACATCAAGGCCGAGGTCTCCGGCGGAGGGGATTTGGCTCAGGCTGACATCACACAAACTCACGATAACATCGCCGATCTCAAGTTCAACGGCGAGGAAGTAACCGATAGCCCTCTGCTACTTGCACGCCACTGCGAGGAATCCGGCAAGTTGGAGGAGTTGGAAGCTTGGTTGCGGAGTTTGAGCATGGAGGACTTGATCGAATTGTTGGATCAGCTTGATCGAGCCGACCTTCAGTTCATCCAACAGGGCATCGATTACAACACCCGTCTGGCCGATTATGGCATCAAGCACGGGTCCGGCCTGGCGGTGGGAAAAACCATGGACAGCCTCATGCGCCAGCGAATGATGAGCAAGGACATGATCCAGACGGCCAGCATGCTTGCCGCTGCGGCGGCCGACGCGCGCATGGACGGAGTGAAGATGCCTGCCATGTCCTCCGGCGGCAGCGGCAACCACGGCCTGACCGCGGTGCTGCCCATTTGGGGGGTGAAGGATTTCATAGAGTGCGACCCAGTTGAAGTGCTCAAGGCGGTGGCCCTTAGCCACTTGGTCACTGCCTATGTAAAGGCCCACACCGGAAGGCTCTCAGCGGTGTGCGGCTGCTCGGTTGCCGCGGGGGCGGGCGCGGCGGCGGGAGTCACTTACCTGCTGGGCGGCAAGGCAAGCCATGTATCCGGTGCGGTGAAAAACGTCATTGAGGACTTGGCAGGAGTAATCTGCGACGGGGCCAAGTCCGCCTGCGCTATCAAGCTCTCAACCGCCGCAGGGGCAGCGGTTAAGGCAGCGTTGTTCACCCTGCAGGGACTTAACGTGCAGGATACCGATGGCATCGTGGCCGCCACCATGGAACAGACGACGCGCAACTTAGGCATCCTAAGCACCCGGGGCATGATTGAGACTGATCGCACCATATTGCATATATTGATAGATCATGTTGAAAAGGAAGGCGCCAATTAAAGTGTATGTTCTTGCTCGCAATAAGATGTATTTTCATGTAATAACCCTGATAGACAACAGATATACTAACATAATATCAATAGGATATAAGGCATGAAGCTATCTGACAAGGTGTTCCAAACGCTTCGAGATCGCATCATCAAATTGGAGTACCCACCGGAAACCCGGCTATCTGAAGAGGCCCTATGCCACGAGTTTAATGTAAGTAGGACACCACTCAGAGAAGCGCTTCAGCAACTCGCCGCGATGAATTTGATTCAGATTATTCCCCGTTATGGAACCATAATAAAGCCGATAAATATTAACGAGGTGAGAAACGCCTATGAGGTCAAGGTGCATCTAGAGTCTTTAGCTGGGTCGCTTGCTGCCCAAAGAATAACGCCGGACCAACTGGAAAAATTGAAAACCATCCTCGACGATTATTACTTGGCGGCCAAACAAGGCGATATCACCACCGGTAAAGATATTCAATTTCATGAGACTATATATGAAGCCACGCAAAACGAGGTGCTGGAATCATCACTGAAAAACCTCACCAGCCGCTGTATAAGGGTTTGCCGTTTGCTTATTCCACAACACCTGGGAAAGGAGCCCGACGTGGCGACTCTTCCAGAAATTTACGAAGCTTTGGCCGCGGGAGACAGTGAGTTAAGCGGAAAGCTTTGCCAGCAACATTCGCAACATTACCTAGACCTACTTAGAGCGTCCGCCATTTAAAATGCATGACCACTGGCATTTGTGAGTTATCTCCCTTGTGCTCCAAAGCGATGAGGGCCACTAGGCAAATTTGGATTGGTTTTAACGGGTATCTGGGGTAGCCGCACATTTCCTGATACAAGGGAGCTCTAGGGATTTTAACAAGGATAATTTTTTCTTGGGCACGGCGAAGTGAAGCGTATGTTAAGAAAGGTGAACCCTGCTGGTGGTTAGCCCGAATTTCAGCTAGCAAGTGCTAGTTTAATTTTCGCCAGAGGCGTCTTGGAGCTATGGCACGGGACTTCAAGTGGACGATGTATCGATCTCTCGGTGCAAGTGGAGAATCTTACCGGTGGTGGTGGGCCGGGGGGGCTGGCGGATCACCCGTAGACACTCTGTCCGCGCCAAAACCATGCCCATGATTCGCTGGGCATCGGTTGCTTGCTCAAGATGCTCCCAAAAAAATTCTTTAAGCGCTTCAGGATCAATGGGGCCTAGCGAAGGATCCACTAGGAGAGTTAATCGCGGTCCCCCATCGGGCCCCTCCTGCTCCAAAAGCTGATAATCAGTCGGACCGCCGCCGAAGGCAAGGGGGTAGCCGTTTTCCAGAAGATGGACCAGGTCAAAATCCATTAGGGTCACCCCGGCCAGGGTCAATTTTTCAAAGCTGCGGATTTGGCCCAATCGGCAATTCCAGCCAACCTCCCACATGGGGCAGCCGCAGGGCTGGTAGGTTACCTGGGCTTGATCACCAGTTGAAAGATTTACAAAGATGAAGGGCGCACTGGCCAGGAGCGTGGTTATCATCAACGTTTTTGGAGCCAAGCCCAGAATGCCGCCTAGGTGTTATTAGCAAGGACGTTGTTCACACTTTGCCAATCTTGAGATCGGC
>JAHLLJ010000021.1 GCA_020444205.1 Deltaproteobacteria bacterium | reverse complement strand
TGGAGCCTCCCGAACCCATACCCATGATCGCGATGGGCCAAAATCCTAATTCTTTTCCTGGTAAAGGATTTGGGAGAAGGTCATATTTGAGAGGCCACCCTTAACCAGGTTGAAATTTTAAGTTAGGATTTGGGCCAAGAACGGGGTGATGATGGCCGTATAGGAAAATAGCCTACCACTTCAAATAAATGAAACGACGTTGCCCAGTGGGTGAAAAGGAAAAAGCCTTGGATAAAATACATCATTTCGGGCCCGTGTGGTTCGTGCCTGGGAGAAATCGGGGCAAGTACCCACGATGCCATTCCATCTATATAGAGGGCGCCGGAATACTGATTGACCCGGCCTCTGACAAGCAAATCCTGACACAGCTAAGGGAAGGGCCGGGGGTGCGTGAAGTCTGGCTTAGCCACTGGCACGAGGACCACCTGGCCTACTTGGATCTCTTCGACGACTTGCCCCTGAAGATGTCCTCAAAGGACGCTCCTCCACTGACCGACATAGAAATTTTTTTAGATTGGTACGGAATGGATGAAGCCGGTACTCGGCAAGCTTGGCGGAAGCAATTGCGCGAGTATTTTCACTACCGGCCTCGCGTGCCCAGTGGCTTCCTTACCCCGGGTGAGACGATTAATCTGGAAACGGTTACCGTGGAGGTGCTGGCTACGCCTGGGCACACACCCGGTCATCTGAGCTTTTTTTTCAAGGAGCCCGAAGTCCTCTTCCTGGGGGACTATGACCTTACCCCCTTTGGGCCCTACTATGGAGAGCTTCACGCCGACATCCAGGCGGTAAGAGACTCAGTCGAATACCTGAGCCACATCCCGGCCAAGGTGTGGCTCACCAGCCATGAGACCGG
Source organism: Deltaproteobacteria bacterium (assembly GCA_020444205.1). Lineage (GTDB taxonomy): Bacteria > Desulfobacterota > Desulfarculia > Desulfarculales > Desulfarculaceae > Desulfoferula. The sequence continues at coordinate 39,100 of JAHLLJ010000021.1, read as the reverse complement.
TGTCTTCACGCAAAACCCTGGGCCTCTTTGGCAACAGTTCTTGGAAGTAATCGACCAACGGGAAGCAAAGTTGATCGAATTTCTGGCCCGGCCCCGCACCCGTGAAGAGATAATCAACGCCTGGATCGCCTATCGAAAACCGCGCCAGCCTATTGAGTCTTACATGGTGGCCGAGTGGGCCATCATGAAAAAGCATTTGGAACGCTTGATCGCCAATGGAAGAGCCAAAGAGGATCAGGGATATTTTTCATTGAATTGATAGCCGGCCATCTTCAGCTCAGCCATCGCCCAAAGCAGTTTTCCGGCACCCGTTGGGGACGCCATAGCATTTTTGCGGGGTTCAGCCATTTGGCTGGGCCCCGTTTTGTTTTGGTGAAGTAGGAGGTGAAGTATATTGGGAGTGGGTTTACCTATACCCCAAAAGACAGTTAGCTGGCCCTTGGCCCCTTAAAATCTCTGCCTCACGCAACTTGCCGATGGTCTGCTCGGCCTAATTGCGTTTCCTGGTCATAATCGCCCTCCCTTTTTAGGGCAAAAAACCTACCTTAAAATCTGGAACGGTTTAAGGGGGGGGCGGGTCAGCTCGCCAAGTACAAACCCCATAGGAAACTTAATTATTAGAACACTATTAAACAGTTGAAGCTAATTCTTGATATTATTGTTTTCCAGCGTTTCAGTTTTTAGTACAACATCCATAGTTGCCATGAATTTAATAAAGGATATGATTGCCTGGGAGAGATCCTTGTCCCCGTTTAGCGCACCTTTTTCAATCAAATTGTTTACTAAACTTTCGGCCTCTTCTTTTCTTTCCTTTAGCAACCCAAGCAAAACATGTGTATCCAACACGGCACCAACTTCTGTTGATTTATCGTCCTTTTTTTTCTTAGATTGCTTTCTTCCCCTGGGCCATTTTTTAGCAACGTCAGACATGCATTGCCTGCATCTGCCAGCAGAGGTGCCATTCTTTCGGATAGCTACAGGCCCACGGCCGCACTTGCACATCTCAGGTTCAGAAGGAGGTTTTACGGTTCTGTGGGCATCATCCTCATTGCTAGACATCGTTTGCTCTCCATTTTCTGCTAATGGTAAGGGGCCCGAGCATTTGCGACATCCTAACATGTCAATATAGCTTGGATTTTCCTCAATTCTGGCACGAGCTGCTTGGCATCCATCAGAGTTACTGAACTTGAGCCCAGTTCTGGTGCGACACTGATAATGAAGATCGGCAGATGATCGCAAACTTTCATCAGCGGTTGCGCTACCGCCACCAGGGAAAGCTGCCTTAGATGATGGTGTCAATTTATTTCATGCCCCGTGGAGAATGCCGAAGAGAAATTAATTGTCGTTTACACAAGCACCTCGGAAACATGGCAGAAACGTACAACTATATAAAATATATTATAATTTTAGTTTTTTGGTAAGATAGGGTTTAAATGGATTACAAGTAGGTTAAACCTACTTACTAGTGCCAACTATATGTTTTTAGAAATAGGCTAGAGCTCTGGTAAGTCCTGTAAGTAGCTGGTAAGATTGGCTTTAGTGTTTTTGAGGCCGAGCTTGCGTCTCACATTTTGTCTGTGAAATGCCACTGAATGTTCAGAGATCGCCAAGGCGTCTGCCGCTGCAGCATTGGTGAAACCGTCTCTTATCAAAAGAGCCACTTCTTTTTCTCTGGGAGTCAGTCCCGATAGTTTTGTATTAAGTTTGCCTGAAAATGGAGAAACCATCTCCTTGAGGCCATTTTCGATCATCGTAAGAAGCGAATTCTGGCTCTCGCTTAGGTTGTTTTTTTTCAGACGATCAATGAATGGCGTGATCTGGACAGTAGCTGTCGAAGCGATGGTTTCTTCTAGGGCCTCCTTCTCTTTTTCCCTGTGGTCTAGTAATACCCGCAAGGCAACGTTGAGCTTTTCTAATTCATCAGTACGTTCACGAACTCTCTTCTCAAGCATGTAGTTGGCTGACCTAAGCTCCTTTTCAAATTTTTTGACGCGAGAGACGTCTTCTATAATTACTAAAATATACTTCGGCTGGTTGGTTTGTGAATAAATAGCCACCACAGTGGCACGACCCCACATTGTTGACCCATCTTTACGGACATAGCGTTTCTCAATTGTATAATTATCAATTTCGTGTGACGTTAATTTTCTAAACCATTCTATTGTATGTTCGTCATCCTTATGGGTTATTTTTTCAATAACAATGTTTTCTTCTGCATCAAGATTATAATCATAACCGAACATTTCATACATTTTTTTATTTGCCGATTTAAAAGTTCCATCAAAATCAGCAAGTATTATTCCAACTGGAGCATTTTCAAATGTCGTCTTAAAGCGTTCTTCACTTTCCCTGAGTTCTTTTTCTATTTTCTTTAAATTGCTTATGTCCCGCAGGGTCCCCGTCATTCCAACCGGCTTCCCCTGAGCATTTTTTATAAGGCTGTTGTGCATCAAACCAGGGAATGCAGTACCGTCTTTTCTAACATGCCAAATCTCTCCATAAAATTTTCCAGTATTTTTGGTTTGCTGATTGGCTGCTTCTACCTCTGCCAGTTGATCTTTACTATGAAAAATTGTTAAATTTTTTCCAATTAAATCTTTGGGGTCATAACCATGCAATTGTGCAAAAGCAGCATTGAGATATTGCAAATTCCCTTCCATATCAACCACGGCTAGACCATCTACACTCTGTTCAACGACGTTCCGCAAAAGTATTAATTCTTTTTCTACTTGCTTTTGCGCGGTGATGTCTGTTGATATTCCGAATACTCCATGAATATCACCATGTTGGGACCTCAGTGGGTATTTTAAAGAGGAAAATCTATGCATTTCCCCATGCACAGGCCCGATTTCTTCTATTTCCAGGGGGTGACCAGTTTCCATTACAATCCTGTCATTTTGAGAGGTTTTTTCTGCACCTTTTTCAGGAAACAAATCTAGATCCGTTTTTCCGAGTACATTTTCTTGCTTTAACTGGGATAAATTTTCGAACCCCTTATTTATATAGGTGTAAACTCCTTTATCATCCTTCATATAAACCACGAAAGTAACGCAATCTAATAGGTTTTTTAAATCTTCAATTTGTTCGTTAACGCAAGCTAAGCGTTTATTGTTTTCATATTCATTCGATTCTAATTCGTGTACTCTTTTTAAAAGTTCTTCATAGGTAGGTTTTTGCTTCATGACCTTATCCAAATCATGCAAAGAAAACCTGAGGATCGGACGGAATCGGCAAAGGGCCTCTTCCGATACGTTCTAAGGATGTAGACAAGGTGCTGCAAGGTTTCGGCAGAGGCGTAGATAATGATATTCACTACTTATATATCCATACTGCTATCGAAATGTTCACCAGTCAATAGGAAGTATTACTGCTCTAGCCTGCCAGCCAGGCAAAATCTGCGAGAACGTCTTCTCCAAATTACGTTCAGTAGCCGCTGATTTCCTAGATGCCCTGATCATGAGCCCATTTTTGACGGACACTTCGTTAAGCGAGAAGATTGCATGGCGGAGATGATCCATGCCCCTAAAGCAGAAGCAGACCAAGACGACCCGCAGGCGCTACTCTCCCGAATTCAAGTCAGAGGCCCTTAGTCTGGCCGAACAGGTGGAAGTGGCCGACGCGGCCAAGCAGCTGGGGCTGCACGAATCTCGCCTGCATGCCTGGCGCAAGAAGGCCTGGTATGAGGCCAGCCGGAGGTGGTATAGCCTGAACAGCCCACGGCTAAAGGGGACCAAACCCAAAATTAGAAAAACAACCCCTTCGGCGCCAAATCCGCCCATAATATAAGTTGAATGTAACTATGAAAGTGATGAGGGGAGGCCCCTGGGAGTCGGTCTGCGGGAACAGGCTCCAACCCCCTTAAACTGCGCTGGTAAAGAGCTAGGGGTGGTAAGCGTTAAGGAAAAGTCACGGTAGTGGTCCGTGACAGGTGTGTGTCAGGAAGATGAGCGCAAGCGAACCACCGATGAAGTGTCGAAAATTACTTAGGTGAGGTCAAAGCTGGGGTTCACACTTGGTCCCGGGACAGGCATAGCGGAAAACCTGCTTACTGGTTTAGCGGCATCCGGCATAAAGGTGACATGATCCTAATAACAGGGGGTGCTCATGCGAATCAGATTAAAGGCCGAGGTGGCTGCACTTGCAGCCATGTTGTTGATCACCTCTGGCGCTGTCGCAAGTGAAACAAGCCAGGTTGTTCAGACCCAACATCTAACAGTCAGCGGGGCACCCAGTGTAGTGTCTTCTGCGCGATTGCAGGAATTGGCCGGCCAGGCAGAGCAGACTCTAGAGCAGATACTGCAAACATGGCAAATCAGTGCCAAGGTAGAACGGTTCGGCAAGATAAAGCTGGAGTTCCGCCGCCCTTTAAACGATACCACCCGTACCTCGATTTTCTTTTGGTCGCAGGACGAAGGGCGCCGAGTGCGTATTGTGCGAGTCTTCGGAGCCCAGGGGCAGCCCTATGGCCTGGCGCACAAACTGACCCACGCCGTTTTCCCCAGCCGGGACAAGCTGATCCGCAATATGATGGGCATATATTCCGAAAACCGGTTCGGCAGCCGCAAATCCTTTCCCATGTGCGGGCATAATAACGATCTATGGGTGCAAGCCCTTATCAGCCTAGGCTCTTATATTCCCTTGACCAGTTTGGGCCCGGATCACGGCGACTGGGGGATGGAGTTCAGAGGCCAGAAGCCCTTTGTCTCTGACCGAGCCAGGCAACATGCAGCTTACGTGGAATCAGGATCATTCGGGGAGTACCTGATTAAAACCCACGGCATAAATAGAATGAAAAGGCTTTGCCGCCTGGCACGGGACGGTGGGCGCGCTTGGCAGGAAGTTTACGGGCTTTCCTTGAAAAAGCTGGAGGCCGCCTGGCTGGAGCAGTTAAAGGCAAGCCGCCAAGCCAACTCTAAGGAGGTTGCCGCATTAATGGATTTGATAAAGGACAACCCCCGCACGGCCTGCCAGCGTGCCCGCGGCTTGGTTGTTGGAGGCACCAAGCATTGAGAAAATATATATGGTCTAAACATCAAGTGAGGGTAGACAAGTTACAACCTAGACCATCTGCCGGAAGGCCAATCTGTAAACGCAATTAGTGACTAGGACATCTAAACGGTTGCCCTTACCACCCAACCCTAACCGGACACGCGTGGTGAATCTTTTAGTTTTGGCCGGGTGTGTACTTGAAGCCTCTTACGTCGCCAAGATTAGCTTTAGGCCTCGTATCGTAGGGAATTGGCATCATATAGATTTGAGGTGCTTTGTTTTCTTTCCAGTTGGTATTCACCACTACCGCCCAAGCCTTGCCTGTTTGTGAGTCAATCAAAAGCCCTGGGACCTTTGAATCGGTAGGCCGCACAATCACGTATCTTCCTTGGTCCCCAGCCATTACCGGCAGAGCTGCGAACACAAAAGACAGCACCAGTGCGATGCAAACTAGCTTCTTCACGGTTATCCCCTTTGTAAGAATTTATATGAGGACTCAGACACCGCCACGCATTGATAATGCCTATTGTAGCTTTTCCCTGAAAACTCCGTAAGGGGTTTTCCCCTTATCGCACCAGGGTGTCCTGTAGCGGTTACTTTGGGGACGCCATAGTATTTTGCGGGGTTCAGCCATTTGGCTGGTCCCCGTTTTTTTGCTGAAGTAGGTGGCGAAGTAGATTTGGTGAGTGTGCCGGGAAGGCGGTAAGTGGCAATAGGCGCCGATATCTTTCCCCAAAGACCTACCAAGGCGGTAACAAATAACCATTGACTATAGGTGAATATTATTTTTAAATGATTATCAATAAAACCGTTTAATATAATAGACATATACCATACCTATGGCGTCTGCTTTAACCCTTCGAAGCGAGTTGAGTTATGAAAAAAATCATCGTGATGACGCTGGTTATCCTGTTCCTGTTTGGTTCTTTGGCCTTCGCTTCAGGCGGAAAAAACCAGGGCGATGTAGGCACCGGGTCCACCTGGACAATCTGGGACCCCATGCCCTTCCCGTGGCCAGGTATTGAGTGGTAGGCTTGCCTGGTCCTCGAGAGGCCTCGACTGATTTAGCAAGCCCCTAGAACTGCTTATCGCAACAAGGTGTTCTTGAGCGGTCACTTTGGGGATGCCATAGCATTTTTGAGGGGTTCAGCCATTTGGCTGGGCCCCGTTTTGTTTTGGTGAAGTAGATTGAATTTGACGGCTTGGCTTCCGGCTGGAAGCACTCGACGGACTTACTATTTCGACGTAGCCGTGTGCAGGATGAAGTCGCTTAGCATTACCTGTACGACGATGCTGTATTTTTATTGTAAAATATCGATGAAATTCAAGCGCTCAATTCTTGCGCGATCATCCTCGGACAGATCCAAAGCTTTTACGATACTGGTAATCGGGCCGTAATCGTAACGGTCGCCCGAGGTATTGAGGTAAGGTCCGTCAGAACCGAATAGGCACTTATTCGCACCGGCTTTTGCTATGGCGCGGTGGGCCGTTTTAATATCCATATAGGCTGGTGAGGATAGATCGATAAAGACATTTTTCATTTCTCCGGCAAGTTCACAGACACTGTGGCCATAAGGCACCCCGGCATGGGCATAAATCACTTTTAGCTTGGGAAACATGCTCGGCAAAAAATTATAGTCACCATGCTGCTTCACACCCAGATGAATGAGCATGGGTAAATTATTTTCCGTACACAATTCCGCCGTTTTTATAAGTTCTTGTATCGGATAATTATGCCAATAAGGATGAGCCTTCACCCCGATCATTCCTGGCACATGACAGTATTTTTCTATTTCAGCCAATGGGTCAGTCGAACAACGTGGATTAACGAAAATCCAACCCCAAAAGCGGTCTGGATAATGTTTTAAGGCCGATGTGACCTCAGTGTTGTCGGGAGCCGCGATAATTTTATATCGCTTTAAACCGATTAGAACGGTTCCGTCGTCGCGGGACCAGCTTTCATACATCTTCAACGCCAACCCATGTAGCCATCCTCCATCTGAATATAGAATCTTACGAAGCAGAGGCGTTGTCATCCTGAGTAATAGAGGCATTGCATATATGGGAGGATTCAATCTGGGTATAAGGGCTGTGCGCTGAATTCCGAACTTGTCCATGCTGGCAACAATCCCTGGCAAGGAAACCATGGATTCATGCAGATGCATGTGGCAGTCAATCAAGTTCGCCTCCTCGGCTCAATTTCTTAAAATTTATTCAATTATAACATGAACTAACATGTTACCCCCTGTCCGAGCCCACCGCCGAAGCGACCCACACCCTTCGCCCCTTGGGGCCGCCACAGTATTTTGGCGGGGTTCAGCCTTGGGGCTGGGCCCTGTTTTGGCGAAGTAGGTGGTGAGTTAGAGGCTATCAAGGAAATTTTGTCGGGAAATTAAGCGGTCAGCTACCCGAGAGCTTCCCGCGGGATTCGGGATTGGCCATGGCGGCCTGACTCAAACAAAAGAGCCTATGGAAAGACCGGGGCTGTTCACTTGAGGTGTCGTCTGGAGAGCAACCGAATCCCCAGCCGACGCGCGCGAGATAGGACCGTGTCGCTCCACTGCTCATACCTCTGCTTGACCAGATTCATCTGTTCGACTTTCAGTTCAAGGCTCGTCTTGTTTTCTCCCGGAGCTGTGCAGTTGGCATGATGAAGCAGGATATTGGGGAAGTTTTCAGAGTTCAGGTGGATTTTGGAGTTGCTCCAGGCCCAGATCTCATCGGGAAAAGTAGACCATTTGAGAGAGGTGCGCGTTGGCAACAGCATATTGACGATCTGTTGTTCGTTCACGAACTCGGGGTCTTCCAGACACTGGGCGAGGCGACGTTCCACCTCGGACCACAAATCTTTCACTTGCGAGGTTGGCCGCATCGCAATGAAGCCCGTGTTCACCTCAGGACTGAGCGCGTCTTCCTTTTGGAACACAATGTCATGGTCCACGAGTCTTTGACGCACCACGGGTTCGCATCGCCCGAAGAACTGTATATCAATGTCACTCAGGAGAAACGCGCCCTCCGGGTCTTCGCTGCTCAGGATTTCAGTGACCAGCCGTGAAACCTTCTCGTGGATAATCCGCTTGAAGGATTGAGTGGCAAAATCAGCGGCCGCCTTGGTCTGTAACTCGTGGTAGATAATGTTCCAATCGTCGCGTAAAGACGTCCGGAAGAATTGTTGATAGAGCACACTCTGCCCTTGGTTGCCGAACACATGGATGTTCAACGATTTGGTCCTACAAGCAGAGGGGTCGGAAACTTACTTTTTGTTAAACAAAGCATCAAAGATCCCCACAGCTTAAACTATTATTTTTCCTTTAATGTAAGCATAACAGATTGTTTTTCTATCTGATGAGATTAGCCCAAATCAAGCGGCCCGCGCGATAGTGATCTACCCCCGAACAGATACATAGGGTGATCGCGAGAGGCGACTCTCTCCTCAGGCAAAGAGGTCTGAAATAAAAAATTTGGTTGTTTGACCCGACAACCTCCGGCCCCCAACCCAGGCCGCGGCTCGTCCTATGGCTTTGATGCGCCGGTCGCGGCCCCTTTTTTGAAGGCCACCTTGAGCTGGCGGCCGGCTATTCGGCCGGAAAGACGGTCGTGCACCCGCAGAGAGAGAAGGTACTGGCCATCTGGCACGTTTCTAAGCTTCAGCCGAAGGTTGATGAAGAATTCACGATTGGGCCTGCGGCTGGTGAACTTCCATTCCTGAAACTTGTCCTTGCCCCATAAAATGGTGCCGTCCGGCTTCAGGAGGGCTACGTCCATGCTCAGGGAAAAGGCGAACAATCCATCCCTGATCCGTTTGATCCGTTGGCCCATTGGTTCAAGGTAGACGTATAGGGTTTGCCCTTCATGGTAGACGTTTCCCTGGCGGGGGGTGAACAAACCGTAGCCTTCGTTGGGACCCTTGGTTAAAACCGCGACCCCTAAGGTGAAAGGAACCTGGTCCCACAGGTAAAACATGGCCCGGTCGGTGGCCTTGTAGGCCTCCATGGCCTTGCCTTGCTCCAAATTGCCTTGCGCTTGCTTCAGGGCCGACATGGCGGGATTGTCGGTTTTGGCCGCCAGGGTTGTGCTAACCGCCAGCAGCAGGGCGAGGAAAAGGGTAACGGAAAATAGACGTGGGAACATGGCTCCTCCCCGTGGTAGGTGTCTACATTCCCCGGGACATCGCCCCGGACAGATCATGCCTTGCCAATGCTCCCCACACGCTCCAAGGCCTTGCGGTCCCAGTTGGCCAGGTCGGCGGCGGCCTCATAGGTGCTTTGCAGGAATTGCATGAGCTCGGCCTCGGGCTCCTTGGCGGTTCTCACCGCCTCATAAGGCAGGATGTACTCACCTAGGTCCTGGTTGTAGTAAGCCGCGTCCGGCAACACGCTGTGCCCGCTGAAACCCTCCGGCTCGGGGTAGGCGTAGGCATAGAAAGCGGCTTGGCCCAAGCCCATGCCCGGCCAGAATCCCACGCTGGCCAGCTCGTGGGAGTAGGCTTCCACCATCACCCAGTCAGCGCAGTTGGGGGCTCCGCCAGGGTGCTTGGGCGCGGTGCGACCCGAGAAGCGGGTCACGGCCAGGTCAAAGGCGCCCCAAAAAAAATGCACCGGGCTCACCTTGCCTATAAAGCGGGATCGGAATTCGGTGAAGACGGCGCTTATGGGCACCAAAGCCCGCCAAAAGCGATTGACCGCCTCGGCGTCATAAGCTGCATGTTCCTCGTCTTCGTAAAAGGGCTGGATGGGATCGGGTATCTCCACCGGCCTGGGCAATATATGCACCTCCAGGCCCATCTCGCCCAGGGCCTGCATGATTTGATGATAAAAGCTGGCCACCGACATGGGCCGCAGGTCAAAGGATAGACGCTGCCCATCCGTGGAGGTGATCCACAACCTGTGGTCAACAAAGTCGAAATCGATTTGGAAAGCATGCGCGCCGTGGGGAACCAGGGAGGTGGTGAGGCCGTTGGCGGTTACATAAAGGGGTACGTGCCAGGAATGGTTTATCCATGGCATCTGCCGCAAGCGAATCTTTCCCACGATTTGGCTCCAAAGGTGGAGCGTCTGGTAGGTGTCTTGCCACTGACCTAAAGGCAGCTTGGGCCATTGGGTTTCATGAACGGCCATGGCGATTCCCTTTCTTTTTCTTTCATTGTAACCTACCGGCGCGCTGGAGATTGGCATATCCTGGCGGTTTCCTTTGGATTATTCAGCGGTTTAATCCAACGGCTACCCAGGAACAGGCCGCAAAGAAAGGCAACAGCTTGCGCTGGGCCAGGTCGTTCGCCGCGCCGGAGATGCAGAAAAAGGCGGGGTCGGGTTTTTGCTAGGGTCTCATGCCTCTCCTGGCTGCTCCTGCCAGTCGAAATGGAAAATTCCCGTCTGGTCCACCCGTTCAAAGGTGTGGCCTCCAAAAAAGTCGCGCTGGGCCTGCACCAAGTTGGTGGGCAGGCGCTCGGAGCGCATGGCGTCCAGGTAGCTCAAACCAGCCATGAACCCCGGCACCGGGATGCCCGATCCGGCTGCCTGGCCCACCACTTCGCGCAGGGCGGGTGCGCGCTGCCGTACCTCCGCGCCCAACTCATGGTCCAGCAAAAGGCAGGGCAAGTCGGGCCGGTCCTGGTAGGCCCGGCGCAGGCGCTCCAAGAGCTTGGCCCGTATGATGCAGCCGCCCCGCCAAATGCGGCACACGTCCTCCAGTTTAAGGCCATAGCCGTATTGCCGCGAGGCGCTGTTCAAAAGGGACATACCCTGGCTGAAGGCCAGGATGAGGCCGGCGTAAAGGGCGTCTTCCAGCAACGAGCTCAGCCTCTCCGGCTGAATCTGCAGGGGCTCGGAGCGGCCGAGGTGTTCTTCAAGTTCCTGGCGCAGTTGGCCGTGAACCGACAGGTTGCGCATGGTCACCGCGCTGTCGATGGTGGGCGTGGGCTCCTGCAGCTCCATGGCGTCCTGGGAGGTCCATTTGCCGGTGCCCTTTTGCTTGGCCTGGTCCAGGACCATGTCTACCAGGAAGTGCTCTGATTGGGGGTCCTTGACCGCGAAGATGCGGGCGGTGATCTCCATGAGGTATGAACCCAGCTCACCCTGGCTCCATTGCCGGTAAATAGGCTCCAGTTGAGGGGGCTCCAGGCCGGTCCCCCGGCGCAGCAGGTCATAGGTTTCGGCGATCATTTCCATGAAGGCATACTCGATGCCGTTGTGCACCATTTTCACGTAGTGCCCGGCCGAGCCGCCTCCTAGAAAGGTCACACAGGGTTCGCCGCCCACCTGAGCCGCTGCTCTTTCCAGAATGATCCGCACCTGGTCATAGGCAGCCTCATGGCCGCCGGGCATCATGCTGGGGCCGTGGCGGGCTCCTTCTTCGCCGCCGGAAATGCCCATGCCCATATAGCGCAGGCTGAGCTCCTCCATCCACTCGGCGCGGCGGTCAGTGTCGCTGAAGTGGGAGTTTCCTCCGTCGATGACCAAGTCGGTGGTGTCCAGCAGGGGAGTGATCTCTTCAAGTACCGCGTCCACTGCTTTTCCCGCGGACACTATGAGCAGCGCCGCCCGGGGCCTTTGCAGAAGATCAACGAACTCCCGCAAGCTGCGGCCGGGGCGCAGGTCCCGCTCGCCCGCTTCTTCGGCCATGAACTTGACGGTCTTTTCAGTGGTGCGGTTGTAAACCGCCACCGCAAAGCCCTTGTCAGCCAGGTTCAGGGCCAGATTGCGCCCCATGTTGCCCAGGCCGATGATGCCTATGTCGCATTTTTTGTTGCTCATCGCCATTTTCCCCCCTTACAGTTTGAGGCCCAGTTCGGCCAGACGCTCCCGAGTGGTTTCGTAGCTGGTGTGGTGCAGCCCGCGTATGCCCAGGGCCTCGGCGACCTGGACGAACATCAAACGGTCGTCTAGGTAGATGGATTCCTCGGCCTTGCTCTGCACACCATCCAGAGCCAGGCGATACATGTCCTCGTCGGGTTTGCGGTAGTGCACAAAGCAGGAGCTAACGAAAAAGTCGAAAATCTCATGCAGATGAAAAGTAGCGATGCGGTGCTCGGTCAGTTCGCGGCCCTCGTTGCTCACCGCCACCACGTGCAGGCCGTAGCGCTCTTTGAGCCCGCGCACCAACTCCAGCATGTCCTGCTTGGCTTGAGACTGGGCGTACATGAACTGCTTGAACTCGTCGCGTCCAAAGGCCCGCTCTTGATGGAACACTACCCGGTCCAGGTATTGGTCCAGGGTCAGCTTGCCTTCCTCGTAGGTGTCAAAGGTGAGGTGGTGCCGCTCGTCCATCTCGTCATGGTCGAATCCGAATTTTTCGGCGGCCTTGCGGCGGCTATGCCGGTCCCAACCGTTGGTGAGAACCACGCCCCCGATGTCCAGCAGCAGGGTGTCTATTTGCGGCTCCGGCATATTCTCTCCTCACTTGCTGAACCGGCTTGTCCGTTCCACCAGTTCTCGCGCCTTGCGGCAAACCTCGTCCAGGTTAAACCCGTAATGCTCCATCACCTCGCCCCCAGCGCCGAGGCCCCGCAGGTGTCCACGCCTATGACCTCCACCAGGGGGCTGGGCCGCGGGTAGGAGCGCCATCCCAGGCTCACCACTCAGACGGCCAGGCCCTCCTGATGCAGCTTGGCCTGGGTGGCGAGGGCCGGGGGCCAAATGATGTGGAACATGGTGGTCAGGGCGAACCGCAAGCGCGATAGAAAGGTGCTGTCCTGGGTCCATGCCGATAATTTCCCATTCCGGCAACGGTCATAGGCATTTGCGGGTAATTCTAAAACAGAGGAACAAAGCCATTGCCCTGTGCTTTAGTATGCGGCAGCCTTGGCAACGGCTACAAGTTTTCGGCCCAAATTAATCTATTTTGGTTAAATGGACACCGCGAGCAGCCCTTGAGTGACGGCTAGGTGGCCCCGAACAGAATAGGCGGCTTGGCCGGGTAGGCTAGGGCCGGGATAGGCCACGGACGGCTTGGCCATGGGTGGGGGTGCGCCCAGTCTAATGAGCGATCCCGCCTTGGTTGGCCACGGTTGCCAGTTTTTGGATTGTGCCCCACCACAAAATAGGCACAAAAACCAATAGGGCCATGAACAGCAATAAGAAGAATATCCTGCTACATAGGATCAATTTTTTGTAATCTTTAGTGCCGAGGTTCTCCTCTTGTTTCTTTATTAACTTATCAGTGAATAAATAGAACAGGAAAACGAGCAAAGCAGGTATGGCAACAAAAGGTATTTTTATGCGGAAATTGAACAGGTGAAAGCCATTGATGACTTCGGTGATTATGACGCTGAACCCAAATATGCCCAGCATACCTATAAAAATGCGAAACATAGGGACTCGCTTCGCCTAGAAAAAACCTCACCCCTTTATTTGCCTTACAAGATTACATTTTTTTAAATCGGCCCGGCAAGTTGCCCGGGTCATGAAAATATGGGGATCCGGGAGAACCTGACCGGAATCTTAAACTTTAAAGGGAACGAAGCTGACCCTAAAAATGATACATTAACTGGGGCAAGTCAACAGAGCGGCCGCGGCCAAAGCGGCGGGTCCTTTGAGTCTTGCCCCCACTCTGGCATCGGCTCTCTGGATCACCAAGTCATATTGGCGGGGTTCACAGCAAAGCTGGTTTGTAGCCGGGTAAATCATCTAGGAACTTTATGCAGGCCTTTTTATTGGTCCTCTTCATCGCCGCCGCATCCTTTGTTTGGATGCTTTCTTTCGGCTATTTGGGTTATTTGCTGTGGTCGGCAAGGGGCAAGGCAGCGGCAGCGCCCCGGTCTCCTGTCGTTGAGTTGCCCCCAGTTGCGGTGATCGTGCCGGTGCTCAACGAGGACGGTAACATCCTCGACAAGCTGAGCGATCTGGCTGCGCAGGATTATCCCCAAAAGCTGCTGAGCATATGGGTGGTGGACGGAGGCTCCCACGATGATACCCGCCGTAGGGTGGAGGAGGCAGCCTCGCGCTTTCCAGCCATCCATCTGCTCCGGGCCGATGGGGCAAATGGCAAAAGCGATCAGATCAACTTTGCCTTGGCCAACATCGGGCAGGAGTTTCTAGTATTCAACGACGCCGACGCCCGCCTTGCGCCTGATTGCATAAGGCGCTTGATCCTGGGGCTGCGGCAAGACCCCGGCCTGGCGGTGCTGGGAGCGCGGGTGGAGCCTTCCACCGAGTTGCCGGAGGAAAAGCTGCACTGGTGGTTGCTTAACCTGATGTGGTGGCTGGAAGGACGGGCTTGGGGCGCGGCCAAGATCACCGGGGTTTGTTTCGCCTGCCGCCGTAGCCTGGTATTGCCCCTTAGCTCGGGCACCAGGGGGGATGACCTGCATATGGCTACCAAGGCATATGGCAGGGGCTACCGGGTGGGCATTCTGCGCTCTGCCCGCGCCTGGGAAGTCAGGGTGCCCCACACCAGGCGGGAGATGCTGGAGTTTCGCCTGAAACGAGGCGCCGCCTATTTGCACGAGTTGCGGCATTACCATAGCGGCTCAGTTGCGCACAGGCCCGGTGGGGCCAGCCTGCGCGCCAACCGGTGGCAAATTCGCGGGATGCCTTTGGCGGCCCTGGTGGCGGCCGCCGCCGGGCTGGGGCTGCTGGCCGGCGGGGCATGGATGGCCCCGGCCTTGGTGGCGCTTGCTTTCCTTGCCTCTGCCTCGGCCATTGTCTTGGCATATAGGCGCGACCAGTCCCGGGCAGATAGCTTGGCCGCCTTGCTCCTTACTTTAATGCGCATGATGGCTATTGACGGTTACTCAATGTTGCTCATCTCTTCCGGAAAACAAAACCGGCAGTCTGGGAGGAAGTAATGCCCCTGAGCAAACTAAGCATGATCGCCAGGTATGCCCGGCACTATCCGGCCCGCTTGCATCCCTTTGAGGTGCAAGCCAGCCTTACCTACAAATGCACCCTGAAGTGCCGGTACTGCTTTTGCCCCTCGCGGCAAATTGAGGAGCTGACCACCGGGCAGTGGCAAGAGGTGATTGACGGGGTGAGGTCTCTGGGCTGCCTTCGCTTCAAGTTCCAAGGTGGTGAGCCCACCCTGCGCAAGGATTTTGCCGAGCTGGCCGCCTCGGTGCAACGAGCAGGCATGCTGTCGGCGGTCACCTCCAACGGCACCCTGATCCCCAAGAACCCCGAGCTGATCAAGCACATCGACGAGTTGGTGCTCAGCCTGGATTCGCTGGACGAGGACACCAACGACCATCTGCGGGGCGCGGGTAGCTATCAAGGAGTAATGAACTCCCTGGAGCTGGCCCTGGCCAAGGGCAAAAACGTCTTCATCAACATGGTGGTGGGCCGCCCGACCCTGCACGAGGTGGAGCCCATGCTGCGCTTCTGCGAGCAGCGGGGGATTGTCATGCATGCCCAGCCGGTGATTTTCGGTGAACGCCTTTTCGACGAGTCGGCCAGGGACATGCAGCTAAGCGTGGAAGAGTCCCGCGAGATGCACCGGCAACTGGCCGTCTACAAGCAGCAGGGCCGACCGGTACTATTTTCAGTTGAAACCTACCTGCGCGTGCTGGACTGGGATGATTACGACCAACTCAACCGCATGGGCGACAAGCCCTCCAACTGCTTTGCGGGGCGCCATTACGTGCACATCGAACCGGACGGCGGCGTCTTCCCCTGCAACAATCAGCTTTCCAGCTTTACCCCCCAAAACGTGGTGGCTCACGGACTGCGGAAATCCCTGGAGCATGCCAGGCACCATACCTGCGCGGATTGTTGGCACCCCTATTTCACCGAGCGCAAGCGGGTGTTCGGCTTGAAGCTCCAGGCGGTCAAGTCGGTGCTTTCCCGGTGAACCGCCAAGCCGATTTGCCGGTTCCTTTGTGGTTCACCCGCGAGCCCGGCCCAGGCAGAGGCCAACAACGCCCAGTTTGAGGGGCAGTTTTACGTGGTGAAGGTAGAGGCCAACACGGAGGAGAGGTCTCGCAAGGAGCATCCCACGGTAAAGGCAATGCGGGGCTTTGGCGCCGGGCCCCGGAAAACGCGGTGCATGACGCCGCGCGTCATTCCGCCTCCAGGAAAACGGTGCGCCTTGAGGTAACACCCCAATGGGACGAGGAAAGCTTCCTTATCGCCGTTTCCGGCCGGGGCCCGGGCGTGGAGCCCAAGGAGTTGGAAACCTTATTCGAGCCTTTTGTACAGGGGCACCGCTCTGTGAATGTACAGGGTTTCGCTCTGGGCCTGTACATCGCCCCAAGGGCGTCTTAAGCCCACGGCGGTATAATAAAGGCTCTGAACCGCCCCACCGGGAGCTTGCGGTAACCGTTAATTTGCCCTTAGGCTCCCAAAACACCGCTTGAGGCCAACGCAACTTTTGTCATAATTAAGCGACGGCAAAAGGTTACACGGCCGTTGACATCGCCTTCTGTGGAGGAACATCCATGCGTTTTATTTATTGCCGTTTTCTGGCGGCTGCCGCCCTGTTTGCCGCCTGCCTAGTCCTGGTGGGGCATGCCGCCTGGGCGCAAACCAGCCCTGGCCGTCCCGGTGGCCTCGCTGTGAATGTATGGGCAGGATATTTGGCCGAGAGTGACGTGGGCTCGGGGCAGGTAGCCGTAGCCTCGGCCCGCGCCAGGGTTTCCTACGCGGGCTTCTCCTTTTTCTATCAGAGATCGGCGTATTACTGGGACGACCAGGCTGGATTGCCCTTTGGCAACGGCAAGGACGATCCCTGGGAGACCCTGCAGGTGGCCAGCCTGGGCTACCGCCGTGGCGGCAAGATAAACCAGGATTGGAGTTGGTTCGGCAGACTGCGCGTCTTCTCCGCCTTTGAGAGCGAAATGGACGATTCCTTTGGCGTGGGCGCCATGGGCGGGGCGCGCTACCGTATCAACGGCCAATGGAGCCTGATGTTGGGCGTGGCCGGCCGCTACCATCCGGTGGAGTCGCTGGTGTTGCCCATGGTGGGCCTGTCTTGGAATGAGCACACCCCCCAGGGCTTTTCCGCCCAGATCGGCTTCCCGCGCTCCAGCCTCTCCTACCGCTTTAGCAAAAGCCTTGCCTTGCACCTGAAGATGATCGAGTTCAACCAATACACCTATCGTCTGGCCGACGACAGCGATGTGGAGCCTTCGGGCTACGTGAAGGTTGACGACATGATCGCGGGAGTGCAGTTGGATTACTCCCCCATGGAGCATCTGAGCCTGGAGGCCAGCCTCAGCTACACCATCAACCGCACCTTCACCACCTATGACGACGACGGCAACAACGAAAACGAACAAGACGTGGATAACGCCATGGGCGCAATGCTGCGATTGGTCTACAGGTTTTAACCAAAGCGCAACTTGGGCCTCCTTTGGTTGTGCCCTACGGTGTCCCTCCGCCCCTGCAATTAAACTGCCTTTCAGCACGTCCGCCCATGGGCATTAAGCTTTTGCCCCGCTTAAAAAGCCTGTGTCTTCGTTGCCCATGAATGGCGTTGTTTGTGCCAAAATAGGAACACTTGTCAATCACCGGCGCTGGCCGGCAGCAGCGTGGAGATCATTATTCTTACCCTGGCGGACCTATTCTCCTACGGCGGCGACTTGGCGCCTCAAAACCCCATCTCGCCGTTCCGCTACATGGAGATACTCATAAACCGGGCGGCGACGGCAAAGTTCGGCGCGCGCGACGTGTTGGAGATCGGCCCGGGCTCAGACACCATGATCGCCCATTTGGACACCAGCGTTCTGAACTCCATCACCATCGTGGATTATGTGGAGGATGCCCTGGAGCGGGCGCGGCGTCAGTTGGCAGCCCTGCCGGTGCGCACCATCTGCTGCGACATCACCCAGGACGGGTGCCCCGCTCTGTTGCCGGAGAGCTTTGACTGCGTCATTGCCAACGCCTTGGTGGAGCATCTCAAAGACGACCAGGGGTTTATGCAAAAGACCCGTGAACTTCTCAAGCCGGGGGGGCTCATGCTGTGCACCACTGTGCTTGGCCCAGGCATGTACAACCAATGGGATCATGCGGTGGGGCACTATCGCCGCTATTCCCTGGCCTCTTTGCGGCGTCTGTTCCAGGATTTCTCCCAAGTGCAGATCATCCAGTCTTCGCTCATACAGGAATTGGTGCGGCCCTTTTTCTTTCACCGGCTGGGCAACCTGAAACACGGCTCCTTGGAAGAAAATAACCTGGCCTTTAGCGGCGAGCACCAGGAGATCGGCCGTCCGCCCTATGCGGGGGTTTACTGGGCGTTGCGCTTTTTCCTGCCTGTCTATCTGGTGGTGGACTGGGCCTTAAAAGGCCTCCAAGGCGGCATAGCCGTGGTGGTGGCCCGCAGATGAACCAGGGATCGGCCAAGTTTCTGGGCCTTGGCTTGGCACAGTGGCTGGCGGCGGCCCTGATGCTGCAATGGGTCTGGGCATACAACGGCGGCCCGATCCTTTATGGCGACAGCGGGCAGTATTTGCTTTCCGCCCAAACATGCAACCTACTGTCCTACCGGCCCAGCGGCTATCCTTTGCTCCTGCTGCCCGCCTTGTGGGCCGGTGGCCTGTGGCCCCTGCTTTGGCTACAGGCTGGGGTAACCGCCTGGCTGCTGCTGAGGCTGTTGCGCCTGGAGCTGAACTTCGGCCCCTGGAGATCGCTCACCGCGGTGCTGGGGCTGTGCCTGTTCACCACCTTGCCCTGGTGGGTGGTGACCGTTATGTCCGATCTGTGGGCCTCTCTTATTGCCTTGGCTGCTTATATGCTGCTTTTTCATTGGGGCGGAGTAGGCCGGGCCGAGCGGGTGGCCCTGACCCTGGTGCTGCTCCTGGGCCTGGTCAGCCATATATCTGCGGTGCTCATTTTGGCGGCCACCCTGGGCCTGCTGGCCTTGCTTGGGGGCGCCGGCCGCCTGCTGGGAGGAACGCGCCTGAAAATTCGCGGTGCAGGGGCCATAACCGTTTGCGCCGCCTTGATCGCTGGAGGGCTGTTCTTCCCGGTGGCCAACCTGTGGCAGCACCAGACCGCCGCTCCCGCCACTGGGGCGGCCCGCCTGGCCCTGGCCAGGGTGGCCGTGGACGGCCTGTTGCTGGACATGCTCCAGGAGCGTTGCGGCGACCCCGCCTATTACCAATATTCTTTGTGCGCGCATCTGAAGCCGCTTGAAAAGCTACTCTCCTTGCCTCCGGAAAAAAACCCGACCAATTACTGCCCTTGCTCGCAAGAAGGCTTCGTGACTTGGATTTTGAACTTCGGCAGAATCGCTCCGCTGCGCGACGCATATGTTAAAGAGGGGGCCACCGATGCCGGACGGACCCTTTGGGACAGCCTGCTCTACCACCCCTGGGGGCATGTGAAGGCGGTCATTAAGGGAACCTGGGACATCTATGGCAACTCGGTGATCTCGCCGTTTATTAACGGCAAACTGGCAACCGCCGGAATAATCAAGCGGTTCTTTCCAATCAATAATTACCGGGATTTTAAAGACGCCCGCACGGTCAAGGGGACTCTGCGGCTGGAGTTTTTCAATGGCTACCTCTTGCCCTTGGTTTGGCTGGGCGGGGCGGTAAGCCTGGTTGGGCTTATTGTGCTGCTCCTGGGCCGGAGGCTTGTGAGCAGGCTCCCTGAAAAATATTTTCACTGGGCGCGGCTGGCCGCCTTTTGCCTGGCGTTCACCCTGGCCAACGCCCTCATCATGTACGCCGCGGTGGGCGACCACACCCGCTACCAGTCCCGCTGCTCCTGGCTGGTGGCCATGCAGCCGGTCCTGATTTTGGTTCTGGCGTTGTATCGGCGGCGGCCAGCCCAAGACGGCAGGGCTAACTAGCCCCGCATTCTCAGCTCCCAAAACAACTTGGCTGTGTCGGAGATTACCGCCCGCAGATTGGTCAGGCGCAGGGCGCTGGTGCGGATCTGGGGCTGCGGCCGGGTGACCATGCCCATCTGATATAAGCTGCATCCTCGGCGCACCAGGCGGATAACCGCTTCAGCGTTGAAAAGCAGACTGCGGCAGCGCAAGGGCAGGGCGCGCAACTGATCCACCCGAAAGAGGTTGGGGCCGTTAAAATATTTTTGGCCACAGCCAAAGAGCAGGTTGTTGGTTTCGGTAAAAGCGCGCGAGAGAATTCGGCGCACAAGGTGCCTGGCCTGGGGAGTGGCGCTGTAGCAGGTAACCAGGTCGGCCCGGCCCACAGTGTTCAACAGGGAGGCCACCGACTCCTCGGCGATCTCGTTGTCTCCCGGCAGCACCGTGAGATGGGTGCCGTGCGCTTGGCTCAGGCCGATCCGCAAGCTGGCCCCAAAGCCCTGGTTGGTGGCGTTGCGTATCACCCTGACCCGGCTGTCCTTGGAAGCCAGGGCTTGGGCCTTGTCATAGGTGGCGTCGGTGCTGGCGTCATCAATGATCAATATTTCGCAGTCTTTAAAGGGTGAGGCGGCAACCGCGCGGATGAGCCCATGATAAAGGGGCTCCAGGTTGTCGGCCTCGTTGTGGCAGGCCACCACCACGCTGATGGTGTGGGGGGGTGGCTGGGAAGGCACCTGACGCACTACTCCCGCATAAAGGCCGCGATGCTCTGGGCCAAGCCTTGGGCGTCAAGCCCCCACAAGCGCCGCAGCTCAGCCTGATTTAGGCCCTGGGGCACCGGGTCTTGGGGCACGCCGCGGAACTGGAAGGACCAGCGCCCCCACACCCCGTGCGCGCAGGCGGCATCTTGTACACGTCCTGCCAAGCCGCTAGGGCTGAAGTGCTCCTCCAGCACCAGGACGCGGTCCAGGTCGCCCAGGTTGTACCATAGCCAATCTGTGGCCAGGGGCTGGATGCAGGGCACACTGATCACTCGCAGGGAAAGGCCCTGCTTGGCCACTATTTCTCGGGCACCCAGGGCTTCGGTGGTGATGGGCCCGTGGCACAAAACGGCCAGGTCGCTGCCCTCGGCCAGCAGGCGGGGAAGCCTTATGTCTTGGGGCGCCTCGCCCAGGTCCGGCTCTCCGGTCCCGGTGATGCGCAGATAGACTGGGCCCTCGCTTTCCAAGGCCAGGCGTAAGGCTGCTTTGGTTTCCAGGGGATCGGCTGGGGAAAACACAGTGAGGCCGGGCAGGGTTTGGGCCAGGCCCAGGTCTTCCAGGGCGTAGTGGGACATGCCTTGAGGTGCGTAGGTAACCCCCGCGCCGGTGCCCACCATGACCACGGGCATCTTGGGGGTGCACACATCGTTGCGCACCTGCTCGTAGGGCCGGTAAAGCAGAAAGGGGATGATGTTGTAGAGCACCGGCCTAAAGCCGGCCAGGCACAGCCCGGCGGCAAAGCTGGTGGTGAACTGTTCGGCGATGCCCAGGTTGAGGAAGCGGTCGCTGAAGCGCTCCTGAAATTCGTTGAACACCCCGTAGCCCGCGTCCCCGGTGATGAGCACCACCTCCCGCCGCCGCGCGCAGGCCTCGCTGAGCACCGAGCACACCGAGGGCCTCATGACAGCTCCTCCAGGGCCCGCTGCCTGCGCTCGTCAGTGACGATGTAGTAGTGCCAATGCAACTGGTCTTCCATGAAGGAGACGCCCTTGCCCTTGACCGTTTCGGCCACAATGGCCAGGGGCTTGCCCTGAGTGGGGGTGTGCAGGGCGTCCAGCACGGCTTGGTGGTCGTGGCCGTCCACGCTCACCGCCTGCCAGCCAAAGGCCCGCCACTTATCGGTTGACGGCTTTTGTCCGCATACCTCCCGGGGGCGTCCGTAGCCCTGAAGGTCGTTGC
Organism: Deltaproteobacteria bacterium; assembly: GCA_020444205.1. Lineage (GTDB taxonomy): Bacteria > Desulfobacterota > Desulfarculia > Desulfarculales > Desulfarculaceae > Desulfoferula. Next base: position 17,468 of record JAHLLJ010000021.1, on the reverse strand, counting down.
TGTCCACGATGACCGTGAGGTTGTCCAGGCCCAGGCGGGCCGCGAACTGGGCCGCCTCCCACACCGAGCCCTCCTGGGTTTCACCGTCGCCCATGAGCACCACCACCCGGCGCGGTGAGTCTTGCAGCTTAAAACCGTAGGCCAGGCCCTGACCCATGCCCAGGCCATGGCCCAGGGAATGCATGGCGTCCTCCACCCGGTCCTCCACATCCCAAACGGGAAGCGAATCCCCGGAGGATGCGCCGTGAGGATAAAAATCGCGGATGGAGTTGAGGGCCAGGTGGGCGTGGGCCTTGCTCAACAAAAAGACGTCGCGCTGCTCCCAGGGGGACAGGCGCAGATAATTCCCGAACAGCACGGCCATGATATCCAGGCAGGACATGGCGCAGCCCACGTGAGGGCAGCGGGCGGCATGGGCCCGCTCGATCACCCGCCGCCGCAAGCGCCGCGACAGCTGGTGCCATTGCTCTTGCTTCATTACTTCGCCCGCCCGCCCTTTGGCAGCCCGCGCAGGACCGCCCGGCGTATTTGGTTCAGATCCATCATTTCCATGCAATGCCGCTCATGTGCACAGCACTCGGCATAGCAGGGCAGCGCAGGGCAGCCCGCATTCGCGCTGATGAAGGTGGCCAGGCCGTAGCCGTGTATCTCTTGGGCCGAAGTGGGGCCGAACAAGCCCACCACCCGGCGCCCCAGGGCCAGGGCCGCGTGCAGGCCTAGGCTGTCGTGGGTCACCAGCAGATGGCAGCTTGCGATCCAATTCAGGTATTTTCGCAAATCATTGTGCCCGCGTTGCCAGGATATCGTGAGGCCCTCCGCGTTGAGCCGCTCGGCAAGCTCCTGCCACATGGCCTGAGGCATGGCCTTGGTGGGCCACTTGCCGCCCACCGCATAGTTGAGCCCCACGTCATGGGCAGGCTCGGCAGTGGCAATATCGCCCAGCACATAAGGTTGGCCTAGCCAGGAGGCTCCAGCCATCTCCAGGAGCAGGCTTTGCCAGGGCTGCCTGGGGCCGCCGTTGCGCCGGGCGGCCAGATAGGTCATTATCCGGCGGTTTCCATCCTGCTCCCGGCAGGCCACTTGGCCATTGCGGCGAAAAAAGCCCAGGCGCTTTTGGGCGGGAATTCCATCAGCCCAGTCGCAGATGGAGCGCGCCTTCTCCAGGTTGATGACCAAATCCATGGCGCCCAGGTCTTGGGCCTTGGGCGCTTGCTCAGGGCCGCCGTCCCAGGTTATCAGGCGGTCGATGCCCGGCCCCCCGGCTAATAAGGGCGCGGCCTGGGGAGTGGTCATCCAGGTTAGATGGTTATGGGGATAAAGCTCGGCCAGGGCGGGTAGCAGGGGCGTGGCCCGCAGCACGTCCCCCAAACTGGGGGGTCCACCCACGCCCCTGTCGGCATCGTCCAGGGTTTCCGATAGGCCTAGTTTTATGATGCCGATCCTGGTCATGTAAGGACCTTAAATGAAATTTACATGCTGGGGCGGCTGGGCGAGCTGCTCCAGAAACTCATTCATGCGTGCGGCCCGGCAATTGCGGCGGCAGGCCGGATCCAGGTCCATGCTCTGGCCCAGCTCAATGGCCCGCTGCCGGGCCTGGCCCAGGATGAGCTCTTGCGTGGAGTCCCGGCCCAACACGCCCACCCTAAAGCGTGGGTCGTTAAGCAGCACATTGCAGGTGTGCAAGGCACCATCAGTGGACACATAACCGAAAAAGGGCATGGCCCGGCATCGGCTAAAGGCCAACTCACCGTCCAGCTCGGCGTCAAAAGAGCGGCGGCGGAATATGACCTTCATTGCACCCTTCCCATGGTATTCATGGCAGAGCTTCTCCAACCCGGCCAACTCTTGAGCCCCAAAGGAGGCATCCACCTGCTTGCGCATCAGGGGGTGTTGGGAAAAGGGCTTCACCGACAGGTATTCCAGTCCCAGCTCGGCGCAGAGCTTCAAGGCCTTTTCCAGATCTCCGGCGTTGGCTCGCACCAATACGTACTGGGCCCCGATGGTGACCTCGGCTCCCAAGTTGCTACGCGCCTCCAAGGCGGCGGCGATGTTTTGCAGGGTTTGGGAGAAAGCGTTTTGGGGCGCTCCGTGCACCAGGGAGTAGATTTCTTCGCTTCCCGCGTCCAGGCTTATGCGCATCCAGGTAAGTTGGGGCAGTATCTCCGGCCACAACTTTTCTTCACTTACCGAGGCGTTGGTGTTAAGGGCCACGTCCAGCCCGGCCTGGTGGGCGGCGCTTATCATTTGGGGCAGATCCTTGTGCAGCAGGGGTTCGCCCTCCCCGGCAAAGAGCATGCTGCGCACCCCCAGGGCGGCCAGCTCCGGCGCGTGAGCGGTAAAGGCTTTCGCATCCAGATACATGGGCCGGTCCTGGGCAAAGTCCAGGGCGCAGAAAATGCAGCGGTGGTTGCAAACCGTGGTTGGCGACACCTCCAGGTAGATGGGGGCGATCAACTCCCCGCGCTGCCAGGCGGCCAAGCGGTCCAGATGCCACCACAGCTTGTGGCCGTCCAGATGAAAGCGGTCCCGGATCATGGCCTGCTCAGGCATTGAAAATTATTTCCACGCTGGTGTGCCCGAAAATCTGGCGGCGGTTGGTCTTTAGCTTCACGTCGCAGGGATTGCAGCGGCCAAACTGGTCGCAGGGGCGGAACTCTTCCAGCTCCTCGCCGGTGAAGCCGGGGTCCAGGATGTGGCCGATGGGATCGCTTCCGCTGTAAAGATCGGAGTGGCAGCGATGGATAAATCCATCCGGCGCCACCAGCAACTCGCTGGTGCGGCAACTGACCGAGGAGGTTTGCGAAGCGTCCACCGCGTCTTGATAAGAGTAGGTCCCGTGCAAGGTGTCTTGCCAGTTGCCCAGGAATTCCTTGGTGCGGAAGTCCAGGCCCAGGGCCAGACAGCGTTCCTGGGCATGGGCGATTTCCTCTCGCAACGCCGGATCGGGGTATTCCAGGCCATACACCCCCACCTGGAAGCCTGCGTCTATCAAGGCGGTTACCCGCTTGATGAATTCGTCCAAAGAGCCGTTGCCCGCATGGAAGGTCACCCTTATGGGGGCGTAGGGCGCTTGGCGGATGAAGCGGGAGGGGGGCATGCCCAGCAGGATGTCCAGGGCCTGGGGCGGCAGGGTGGAGAGCATGTCCAGCTTGGTCTGGGGAGCGGTCTGGGTGGCCAGAACCGGCAAGGCGGGCGAAAGGGCAGGCTCGCCGCCTTGCAGGGTTATGGGAAGGTCCATGCGGGTGGGAATGCGGTTGGCGGCGCGCAGCCAGTCCTGCGGCGACATGGCCGGGCCGGCGTTTCCGTCCGCTCGGCCTCTGCCTTGCTCCACCAGGCAATAAGCGCAGTTTTGCAGACAACGCAAGGTCAGGAAAAAGGCCACGTAATTGATACGGTCGGAAAGGGTAAGCCGCGGCAGTTCAGATTGCTCCGGGAATGGCGACTTACTTGCAAAAACCGCTTTGTGGGATACTGCGCTATCCAATGGAAAACCCTTTTGATGATCGACGCCGCATTTACATTTGGGCCGCCCTTGCCCGCCAAACCCAGCACTCTGGATGGTTAAGGCCCAAGTGGTCTGAAACCTGCGTTTTGTCCGGGCGGGCCTCTCGCCTGAAAGATATAGCGGAATACAAGGGCAGGCGGGCGGTCGCCCTGACTCACTATACTGCCTGCAATTGAGACTTATTGCCAAGTAAAATAATGGGATGAGCGGCTCCGGCAACCATCAACCATCGTGCCGGGATAGGCGCCATTGGTGGCAATTATGGCTTGGCCTTGTCTACAATATTTATATTCCCAACGATGCCCTCGGCACTTGACGGTGGGCGCGGCACCGTGGCTGCGGGCCGGTCGCTTTTCGGGCCGCCCCGGCTGGAGATTTGGCTCTCGGTGCGTGTGGGCCGCAACTCGCGGGGCTCTAACGTCTGGGCTGATATACACTACGACCTACGGGCGGAGTGATACAGCGGATACGCCTCCTGGTTGACGGACGCCTAGAGGTTTAGCTCCAGGTTGATGGTTTTGGAGGGGCTGAAGCTGTTGGCGCTGAAAAAGCGGATCAGGTTGGAATCGTTCCAGTGCACCAGGGTGTGTATCTTTTCCACCCCCAGGCTGCGCATGTGCTCCACGAACTCCTGCATCAAACGTTCACCAATGCCCTGATGCTGAAAATCCGGGTCCACCCCGATAGTGTCCAAGGTGGCCGATTCCTGCAGCATGCCGTACTCCCCTAGGTAAAGCTCGCCCATGACGAACCCCACCACCGCGCTGTCGGCGCTTTCCGCCACCAGGGAGGCGGGCACGTAGTCCTTTGACTTGAAAAGCTTGTCGAACTTCAGCTCATAGTAATCCGGCCTGGCATCCCGCATGATCTTGCGGTCGACTTCCACTACCGCGTCGAAGTCGTCGGCACGCATCAGACGAATCTTAATGGCTTCTTGGCCCATGAAGCATCCTTTCTCCAGGAGCCTAGCACGGCTCCGTTCCAGCGAGGGAGAAGCGGTTAGCCGCCTCGTTCGGCCTTGGGGATGCATCCGGTTGCGCAAGCTAGGCCTAAATTAATTGTCACGGGTTTTAAAAAATGATGTCAATGCCCAAACCATGGCAGACGAAAGCCGGGGGCGGCGCGCCGCTAGACTACAATTTTTCTGCGCAAATTAGCTGCTTGATCTTTAGGGTTAATTCTATTAAAAACCTTGGCACTGCCCCGTTTACGATAGGTCCGCTTTCATTGGTATTTACAACCGAGAACCTGGAGTCACCAGATGCGTAAAATTGCTTTGGCCGCTGTATTGCTATTTGCCCTTGGCGCTATCGTTTTCAACGGGGAGGGCAGCTTGGCCGGACCCAACGGACCGACCGTAAAGGTGGTCAACAACTCAACCTATGCCAGCATCAACTTCGGCTACGCCAGCTACAAGGTGGTCAACGGCTCCAGCACCCGCCAAGGCAGCGGCACCACCGTTTCCATCGGCAGCTCGGGCACCTTTAACTCCTGGCCTCCGCTGAGCGGCGGCGATCAACTTTATCTGGACAAGGGTCTCAGGATATCCAGCCCGGACAGTTCCATGAACTCCGACGGCAGCGAAACCTGCGGCCCCGGCGGCTTTTCCCAAGGCATCTCCTCGGTGCTGGGGCGAGGTTACATGAAAGCGGGCGACAGCTTCACGGTGACCGTGACCAGGAAGCAAGGTGTGATCCCCGGTATTTACGACGCGGAGTGCGCCTATTCCCGGTAGGTAGTGCCTCTGACAAGGCCGGAGGAGTTCGCTCGCCCTTCGCCGGGCTCTGGTTCCTGTGCTACCTTATATGGCCAGCGAAACTCACCCAACAAGGAGCCGGGTAGTTGAAAGAGCTCTGCATAACCAACGGCACCATCCTGACCATGGACGAGGCGGGTGCAGTCATCCAAGGCGGCACGCTACTCATCCAGGGCTCACGGATCACCTACTGTGGCCCGGCCCAGGCCGGGGAGATGGCCGCCGGGCCGGAGCGGCGGGTGCTGGACGCCCACGGCGGGCTGATAATGCCGGGGCTCATCAACGGCCACACCCACGTATCCATGACCCTGATGCGCGGCCTGGCCGACGACCTGCCTCTGGACGTATGGCTGAATCAGCACATTTTTCCGGCCGAGACCAAGCTCACCTCCGAGGCGGTGTACTGGGGGGCCATGTTGGCCTGCCTGGAAATGATCCGTTCGGGCACTACCAGTTTTTGCGACATGTATTTGTTCGCCGACCAGGTGGCCCAGGCGGCCGACGACACCGGGCTGCGGGCCGTGGTGGGTGAGGTGCTTTATGACTTTGACTCCCCCTCCTATGGCAAGATCGACAACGGCCTGGCCATAACCAGGGAGCTGATAGACAAGCTGGCCCCGCATTCCCGCCTGGACGCGGCGGTAATGCCCCATGCCCTGTACACCTGCTCCCGCTCCCTGATGAGCAAGGCCGGGGCTATCAGCGCCGAGACCGGGGCGGCCCTGGACATACATTTGGCCGAGAATCAAGATGAGACCGCTCAGGTGCAAAAGATGTGGGGCGCGCGGCCCCTGGCGGTGCTGGAGGAGTTGGGCCTGGTCAATGAGCGTCTGTGGATAAACCACGGGGTGGACCTGAACCAGCAGGAGATTGAGCGCCTGGCCGCCGCCGGAGCGCGGCTGGCCCACTGCCCCGAGTCCAACATGAAGCTGGCCAACGGAGTGGCCCCCTTGCCCGAGCTGCTGGCCGCCGGGGTAAAGGTCGGCCTGGGCACCGATGGCTGTGCCAGCAACAACGACCAGGACCTATTCGGCGAGATGGACTCCTGCGCCAAGCTGGCCAAGGCCTCGCGCCTGGACCCCACCGTAGCCCCTGCCGAGGCGGTGGTGAGGCTGTGCACCAGCTTGGGCGCGGCCGCTTTTGGCCGCCCCGGTGAACTGGGAGTCTTGAAGCCCGGCGCCCTGGCCGACGTCATCGTGGTGGACACCAACCAGCCCCACCTGACGCCCATGTACAATCCCCTTAGTCACCTGGTCTACGCGGCGCGCGGCTCCGACGTGCTGCACACCGTGTGTCACGGCGAGGTGCTCATGGCCGAGGGCAAGGTGGAGTCCATGGACAGCGAAGAGGTGATGGCCAGGGCCAAGGAACAGGCCAGTGCCCTCACCGGGTGCCGGGTGTTGTGATGTCCCAAGGACTGCTCATCACCGGCGGGCCCCTGTGGGCTGGATCGGGCAGCTACTGGCCCGTGGGCGCGGTGGCCGCGGTAGACGGGGTGATCACCTACGCCGGACCGGCCGAGGGCGCGCCCAAGCCGCCCCAGGCCGAGGTGGTCCACGCCGGGGGTGGGCTGATAATGCCCGGCCTGGTCAATGCCCATTGCCATGGAGCCATGGTGCTTTTTCGCGGCCTGGCCGACGACCTCCCCCTGCGCGTTTGGCTGGAGGAGCATATGTTCCCGGCCGAGGCCCGCTGGGTCAGCGACGAGATGGTGGAGCTGTGCAGCCGGTTGGCCGCGGCGGAGATGCTGCTTTCCGGCACCACCACGGTGGGCGACTCCTACTTCTGTCTGAACGGCGCGGCCAAGGCCTATGCCTCGGCGGGCATCCGGGCGGCGCTTTACCACGGGGTAATCGACTTTCCGGCGCCAGGGGTGCCCGACCCGGCCGACAACCTGTCTACCGCCCGGCGCTTCCTTGAGCGCTGGCAAGAACACAGCCCCCTGCTGACCCCGGGCGTGTTTGCCCACAGCACCTACACCTGCTCCAAGGACACCCTTAAAGGCGTGGCCGAGCTGGCCCAAGAAATGGGCTGCCTGTGGCACACCCATTTGGCCGAAACCTCCGATGAGGTGGACAACAGCGTCAAGGCCAATGGCGTCTCGCCGGTGGCCTATTTGGAAGGGCTGGGGCTTTTGGAGCGTCTGGACACCGCTGTGCACTGCGTGTGGTTGCAGCCCGGCGAGCCCGAGCTACTGGCCCGGCGCGAGGTGGCTGTGGCCGCCTGCCCCGGCTCCAACAGCAAGCTGGGCTCGGGATGGGCCCATGTGCCCGAGCTGCTGGACGCCGGAGTTAAGGTGGGCCTGGGCACCGACGGCGCAGCCTCCAACAATAATTTGGACCTCTTCGGCGAGATCGGCCTGGCCGCTCGGCTGGCCAAGGTGAAGACCAAAGATCCCGCCGCCCTGCCCGCTGAAGCCGCCATTGATCTGGCCTTGAGCGGGGGGGCCGCCTGCCTGGGTTTGGACGGCGTGGTGGGGCGCCTGGCCCCGGGCTACGCCTGCGACGCGGTGGTTATGGATCTCACCGCCCCGCGCCTCAACCCCTGTTTTGAGGCTCCCTCTCATTTGGTCTACGCGGCCACCGGCGGGCAGGTGCGGCACGTGGTGGTGAACGGCCGGCAGGTGGTGCGTGAGCGCGCCTTGCTCACCATGGACCTGGGGGAGGTCATGGCCAAGGTGCGGGAGTTGGCCGCCAAGCTGGGAGGGCCGGTCTGAGCTAAGTTGTTTTCGTTAATTCCCGGTCCTTGATGTGCACGTCCTGTTGGGGATAGGGGATCTCCACCCCGTTTTCAGCAAACAGCTTGAGCACCTTTTTGAGCACCTCGGTGGTCACATTGGACACGCCGTGCTCCGGGTCTGCTATCCAAAAACGCAGTGACAGGTTGATGGAAAAATGGCCCAAGGCCACCAGGCGGCAGGCCGGGGCAGGGTGTTGCAAAATGCGCGGTATGCCCTGGGCCGCCTGCTCAGCCAGGGACATGGCCAACTCCACGTCGCTGCCAAAAGCGATGTCAATGGGCACCTTGAGGCGCACCTCCCGGGAGGAGTAGGAGCAATTGATGACCTGGCGGGACAAGAGGTCCTCGTTGGGGATCAGGTATTCCTGCCCGTCGCGGGTGACCACCGAGGCGTAGCGGGCCCTGAGCGCGCTTACCTTGCCGAAAACGTCGCCGATCCAGATGACGTCGCCGGGGCGGATGGACTTGTCCATCATAATGATGATGCCGCTGATCAGGTTGCTGAATACAGTGCGCAGTCCGATGCCCAACCCGAAGCCCAGGGCCCCGGAGAACACGGTGAGCATGTCCATGTCCACCCCGATGATCTCCAGGGAGAGGATGGCCACTATTACTATGATGACGGTCTTGCTCAGCAGCCCGATAAGGGTGCGGGTGGATGGCTCCAGCTCGCCGCTGGCCGCCAGGCGGTCTTCCAGGTAGGAACCCGCCCGGATGCCCAGGCGCAGCAGGACGATGAAAAACAGCAGCGACTCCAGCACCTCCAACAGGGAGAGCTTGAGGCTGCCCACGGTCAATTTTACGGCATCCAAAAGCTGAACCACGCTGCCCAGCAAGCCGAAGATGCTCAGGGCGGCGATGACCCAGATGAACACGGCGAAAAAACGAGCCCAGAAGGGCCTGAACAGCACCGCAGCGACCAGGCGAATGACCACCCAAGCCCCTACCGTGTTGGCGCAAAGGCTCACCAAATCGTTGTCCATGCCTGCTTCGGTGGAGAAGATGTAAAGCGGCCAGAGGAAGGCCAAAGAAATTACCGGGCCCAGCAGGCGCAAGAAATCCCGGCGCCATTGAGCCGGGCGGTCGCCGCGTTCAAGGGTCTTGGCCCATTTGTGCGACAGGATGCCGCGCAGCCAGCGCGCCAACAGCCAGGACACCGCGAAGATGGCGGCCAGCACCCCCAGCTCGTACAGGGTGTCCACCTCCAGCAGGTCCTGGGTCACCCAATTGCCCACCGAATCCCAGAACTCCTTGAGCTTGTCCAGCAGATGGAGCTTGGCCAGGATCAGCTCCCAGTCGTCCTGGGTATTCTTGAAATTGTGCATGACGAGGAACCCCCTAGAACTGAAACAGCCGTAAGAATGGCATAAATACAAATGCCCCGTCAACGCGGGGCATGGCGCTCATCCGGGGGATGAGTGGTTGGGATTTGAGCTTTAACCTCCCACCAGGCCTAAAAGCATCTCCACCGCCTGGCCGGGGTTCGCCGCCTGGGGCACCCCCTCTAACTGCCAAGAACCAAAACTTATCACCGGGCGGCCCGCCTTGAGGGCGTGGCCGATCTCGCTGAGGGTGCCGCCCCCGCCGCCTATGGCGATAGCTCCCCGTCCGGCCAAGACCACCAGGGCGTTGCGCGCCTGGCCCAGGCCGGTGGGCAGCACCACCCGGCACCAGGGGTTGGCCGCTTCACGCTCAGTGCCGGGCAACAGGCCCACGGTGAGGCCCCCAGCCGAGGCGCAACCCCGGCAGGCCTCGGTCATTACCCCGGACAGCCCGCCGCAGACCACCCCCCATCCGGCCTGGGCCAAGAGCTCGCCCACCTGGAAGGCGTCTTGCTTTTGCCGCTGGTCGGCAACCCCCGCTCCAATTACGCTTATGAGCCGCGCCGCCTCTACCATCCGTACTCGCCCACCAGGTCCACAAAACGGCAACCGCCAAGGTCTTCTTCCATGACTTTGTCGCCCCGCCGGGTTAGGCGCAGCAAAGACTGTACCCCCTTGCGGCCCACCGGCACCACCAAGCGCCCGCCCTCGGCAAGCTGCTCCACCAGGGGCCTGGGCGTGACCGGGGCTCCGGCGGTTACGATAATGGCGTCGTAAGGGGCTTCTTCGGGCCAGCCCTTGGTGCCGTCGCCCACGATGAGGTTCACATTGAACAGCTTGAGTTCTTCCAGCACCAGCTGGGCCTTGCGGCTGAGCTCGGGAAGGCGTTCGATGGAAAAAACCCAGTCAGCCAGCTTGGCCAGGATGGCGGTCTGGTAGCCGCTGCCCGTGCCGATCTCCAGCACCTTTTCAGTACCGTTGAGGCCCAGGGCGTCAGTCATCAGGGCCACCATAAATGGCTGGCTAATGGTTTGGCCGCCGCCGATGGGCAGGGGATGGTCCTCGTAGGCACGGCGCCACAGAGCCTGCTCCATGAATAGGTGGCGGGGGATATCCTGCATGACCGCCAGCAGGCGCTGGTCCCTAATGCCGCGTGCCGCGATCTGGTCTTGCACCATACGGCGGCGGCGCACCGCGAAGTCGTTAACTCCCGTCAATGTTTTTGACCTCCGATGTCTTTAATTTAACAGAAGATATATGCTGGCGGCTATGCCCTAGTTGCCTGATGGCGCGACCGGTGCAATGATTTGCTGGCTCAAGTCCAGCCGCCACCCCCGGGATTTGTCTTGCACTAGCTCGCCTTGCAGATAGGCCGGGGGAAAGCTCACCGGGCCGTAGTCCATATCTCCCTGCCACCAGCGGCCGCACAGGGCCGGAGCGCCCCACAGGCGAACCACGGCGTCGCGGCCCACCAGCACCGAGCGATTATAAGCGTGCAGATGCCCGCTTACCAGGGCCACCAGGGGCCGGGCGGCCAGCAGGGTCATGGCCAGGGCTCCGTTTTGGTCCACGTTGCGCAGGCCCAGGCCGGTAGGCGAAGGAGCCTTGACCAGGGCGCCCTTGCGCAGGGGATTAACTCCCACCAAGGGCGAGGCCAGGGGATAGTGGCTGCCCACCATGATCGGGGTGTCGGCGGGCAGCAGGGCCAGTAGCGCCTTGAGCCAGGCCAGGGCCTCCTGGGGCAGGATGCCGCATTCTCGGGGCTTGCCGTTAGGGCGGGTGGAGATGCCGGGGTTGTCCAAGAGCACCACGGCCACCGGCCCCACAAAGCTGAGGCTGCGCACCGGGCCCAGGAACTCACGCCACAAGGAGTAATCCACCTGACCTCCGGAGTAGCGCACATCGTGATTGCCGGGGCAGGCCCGCCAGAGGGTTGGCAACATGGCCGCGGCCCGCCCGGCCAGGGCCATTTGGGCGCGGGCAGAAGGCGGCTTTCCACGATCGGCGTTCATGGCCAAATCGCCCAGCACCAGGCACAGGGCGGGCTTCAGAGCCTTGACCTCGGTCACCGTGTGTTGCCAGGCCCGCATGGGCACGGCGGGGTCCAGCTTTCCCGACCAAGTGGGCGCGGCCTGGGCATCATAGAGATGAGGGTCGCTGAGCACCGCCAGGGGCAGGCGGTCCCGGCTTGGCCCCGGCTCGGCGCTCAGGCGAAACGCCTTGCTTTTAGCCGCCTGCTCCACGGGCCACCACCAGCGGGGACCGTCGCCCATCCCCGGTGGGGCGGTGAGGGCCAACACCCGGCCCGGACGGCTCTCCAGGCTGAAGGCTCCTTCCGGTCCACTGCGGGCGATACTCACTCCATCGCTGATGTAGGCCCCAGCCACGGGCCGGCCCGTGGGCCCCACCACTTTGCCCGCCACAGTGAAGGCCACCGCGGGCGCGGCGGCCAGCAGGACCAACAGCAGGGTTGCGGTCAGGCGCAGAGCTTTTAGGCGCAAGACTTGACCACCTCCACGAATTGCCGCTTGCGGATGTCTACCAAGCCCTTATCGGTGAGGCGGATAAAGGGCAGGCCGGTGAAGCAAAAGGTCTGGGCGGTCAAAAAGGGCCGGGGCAAGGGGCAGCCCATTTCCTTTAGTGCCTCGCGGCAGGTCTCGGCGGTGCGCTGAATCTCGGGGAAGGGCAGGGTGCAGATGATGCCCGCCACCGGCAGGGGCAGAGAGGCCACCACCTCTTCGCCCCGGGCCACGGCCCAGCCGCCGCCCATGGCCCGCACCGCCTCGGCGGCCACGGCCATTTCCTGTTCGCTGGCTCCGGCCACGAAGATGTTGGTGGTGTCCCAGATCACGGTGCTGGCCAGGGCGCCCTGGCTCAGGCCCCAGCCCCGGGCAAAGCCCACGGCCATCTTGAGCTCCGGGCTCTGGCGGTTGATCTGGGCGATCTTCACTATTCCCTGGTCCGGGTCGGGGCGCACGTTGCCCTCCACAATGGACAGGGTGGCCTCTCCCTCCTGGGTGATGGTGGCGTCCTTGGCCTCCACCACCCGGACCACCGCCTTGTCGCCCTGGGCGCTCACCGCGAAGTCCGAGGGCTTCAGGGGAGGGCACTGCATGGTCTGCATGGCTTCGGGCGGGTAGGCAAAAGCCGGGGCCGGCACGGTGAGCTTGCCGCTTTCGGCCACCTGGCGGCCTTCCAACCATACCTGCTGGGCGCGAAACTCCTTGAGGTCGGCCACCAGCACCAGGTCGGCCACCCAGCCGGGGGCCACCGCGCCCAGGCGCTCCAGGCCGAAGTAACGCGCCGGGTTGAGGCTGCACCAGGCCACTGCCCGGGCGGGCTCCACGCCCAGCTTCACCGCCCGCGCCAGAAGAGGATTCATGGCCCCCCAGGACATGAGGTCCTCGAACTCAGCCAGGTCGGTGACCAGCATCACCTGGCCGCTCTCGGGCAGGGCGGCCAGAGTGGGCACCACCTCGGCCATCTCCCTGCGCACGAAACCCTCGCGCACCTGCACCGCCAGGCCCAGGGCCAGGCGTTGGGCCGCGTCCTCGCCGGAGATGGATTCGTGACAGCTGGTGGTGCCGGCGGCGGCATAGGCCATGAGCCGGTGCCCCCGGGCCCCGGCGGCGTGGCCTTCCAGGCGTTTGCCCAGAGCCATGGCCTGGGCGTAGTTGATGGCCGCCCGCTCCTCGCCGCTGGTGATGGCCGGCCAGTAAGTTTCGCCAACCCCCAGGCAGGCGGGATGCTCCAGAATTTCCTGGAAGCCTTCGCGGTCTAGCCCGGCGCTGGTTTCCCACTGGGGGAAGGGCGGCACCAGGGGTGGGGCGGTGAGAAACACCCGCTGGGGTGAGGCCTGGGCCGCGCGGATGAAGTGCCACAGGCCCTCGATGCCCCAGGCCCCGGCCATCATGGCCATCTCGCTGACGGCGGTGGTGTTGCCGCTGGCCAATGCCTGCTCGGCAAAGGGCCCCAGTTCGAAGATGGAGTCCAGGTGGGTGTGGGCGTCGATCAGGCCGGGGATGAGATAGCTTTCGGCCGCGTCGAACACCTTGGTGTCCGGGCCCAGCCAGCCCGGGGCTTCCTCGCCCAGGGCGGCCACCCGGCCCAGGGCCAGGGCCACGCTGATGGGTTCACTGATGCTGTAATCAAAGACGTTGACCACCCTTGCCCGGCGAATCACGGCGTCGGCCGCTTCTACCCCCAAAGCTACCTGGGTTAGACGGGTTACCTCGGCAGGCTCCAGGAGACGCGGGTGGAAGGCCATGTACTAACTCCCCGGCGAGGCCGAAGTGCGGGCCACCGCCATTTTAAGTAAAGGTATGAAACGCTCCGGCGGGACAAAGCCCACCATGCGGCTTTCGCTTATTTCATTGCCCTGGCCGTCCAGGAAGATCATGGTGGGCACCCCCCGCACCCGGTACTGGCGCATCAGGTTTTGGGCCTCCGGGCCCGGGTCGCTGGTGAAGTCGGCCTTGACCGGCACGAAGTGGGCCAGCAGCTTCTGCACCTCCGGCTGAGGCAAGGTTTCGCTTTTGAGCTTCTTGCAGGGGTTGCACCAGTCGGCGGTGAAGAAAAGAACCACCGGCTTGTTCTGGGCCTGGGCCTCCTGCAACACCTGTGGGCTGAAGTGCACCCAGGCGGTCTTGTCCGGAGCGCCGCCCGGGGTCCAGAACCACCAGAAGCTGGCAGCCGCGGCAAGGATGATTATGCCTATCACACGCTTGAAACTCACGAAGCCTCCTTTGCCGCTTTTTTCCAAGAAGCCAAGATAGATGCCCCCAATAAGGCCGGTGAAGATCATCAGCCAGCGGCTCAGGCCCGCGCCCAGAAGTGGTTCGGCGATGTTGATGGCCATGATGACCAGCACCAGGCCGAAGAATTTGCGTACCCAGATCATCCACTCGCCCGCCCCGGGCAAGCGCTGGATGGAGCCGCTGAAGGCGGCCAACACCGCCAGGGGCAGGCCCAGGCCGGCGGCCAGGATGAAGAACACCAGCAGGCCATAGCCCACCGAACCTTCGCGGGCCACGTGGGCCATTAGCCCAACCACAAAAGGGCCCACGCAAGGGGCGGCCAACAACCCCAAGGTCAGGCCCATGATAAGCGCCCCAAGCACCCCGGCCCGGTTGGATGCGGCCAGCTTGTTGAGCGAGGCGGGCAGGCGCAGCTCCCATAGGCCGAACATGCTGGCGGCCATGAACAACAGCACCGCCACCAGGAACAAGATCACCGCCGGGTGGCTGAGAGCCTCTCCCAGGAAGGCTCCGCCCAGGGCCACCAGGCTGCCCAGGGCGGCGTACATGATGGCCATGCCCAGCCAGTAGGCCAGGGCATCGATGATCAGCCCGCCCTTGCCGGTGGAGCGTCCGCCGAAGTAGCCGATGGTAATGGGGATCAGGGGATACACGCAGGGGGTGAGGTTGAGCCCCAGACCGCCCACGAAAACCAGCCCCAGCACCCACCAGAAGCTCTGTCCGGCAAAGGGATCGGAGGCGGCGGGCCCGCCCGCGGCCAGGGCCATGGCAGGGGAGGACACCGCAAGGACGGCCACAGCCGCGCCAAGCCGCTTAAGGATTGAAGATGTTGTCATTATGCTGAATTAAGCTCCCGGGAAGGGTGTAATCGTCATCCCCTCGCGTCTAAAAAAATACCCGAGGCCGGCCAGGGGGTCAAACCATATAATTCCAAGGGACGGGGTGACGCAAACGTTTATATAAACAGGCACTTTACAGACAAGCCCAGCTCTGCTATCTTAGCCCAAATATGTTTGGGCGTATTAATTGCGCTCCAGCGGATGGATGTATGCATTTGAAATCAGTTTTAGCCGTTGCCTGCTTGGCCCTGCTGGCCGCCGCCGGCTGCGCCACCACTTCCTCCCAAACCAGCCAGACCGGTCCCTCCAAACCAGTGGTTCTCACTGCCAAACCCCTCAAGCCGCCGCAGGAGGAAATATCCGCCAAGGTGGCTCAGGAGCTCAGGGACCTGGGCGAAAAGGAGATGGTCACCGAGAAGAAGCAGCCGGCTGCCCAGCCGGACGAGCCGGAGACCGTCACCTACGACATTCCCATCGTCATCAACTCCCGGGTGGAGTATTTCATCGATTACTTCCAGACCCGGGTGCCCAAGCGCTTCCGCATATGGCTGTCCCGTTCGGGCCGCTATCTGCCCATGATGCGGGCCATCTTAAAAGAGCACGGCCTGCCCGAGGACATGGTCTACCTGGCCCTCATCGAGAGCGGCTTCTCCTGCCAGGCCTATTCCCGGGCCCACGCGGTGGGCCCCTGGCAATTCATCCGGGGTACGGGCAAGCGCTACGGCCTGACCATCAACTACTGGGTGGACGAGCGCCGCGACCCGGTGAAGGCCACCCACGCCGCGGCCAACTACCTGAAGGACCTGCATGAGGAGTTCGGCTCCTGGTATCTGGCCGCCGCGGCCTACAACGCCGGGGAGGGCAAGATTCGCCGGGCCCTCAAGCGCTACAAGGCGGACAATTTCTGGTCCATCAGCCAGGGACGGCGCTATTACCTAAAGCGTGAAACCCGTCAGTATGTTCCCAAGATGATCGCCGCGGCGCTCATCGCCAAGGAACCGGAGAAGTACGGCTTTACCGATATCAAATACCAAGAGCCTCTTAAGTATGACGTGGTGAAGGTACACCCGGGGACCTCCCTGGGCGTGGCGGCCAAGTTGGCGGGAATCAAGTCCCGGGAGCTTAACGACCTGAACCCCGAGCTGCGCCGCTGGGCGGTTCCCCCCACCAGGGGCATGTACGCCCTGCGTATACCGCCGGGCAAAAAGGCCTCCTTTGAGACGGCTTATGCCAAGCTGCCGTTGCGCCAGCGCAAGGCCAGGGTGGGTGCCATCACCGTGCGGGTGCACCGGGGCGACACCCTGGGGCGCATCGCCAGGATTCATGGTGTGGGGCTCAGGGACTTGATGGCCATGAACCCCAACCTGAACCCCCGCCGCCTGCGGATCGGCCAAAAAGTGGTGGTACCGCCCGGAAGCGGCTCCCGCTCCACCCGGGTCGCCCGGCATTCCAATCCGCGAACCCACCGCACCTTGGCCAGCAGCCCCAGGGGCACTCGCAAGATTCACCACACCGTCAGGCGCGGCGACACCATGTGGCACATTGCCCGCTCCTACAACATCAACTGGCGCGACATCCTGCGCTGGAACGGCCGCCGCAGCAGCCGCCTGAAGCCAGGCCAACACCTGGTGCTTTACGTGCCCAGCGCCAAGGCCGAGGGCAGGGTGGACACCTCCACCGGTCATGTGATTTACGTGGTGCGCCGGGGCGACAACCTCTGGACCATCGGCCGCCGCTATGGCGTGACCCCCAACCAGCTCAAGCGCTGGAACAACCTGCGCTCCAGCGCCATCGCCCCCGGCGATAAGCTGACCGTCAAGCGCTAGACGTAAATTAAAAGCACATCACAAGGCCGCTCCCACGGGAGCGGCCTTTTTTGTTGGCGCGAGCGTGCGGGGAACGCGGGCGGCGGCCAAGCTGTGGGCGAGCCGGAAGGCCATGCCAGGTAGGCGCGCTCCAACAGCAGGGACGGCCAAGCCTTGCGGCAAAAATAAAGCGCCCGCCGGGATAACCGGCGGGCGCGGGTTGTTCGGGTAACGGAGCTTTTAATCCACGTTCCAGCCCATCAGGCGAGGCAGCCACAGCACCGCGTCGGGCCAATAGGTCATGAGCAAAAGCACTCCGATCTGAATGGCCAGCCAGGGCGCGACCGCCCGTGACACGTAAAGTAAATCTCGGTTGACCAGTGCTCCTGTTATGTACAGGCTCACCCCCAATGGCGGGGTGCAGTAGCCGATGGCCAGGTTCACGGTCATCAACAGACCGAAGTGCACCGCGTTGATCCCGTAGCTGTCCAGCATAGGCAGGAAGATGGGGCCCAGGATCAAGGTGGCGCTGATGATGTCCATGAACATGCCGATGATCAGCAGCAGGACGTTGATGGTCAGCAGGAATATCCAGGGCTGGGTGATGGAGCTGACCACCGCCTCGGATATCTTGCTGGGGATGGCCTCCATGGTTAGGTAGCGGCCGAAACAGGTGGCCCCGGCCACGATTATCAACAGGGTGGCGCTGGTGACCGCCGAGTTGACCATGACCTTCTTGACCGTG